>JAZRVU010000103.1:0-64250 GCA_045599305.1 Acutalibacteraceae bacterium | reverse complement strand
ATAACAAAAAGTAACCAACCGCTTTAGCGGTGATTTGAGACCGCTTGCGGTTGGCAGACTTTTCAGAGGGCTTTTAGCCCCGCCAGCATCAGCGGCTTACAGCCGCAGAGCAAACCACCGGCTTTGCCGGTGGTTATGATTGTGCTTTACTGCGAAAAATTGCCCGGCGGGGCTTTACAAACGGCGGCGTTTTGAGTATAATATGGATATATTGATTTTTCGGAGGGATCCCCATGGGCTACACCATTGCACAAAAACTGATCGCGTCGCACCTTGTCTGCGGCGAAATGACTGCCGGCAGCGAGATCGGGCTGCGCATCGACCAGACGCTGACACAGGACGCCACCGGCACGATGGCGTATCTGGAGTTTGAGGCGATGGGGGTGCCCCGTGTCAGAACGGAGCTTTCGGTGGCCTATATCGACCATAACACCCTGCAGACCGGCTTCGAAAACGCGGACGACCACCGCTACATCCAGTCGGTGTGCAAAAAGCACGGGCTTTTCTTCTCCCGTCCCGGCAACGGCATCTGCCATCAGGTGCATCTGGAGCGGTTCGGTATCCCCGGCAAAACGCTGATCGGCTCCGACAGCCACACCCCCACCGGCGGCGGCATCGGTATGCTGGCGTTCGGCGCGGGCGGTCTGGACGTGGCCGTGGCCATGGGCGGCGGCACCTATTACATCACCTATCCCAAAATGGTGCGGGTGGAACTCACCGGCGCACTGCGTCCGTGGGTCGCCGCGAAGGACATCATTCTGGAGGTGCTGCGCCGTCTGTCTGTGAAGGGCGGCGTGGGCAAGATCATCGAATACGGCGGCGAAGGGGTCAAGACCCTCTCGGTGCCGGAGCGTGCCACCATCACCAATATGGGTGCCGAGTTGGGCGCTTCCACCTCGGTGTTCCCCTCCGACGAGGTCACCCGTGCGTTCATGGCGGCACAGGGGCGCGAGGCCGACTGGGTCGCCCTTTCGGCGGATGCGGACGCTGTGTATGACGAGGTGGTCACCATCGACCTGTCCTCGCTGGAGCCGCTGGCCGCCTGCCCCCATTCGCCCGACAATGTGAAGCCGGTCGCGTCGCTCGCGGGCAAAAAGGTGGATCAGTGCTGCATCGGCTCCTGCACCAACTCGTCCCTTTCGGATATGCTGAAGGTCGCCGCCATCCTCAAGGGCAAAACCGTGCATCCGGATGTGAGCCTCGCCATCGCGCCCGGCTCCAAACAGGTGTATAATATGCTGGCCGAATGCGGTGCGCTGGCGGATATCATCGCCGCGGGCGCCCGTGTGCTGGAATGCGCCTGCGGCCCCTGCATCGGCATGGGTCAGTCGCCCAATTCGGCGGGTGTGTCGCTGCGCACCTTCAACCGCAATTTCGAGGGCCGCTCCGGTACGGCGGACGGGCAGGTCTACCTTGTCAGCCCCGAAACGGCGGCGGTGTCCGCGTTGACCGGTGTCTTCACCGATCCGCGCACCATGGGTAACGCCCCTGCGGTGTCCCTGCCGGCACATTTCCTCATCAACGATAACATGATCCTCCCGCCCGCACCGGTGGAGGATATGGACAAGGTGGAGATCCTGCGCGGCCCGAACATCAAGCCGTTCCCCGCCACCGCGCCGCTGGCCGACACCATCCGTGCGGACGTGCTTTTGAAGGTGGGGGACAACATCACCACCGATCACATCATGCCCGCCGGTGCCAAGATCCTGCCGCTGCGCTCCAACATCCCCGCCATTTCGGAGCATTGCTTCGTGCGCTGCGATCCGGAGTTCCCCGCCCGCTGCAAGGCGGCCGGTGCCGGCATCATTGTGGGCGGCGCCAATTACGGGCAGGGCAGCTCGCGTGAGCATGCCGCGCTCGCGCCGCTCTATCTGGGGATCAAGGCGGTCGTCGTGAAGTCGTTTGCCCGCATCCACGTGGCCAACCTCATCAATGCCGGCATCCTCCCGCTCACATTCCAAAACGAAGCGGACTATGACCGCATTTCGCTGGGCGACACCCTCTGTCTGCCGGATGTGCGCCGCCGTATCGCCGCGGGCGAGGCCGTGACGCTGAAAAATGAGACCACCGGCGAGGAATACCCGCTCAACGCCTCCTTCTCCGAGCGGCAGATCGCCATGCTGCTGGCGGGCGGCCTGCTGGACTACACACGCGAACAGAATAAATAAGCGGACATAAAAAGCCGTTTAAAGCACAAACGCCACCTATGTGGTGAGTAAGTGCACACTTATAAACAAAAACAGACTGATAAATCAAAATATCAGTCTGTTTTTTGCTTTTTGAAAGTGTTTAGTGATGTTATGGCTTCGCCATAGTGATGTTTTGCGGTTGTGCCGCAAAGTGATGTGACGTGTTCCACTCACGCGCCGTCGAGGCGCACATCACTCGTCACAGACGAACATCACGCCGTAAGGCACATCACGTTCCACGCAGTGGAACACATCGTTCGCCGGGTGTCCTTTGGAACACTCGGCGTCTGACCCGGTGCTGTTTTGCTTTGTCAGTCTTTTTTCAGCATGGCCTGCAGGCGGCGATAGGACTCTTTGGGCTGTGCGGGGACGAAATCGTCACCCATGTGTACCAGTCCGAAATGTGCCTCGCCATACCAGCCCTCCCGCCCTTTTTGAAGATTGGGCTGGTCGAACAGTTCATAAAAGATGACACCCAGCATCCGCTCGGAACGGTAGTCGTCCATGATACGGGCAAAGGACTCTACCCACTCGGCCTGTGCCGCCTCGGTGAAAGGACCGTCGTTGGCGGGATAGTTGCACTCCACCACCATGAAATCATAGCCGGGGTAGCGCGCCTCCATATCGCAAAAGAAGGCGTGGTGATCCCACTTGGCCAGATCGTAGATATCAAAGGCGATGATGTCCCATTTCAGCCCCGCCTCGACATAGCGGTCGAGCATGGGGAAGTGGCGGGAGCCGATATTGACGATCAGCCGGGCGTCCGGCGCGTTGCGGCGGAAGATCTCCAGTGCCAGCTTCATCTTCGGCACCACCTCTGCCACACGGGCGGGGTTGTAGTAGCCGTCGCTCATGCCCGTCGGGTCGGAAATATCGTAAAACCCATCGTCGGTGCGGGAGCAGTAGATATCCGTCTCATTGAACAACTGGAAGAAATCCGCCTCGCCCGCCAGATGGGTGGAGATATACTCGATGCTTTGGGCGATCTGCTCCTCCGTTTTGAAGAGGTGGCCGCAGACCAGCATCAGCTTCATGCCGCGGTCGTGACACTTGCGGATCACCTCGCGGGTGTAGGCGAGCATATCCTCATTGACGGGGGTGTAGTCGAAGCGGCAGACGGTGCTGCCCATCTCGGCCGCGAGCCGGATGGCTTCGTCCATGTTCGGACGGTAGGAGGGGTAGTCCCGGTTGTGCAGGTTGACCCCCCACAGTTTATCATTGTGCAGCATGACCGACCTCCGTCACTTGATGACCTTGGTGGCCACCTCGTCGAGTGCCCGTGCGAGGAAGTCCTCCACCGGCATGGTGCCCAGGTCGCCCTCGCCGCGGGCGCGCACGGCCACGCCGTTCTGTTCCATTTCCTTGTCGCCCACCACGAGCATATACGGCACCTTCTGCATCTGTGCCTCGCGGATCTTGTAGCCGATCTTTTCGTTGCGCAGATCGGTCTCCACCCGCAGACCGGCGGCACGCAGACGGTCGCTCACCGACTTGGCGAAATCGGCCTGCTTGTCGGTGATGGGCATGACACGCACCTGCTCGGGCGCCAGCCACATCGGGAACGCACCGGCGTATTTTTCGATCAGCAGCGCCAGCGTGCGCTCATAGCAGCCGATGGAGGTGCGGTGGATGATATAGGGGTTCTTCTTGCTGCCGTCGCGGTCGGTGTATTCCATGCCGAACTTTTCCGCCAGCATCTGGTCGATCTGGATGGTGATAAGGGTGTCTTCCTTGCCGTGGACGTTCTTGATCTGGATGTCCAGCTTCGGGCCGTAGAAAGCGGCCTCGCCGATACCGATCTTGTAGGGGATCTCCAGATGGTCGAGGATGCGCTTCATCATGCCCTGCGCCTCGTCCCACTGCTCATCGGTGCCGATATATTTGGCACGGTCATTCGGATCCCACTGCGAGAAGCGGTAGGACACGTCTTCGTAAAGGCCGAGCGTCTTGAGCATGAAGATGGCGAGTTCCAGACAGCCCTTGAACTCCTCCTCCAACTGTTCGGGCAGGCACATCAGGTGGCCTTCCGAAATGGTGAATTGACGCACGCGGATGAGGCCGTGCATCTCGCCGCTCGCCTCGTTGCGGAAGAGAGTGGAGGTCTCGTTATAGCGCAGCGGCAGGTCGCGGTAGGAACGGGCGCGGTTGAGATACGCCTGATACTGGAACGGGCAGGTCATGGGACGCAGCGCAAAGACCTCGTCGTCCTTTTCCGGGTCACCCAGCACGAACATCCCGTCAAGATAATGATCCCAGTGGCCGGAGATCTTGTAAAGGTCACTCTTGGCCATGAAGGGGGTCTTGGTGAGCTGCCAGCCGCGGCGCTGTTCCTCATCCTCCACAAAGCGCTGCAGCAGCTGGATGATGCGGGCGCCCTTGGGCAGCATGATGGGCAGACCCTGCCCGATCACGTCCGAGGTGGTGAACAGTTCCAGTTCACGGCCGAGCTTGTTGTGGTCACGCTTTTTGGCCTCTTCCACCTGCAGCAGGTATTCCTCCAGCTCGCTCTTCTTCGGGAAAGCGGTGCCGTAGATGCGCTGCAGCATTTTGTTCTTTTCGTTGCCGCGCCAGTAGGCACCGGTGCAGGAGGTGAGTTTCACCGCCTTGACATAGCCGGTATCCGGCAGGTGCGGGCCGGCGCACAGATCGGTGAAATCGCCCTGACGGTAGAATTTGATCGTCTCGCCCTTGCCGGCGTGCTCCTCGATCAGTTCCAGTTTGTAGGGCTCGTCCTTCATCAGCGCGCGCGCCTCGTCCACCGAAAGTTCAAACGCTTCGATGGGCAGCGCCTGCTTGGCGATGGCACGCATCTCGTCCTCGATCTTGGTGAGGTCTTCGGGGGTGAAGGGGGTCTCGCGGTCAAAGTCGTAATAGAAACCGTTGTCCACCGCCGGGCCGATGGCCAACTTCACCTCGGGGAAGAGATGACGCACCGCCTGTGCCAGAATATGCGAAGCGGTGTGGCGGTAGGCCCATGCGCCGTCGGGATCGGTGAAGGTGAGGATCTCCAGTTCGCCGTCGGCGGTCAGCGCGGTGCGCAGGTCAACGACCTTGCCGTTCAGCCGCGCGGCGCAGGCGTTGCGGTACAGTCCCATGGAAATTTCGCGGCAGAGCGCGTCGATGGTGGTGTTCTCCGCCACCGCTTTCACGTCGCCGCCTTTTAAGGTGATGTTCAGCATGATAGTCACTCCTTTTGAAAATAAAAAAGCCGCATCCCGTAAGGGACGCGGCAAAATTCCACGTGGTTCCACCCTTGATTCGGCGGCAGTACCGCCCTCAAGCGACCGGTAACGAGGTCAGCCGTCACACCATGAGGGCGGTGCCGTTTTGGTGCGAGCTCCGGGGTGGTAGGGGTGATCGTGTCCTGATCCCTGCGCTGCTTTCAGCCGATGACAGCACTCTCTTTGGCCGGACCGACGGCGATTCCCGTCCCCATCAACGTTTGGTATCAGCATATCACGTTGTGACCGAATTGTCAAGAGACAAATTGCAGGCTCCCGCGTCAGCAGCCGGATACGGGATTGACAGGTAAAAAACAAGATGGTATACTGTCTTGCGGGGGACACGATCCTACTGACATATGGGAGTGATACGCATGCCGCAGGAAACGGTTTGGGAGCGCTGTGAACTTGATCATCACACCGTCGATGACGGCCATATCTGCAAAACTGAGCGCGGCTTCGGCTTCGCGCAGCTGCGCTGGCTCATGGCGGGCAGCTGCGTGATCGGCGGAGGGGAGGAACGATCCTGCGGCCCCGACACCCTGATCTACATTCCGCCCGATACCCCCTATGAACTGCGCTGGCAGGGGGAGAGCGGCGCGGCGTTTTATGTTCTGGAGTTTTCGCCCGACTTGCTGCATATCCGCGGCGGCGGGGTGCGGGCGGTGCCGTGTGATGATCTGACCGAACGCTTTGTGCAGTTGGATAAAGCGCTGGAGGGGCCGTCGCACCTGGGCGGGCTGGCGTGCTGCTTTGCACTGCTCGCCGTCTGTGAAGAACGGCTGGGCGGAGAGGTGCAGCGGGAGCCGGGCAGTGTCGATCCCGCCATTGAATACCTGCACGCGCATTGCACGGAGAATATCCGCGTCGAAGCGCTGGCGAGGCTGTGCCATCTGTCCGAGTCGCGCTTTTACAGCGTGTTCAAGCAGCAGACGGGGCAGACGCCCATCCAATATAAAAATGCCGTCCGCATCCGGAAAGCCGCTTTTCTGCTGCGGGACGGATACACCGAGGACGCGATTTGTGAGCGGCTGAATTTCTGTTCGGCGTCGTTTTTTAGGCGTATGTTCAAGGCGGCGACGGGCATGACCCCGACGGAATATATGCACCGTGACCGCACTCTGTAATTGTAAAATGCAAAAAAGCTGCCCGCCGGGGCAGTTTTTTTGCATTTATCCGATCGAAAGTGTGCGCCGCTTTTTCTTTTGGGGGATATTCGGTGCCTTTAGTCGAATACTAAAGCGACGAATGTGAAAGAGGGCGGGCAGATGAAAAAATACATTTGGCTCACGGCGGTCACGGCGGTGCTGTCGCTGGCGGCGTGGCTCATCGGCCGGGCGGCGGGCAGCAATGTACCGCAGGTAACGGTCACCCGTGTGGCCACACAGCACGTGGAGCAGACGGTGCAGGCGAGCGGTAGGGTAGAGGCGGCCACGGCGGCGGTACAGGCCGTTTCGGCCAACGGGAAAACGAAGGTGCAGGTGCGTGTCGCCGTGCCGGAGGGACGGCTTCGTCAGGTGGCGGTGGGACAGCGGGTCACGGTGACCGGCGCCGCTTTTTCGGCGGCCTCCTACACCGGCACGGTGGTGGCGTTGGGGGCCGCGGCCTATCAGAATCCGGCCGGCAGCACGGTGGTGGACGCCGTGATTGGTCTGGATGCCGCAGACGCCTCCCTGAAATGTGGGTTGTCGGCCCGTGCCGGCATCTGCGTGGGCAGCGCCGACGGGGTCATCATCCCGTATGAGGCGCTCATGGCAGACGATGACGGGCGGGAATACGTCTATTTACTGAAAAACGGCCGCGCATTGCGTGCGGACGTGACGGTGGCGGATGAACTGTCCGAAGGCGTATGGATCAGCAAGGGGGTAGAGCCCGGAGACTGGCTGATCGACGATCCCGCCGCCGTGTCGCGTAACGGGACGCGGGTGCGGGTGGAGGCACAGCATGGGTGAGGTGATCCGCAGTGCCTGCCGTCATATCGCCCGCCGCCGTGGACGGGCACTGCTGACGGCGGGGGGCGTGCTCATCGGGGTATGGATGGTCACACTGGTGACGCTGGTGGGTGCCGCCGGTGCGGATGCGGTGAGCGGCGAACTGCAGAGCATGGGGCTGCAGGGACTCTCGGTCTCGGCGGTGTCCGGCGAGATACTGGACGAAAATTGCCTGTCCGCCATCCGGTCGGTGAACGGCGTGCAGGCGGCCATGCCGCTAGTGACGGTGGGCGGTCAGGGCACGCTGGGCGACTACACCTTTACCGCCTATGTCGGCGGTATCGACGCGGGCGCTCATCAGGTGGTGGCGCTGGAGACCGCCGCCGGACGGCTGTTCCGCGAAAGCGATATCCGCGCCGGCGCACCGGTGTGCGTGGTGGACGAGGCGGTCGCCATTGCCGCCTACGGCAGCAGCAATGCCGTGGGGCGGTCGCTGGCACTGTCGGTGGGGGAGACCACCCTCACCCTGCGGGTGGTCGGCGTGGCCAAGGCGGGCAGCAGCCTGCTGCAAAGCGTCAGCGGCTATCTTTCGGGGCTGGTCTATCTTCCCTATACCACCCTGCAGGAGGTGAGCGGCAAGCAGAACTTTACTCAGATCGCCGTGCAGCTGGCAGGGGACGACCGCACCGAAACGGTGCGCCGGCAGGTGATCGCCGCGCTGGAGCGCAGCACCGGCGAGACGGATCGTTTTGCCGCGGAGGATCTGGCCGCCCAGCGCGGCCGCCTCACGCGTATACTGGACGTGGTGAGCTGGGTGCTCACCGCCGTTTCCGCCGTGTCGCTGGTGGTGGCGGGCACCGGGATGCTCACCTCTCTGCTCACTGCCGTGAACGAGCGGGTGCGGGAAATCGGCATCAAGCAGGCACTGGGCGCCACCCATCGGCGCATCATGGCGGAATTTCTGACCGAGTCATTGCTTCTGGCGGCCGGCGGCGCCACCGCCGGGATCGTCGTGGGTGCGGCGGTCGGGGCGGGCGGACTGGCGCTTTTCGGGCTGACGCCGGTGATGCCGTGGGGACGTCTCTGTCTGGTGTGGACGGTCACGGTGCTGCTGGGCGGCGTGTTCGGGTGGTATCCCGCGCGCCGTGCGGCGGCCCTGCACCCGGCCGAGGCGCTGCGCGCGCAGATCGGCTGAAATTTTTTCAAAAAAATTTTCTCTCTGCCGTTTTTTGCGTCGGTTTCCTGCAAAACCGACAAATATCCGCGCCAGCCGGTGGAACAGTAATCCTGTCCTGACATCGTCTTTTTTTGAAAAAACGCTGCCGGGACAAAGGGGGCGAGGGAGAGATGAAAGGATTTTTTCGGCGGCTTTGCGCGGTGCTGACACCGCTTTGCCTGGCGGTGCAGGTCGGTGTCGGTTTTTATGCCGCGCAGGTGCCGTCGGCGTATGTGGTGGCCGGCGATGACAGCCTGCGGCTGTCGGCACCGCTCACGGCCGAAAGCGAAGCGGTGGCGGCCGATGCGGCGGAGTTCGGCGCCACGGTGAAATTGCTCGGTGTTTTTCCGGTCAAGCAGGTGTCGGTGCACCGGGCAGACGATATGGAAGTGCTGTTGGGCGGCGAGGTGTTCGGCATGAAACTTTACACCAGCGGGGTGCTGGTGGTGGGACTCACCGATGTGGACGCCGCCGGCGGCTGCCGTCATCCGGCACAGGATGCGGGCGTCCGCGCGGGCGACGTGATCGAGAGCATCAACGGGCAGACGGTCACCACCAAGGGCGAGGTGGCCGCACTGGTGGAGCGTTCAAACGGACAGCCGATGACGCTGCGTGTGCGGCGCGACGGGGTGACGGCCACGGTGCGTTTCGCGGCCGTGATGTCGGCGGGCGAAGGACGGTATAAGGCAGGGCTTTGGGTGCGGGACAGCTCTGCCGGTATCGGTACCGTGACCTTCACCGTGCCGGCGACCGGCGCGTTTGCCGGGCTGGGTCACCCCATCTGTGACGCCGACACCGGCGAGGTACTGCCGATCGCCAGCGGTGAGATCGTGCCGGCCCGCATCTACAGCATCACCCGCGGCGTCAGCGGCGACGCAGGCGAACTCTGCGGCGGCTTCGACGGCGCCTGTTACGGCACGCTGACCGTCAACGGCGCGACCGGCGTCTACGGTCGACTGCGCGCGCCGCAAAAAACAGGCGAGTGGATCACGGTGGCACCCCGGCAGGAGGTGGTGACCGGCCCGGCACAACTGTGCTGTACGCTGGATGACACCGGTCCGCAGTGGTACGATGTGCAGATCACCAAGGTGCGCTGCGGCGGGGAGCAGGACATGGATATCACCGTGACCGATCCCGAATTGCTGCACCGCACCGGCGGTATCGTGCAGGGGATGAGCGGCAGCCCCATCGTGCAAAACGGCAAACTGGTGGGCGCCGTCACCCATGTGCTGGTGAACGATCCGACAAGGGGATATGCCATTTTTGCCGAGACTATGCTGGAGACGGCTCAAAGCGTGGCGGGCGAAAACGAACAGAAGGACGCGGCATAGATAAAAACGCAAACGGGTCAAAAGCAGGGGGAACCCTGCTTTTGACCCGTTTTCCTGTCAGAGAAGTTTACTCAAATCGGACAAAACAAGTCCGAAATCGGCATAGTCGAAGATCGGCGCGTTTTTGTCGCTGTTCACGGCGATCACCGTGCCGGCTCTCTGCATACCGACCAGGTGATGGACTGCCCCCGAAACGCCGACCGCGATATAGACGGGCGGGGCAACGGTCTTTCCCGTCAGCCCGACCTGGCAGGCGTAGGGTATCAGATCGCAGTCTACCGCTTTGCGGGTCGCTGCCAGATCGGCACCGAGTTTTTCGGCAAAGGCGGTCACCTGATTTACATACTCTTTTGCGCCGTACCCGACACAAACCGTGATGTCCTTGAATCCGTTCTGCGTGGTGCGCACCGTCGCCATGGCGGGGCGGGTCAGACTTTTGATCTTGGCGATCACGCTGCCCGAAAGGGCAGGGCGCACCATGAAAAGAGTGTCGCCGTCGGTTTCAAGGGAGGTGCAGTCGGCACACAGCCCCAGCCCGAGCATGGCGGCGACCTGTGCGGCCGTGCGTTTGCTTTTGCTGTCACTGCCCCACAAAACCGCGTTCGGTCTCTCTTGGCGGATGACGGCGGCGATCTCCTCTTTTGAGGTCGGCTCGATCACCGTGATATCATCGCTGACCGTTTGGGCAAATCCGAGCGGCGCGGTGCCGACCGTGAAGACCCGCTTCAGTTTGGCGCTGCTGCCCGAAACGAAATCGGAGCGCGTTGCCGCCCGGGCGGCGCTTTGCCGAATGATCCCGGGCAACTCGTGCAGTTCGATAAAGGTGCATTTCCGTTTGCCGGACTGGTTTTCCCGGCTTTCAAGCACCCTTGTCGGGGAGCCGGCGAGGCCGCATCGGGACAGATCGGCGCCGAGATCGGCTGCCGTCAGGGTCTCGACCGTCCCGATCCTGGAGAAAATGGACGGCAGACGCAGCGTGTTGATGCGCTCCACGGTGACCAGTGCGGGAAAATCGGCGCAGACCGTTCCCTCATCGCGGGTCTCGCAGCAGATGCGCTCCTGCGCGCAGGTGACCGACATGGCATTGGTGATGAGGTGATAGCCGATCATTTCCGCCAGCATCGGTGCGGTCTGTGCCGTATCGCCGATCAGCGTTTGCCGCCCGCAAAAGACCAGATCCGGCTCAAGCCGTCTGATCGCCAGCGAAAGCGTATACGCGGTCGCCAGTGTGTCGGCTCCCGCAAAGGCGGGATCGGTCAGCAAAACGGCGTTTGCGGCACCCAGACGGGTCAGCTTCAGCAAAAAATCTTTGGTCGCGGGGACACCCATGCTTAAAAGGGTGATCTCCGCATTATGGATTTTCAGGGCTTCTTCATAGGCACAGGCGTCAAACGGATTGATCTCACCGTCTTGTCCCTGCCGAATACATACGGTTATTTTCATCTTGCATCATAAATCGGTGCCAAAGCATCGTGTATCTTTTTGTATTCACCGAAGATCTTGTGATATGCCTCGGTGTTCCGGGAAACGGGGCGGATGGTGTCCAACGGTTTGACACATTTCGCGACGGCATCCTTCGCATCGGCAAAAACGCCGACGGCAATGCCCGCCAGCATGCATGAGCCGAATGAGGAATCGGCGTTTTCGGTGATCTGCAGGGCCATATCCAGCATATCTGCCGTGATCTGTGCCCATTTTCTGCCCTTGGAGCCGCCGCCGATGAGGGTCGCCTGCGGCTGATAGGGGATACCGATGCTGTCAAGCAGGATCTTGCTGTCCAGAAGGGAGAGGCTCACGCCCTCCATAACGGCCTTGGCAAAATGTCCTTTGGTGTGGGTCGAACGGATGCCGGTGAAGCTGCCGCAAAGCATCGGATCGGCATAGGGGGTCAGTTCGCCGTTGAGATACGGGTGGTAGATGAGCCCCTCGCAGCCGATGGGGATATCCTTTGTCAGGTCGTCCAGCTCCCGGTAAGTCCCGCCGAAGGTGTCGCGGAACCAGCGGTAACTCGATGCCGCCGCTTTGGTGGCGGTGCCGGGGTACCAGAGTCCCGGCGCGATGTGGGAATAGTTGACCAGATGACGGTTAGGGTAGGGGCGGTCGGTGATGACACAGATCCGTCCGGCCGTGGCCAGCTTGACCGTGACGTCCTGCGGCTGCACGGCACCCGAGGCAAAGACCTCCATGACGGTGTCGGTCGTGCCGCAGATAACGGGGGTGCCCTCTTCGAGCCCCGTTTCTTTTGCCGCGGCTTTCGTGACCCTGCCGATGATATCGGTCGGTGCCTTGAGCGGCGGCAGGCAGTCGGGACGGATGCCGCAAAGTACGCACAGTTCGGTATCCCACGCCATCTTGTTGCAGTCGAAGAGCATGGAGCCCTCGGCTTCGATATAATCGGTGCAGAAAACGCCGGTCAGGAAAAAGCGAATGAAATCCTTTTCAAAAAAGAGGTACCGGATCTTTTCGAAAACCTCCGGCTCGTTTTCTTTGAGCCATAAAAGCTGCGGCAAAGTCCAGATGGTGTCGGGTTTGTGAAATGTCTTTTGAAAGATCTGCTCGCCCGCGGCGCTGAGCAAACGGTTCGCCTGCGTGCGGGAGCGGGAATCGGTCCAGTGGATGGCACGGCGCAGCGGCCTGAAGTTTTCGTCGCACACCAGACTCGTATGGGTCGCCGAATCCACGGCGACTGCCAGAATATCCCCGGCAGAAATGCCGGAGTCTTTGAGCAGGGTGCGGCAGTTCCGGCACAGAGCCGCGATCCAGTCTTCTGGGGACTGTTCGCAGCCGTCCGAGGTCGGATGCAGGGTCGGATATTCCACCGTGCTTTCCGCAGCGATGTTTCCTTCGGTGTTCAGAAGGGTGGCTTTGGAAGAACCGCCGCCGAAGTCGATGCCGAGCAGATATTTCATAGCAGTACCCTCAATAGTTGATTCGGTAATTGACACCGCGGATGCCCGCAACGGCGCCGCGCGCGATCAGACCCGTGTTTTCGCAGTGCGCCAGAAGCCACTTGTTCTTGCAGAACAGCAGTTTGTCTGCCGCTTCGCCGGAAAGGGGCGTGTTGGTGCCTTCGGGGAGCGCGACCACACAGCCGAACCCACTCGGCTCCACCTCACAGGGGCAGAAATGCAGCGAGGTGGCATACACCTCCGCCACGGTGCCCGCGGGCAGGTAAAACGCCTTGAAATCGGCGGCGTCGATCCACCCGTCCCGGATGTCCCAACGATGCCCCAAAACCAGCACGAGCGGGGTGATGGCAATGTTGATCTCGCTCGACGTGTGCCATTCGGTGGCGTTCAAAAAGCTGTTGTGTCCCCAGCAGTAGCCGATCTGGGTCGGCAGTTCGCCGAAGCAGCGGTCGGTGATCTCCTTGGCGATGGCGAGGTCTTCAAAGCGCGGCTCCCGTGCGACATAGACCGAACCGCTGTCGGGAGCCGGAATGGTTTTGGCCGTCTTTAAAATTTCCGCCGCGTCAAAGCCCTGCAGGACCCGGCCGAAAGACCGGAATTCTTCGCTGTCGACAGGGTAGAGTGCGATCTGCGGATTTTTCTCTTTCAATTCCTGAAATGTCATCGTTCTTTCCTTCCTTTATGTAAAAAATGCGGGGGAGATATGCGGGCGGCATATCTCCCCCCCGCAGGATCACCGTTTTTCTATCCATTCATGTTCGGGGTCACTGCTGCGGTTGAAGCCCTGATAATCACCCGCCATCAGCCACAGGAAATAGGTCTGATAGCCGGGGGTCGATACGGTGGTGTGATATCCGTACGGAAATTCCACCAATTCATCGTTTTTGACGCGGTAGGCTTCATCCACCGTGCCGTCCGAGGTGTAAAGGCACTGAACACCGAAGCCCTGCTTGGGCTCGAACAGGAAATAGTAGATCTCTTCGGCAATGCACTCCTTGGGCATGTTGTCCTCGTCGTGCTTGTGCGGCGGGAAGCCCGCCCAGTTGCCCTCGGTGCAGTAGGCCTCGCCGATAGTGAGCACCTTGGCGTTGGAATTTCCGTCGACAAGAAAACTCGTTTCGCGCTGATACGGCGGCTCGCCCAGCAATTTCAGTACGGCATGATCTTCACGCAGCACCTGCGGCTCGGTCTTTTCCGCGACCGGCGTGCCGCAGACCGCGATCTTGAGATGGTCGCGGGCGATGATCAGCAGTTCCTGCTCACGCGGCATATAGAAGCATTCCGCTTTGCGATTCTCGAAAACCGTTTGACGGTTACCGATGTCTTTCCACTTTTGTCCGTCAAAAGCAACGTCACAGTGGCCTTCCAGCAGGATAAAGGCCACCTCTTTGTCTTCGGTGTAAAAATCCTGCGTTTCGCCGGCATCCAATTCGATGATACCGAATTCCAGTTTCTTCAAGGAGCATTCACCGATCTTGCAGATCGGCGTGTACCCTTTGGCGGGAACGTATGCCTTTTTAAAGTTCATAACCATTCTCCTTCATATATTTTTTGACCGTATCAAATGCGGGGACGCTTTCTCGTGCACCGATGCCCGTGCATTTGAGCCCCGAAACGGCGCTCGAAAAATGGCAGCACTTTCTGGTGTCGAAGCCTTTGATGAAGCCTGCGGCAAACGCGCCGTGGAACACATCGCCCGAGCCGTTGGAATCCACCACTTCGGCGGGATAGATCGGATAGCGGTACAGTTCTTTCCCGTCGTACAGCACGCCGCCGTCTTTCCCGCAGGTGATCACTACCGCTTCGGGGGAATACGTCCGGTAAAGCTTTTCGGCGGCCTTTTCCACCGTGCGGCAGCCGGTGTGGCCGAGCGCGAACTCTTTGGAGGGGATCAGGAAGTCGGCAAGGGGAAGCAGCCGTTCCACCCCGGCATACAGTCCGCCGGCATCGTAAAGCACCTTGGTGCCCGACTGGCGGGCGATTTGGCACGCCTCCTCGGCGGCATCCATTTCGTTGCCGTCGATCATCAAGAGTCTCGCGTTTGCGATCGCCTCTTTCTGGGCTTCGGTGAGGGTGAGCGGCGGCAGATCGCCCTTGTCGAACACACAGGTGCGGCTGGTCGTTTCGGCGCTCAGCCAGATCACCGAGGTGAACGAGCGCCTGCCCGAAACGGTCGTGACGTTTTCGGTCGAAACACCGTACTTTTTGAAATCTTCGATCAGAAATTTTCCGCCGGCGTCCTCCGACAGTACCCCGATATAGCCGGCCGCGCATCCCAGCTTGCTTGCGGCAACGAGCCCCGTTGCCACGGGGCCGCCTCCGGCGGGCTTGCTGCCGGTCGCACGCAGTTTGGTGTCCTCGGCAGGATAATGCGGAACGGTGATGAGCGTATCCATCACGCACGCGCCGATGCCTACGATCTCGTTCATAACTTTACGCCTTTCCGTCGGCACCGACAAGGGAGATCCTTGTGATGCAGAAGTTTTTGACCGCTTCGATCGGCTTCTTCATGAAGTTGTCCACCGCGATGGCCCGATCGGGCTTTTGCAGTTCTTCCAGACAGCAGTCGAGGAACGCATAGCAGATGTCGGTGGCAAAATTCATCTTGCGGATGCCCGCCTTGACTGCCCGACGGATCTCCTCATCCGGAACGCCCGAGCCGCCGTGCAGAACGAGGGCGGTATTGTTCGTGGCCTTGCGGATGGCTTCGATGCGTTCGATATCGAGCTTCGGCGGCTTTTTGTATCTGCCGTGTGCGGTACCGACCGCAACGGCAAGGCAGGCCACGCCGGTCTCTTCGACGAACCGTTTGGCATCGGCGGGGGTGGTGAATTCGTCCATCTCATCGTCCTTGGTCGTGCCGACGTGGCCGAGCTCGCCCTCGACGCCGACGCCGACATAGCTGCAGGTATCGACGACCCGCTTGGTGAGGGCGATGTTTTCTTCAAACGGCAGGGTCGACCCGTCGAGCATGATACCGGTCGCGCCCCAGCGCAGTGAACGGGTGGTCTCCAATTCCGACGGCCCGTGATCCAGATGGAAACAGATCGGCACGCCGGCCTTTTGGGCCGCCGCCTTGACAACGGGCGCCAGGAAATATCCCGCTTCCTCCTTCATCAGGCGCGGATAGACCTGCATGATGATGGGGGCGTGCATTTCTTCCGCCGCCTTGACGACGCCCATGGCGGTCTCCATGTTGTAAACATTGAATGCGGGAATGCAGAAATTGCCTTTTTCCGCCAGATCCAACACATACTGCAAATTGACTAACATGGTGTTCTCCTTTATTCGCCGAGGATCAGGTCTTCGAGAGAGAGGATCCGGACGGCGGACTGGTCAACGTTTTTGAGCGCCGCATATTCCGAAATGCCGGCGGTGACGATGGTGTCGGCACCGATGCTGGCCGCATTGAAGATGCGGCGTTCGGCGACCTTCAGGATGACGGAGGGGAGATACTGCGCCATCAGGATATTGCCCGCCCAAACGGTCTCTCTGCGGTTGAGCAGCATTTCGTTCAGTTCGGCGAATGCCTTGATGATCTCGCGGGCGTCTTCGGTCTCTTCCAGATCGCGCGCCAATTGATAGGGATCCTGGAAAACGACCTTCTTACCGGAGTTTTCGGCTTTCAGGGCGCCGCTCTTGATAAGCGAAGCCAAGAAAGAGGTATAGGTCACGGCGGAGGTGTTCAGTTCCACGCCGTATTCCCGGTAGGTCTGTTTGACGGCTTTCGCGTCGTCGGGGTCATAGAGGACGACTGTCTTGTAGCCGCCGAAAACATCGGCCGCCCGGCTCATCTGCTCCTTGGTCTCGTTGGCGGCACCGATCAAAAAGTCCAGTTGTGCGCCGGTCGCCGGTTCGTCGGCCAGAACGGTGAACGGTACGCCCGCTTTTTCCAGCACGGCGATGGCTTTCAGCCCCTGCCGGCACTGCATGAACCGCGCATCCGCGCCCAGTACCAGCAGGGTGTCGGTCTTGGCCTGATGTGCCTTGATGGCGGCAGAAAGGTCGCCGCACAGTTCGGTCTTGCCGTAGGCATTGCCCGTTTCAAGGCAGTTGCCCACCATATTCCGGATGTATTCGGGAAGTTTCCCCTCCAGCGCCGCCTGCAGACGGGTCTCCTTGGTGAACATGACCGGATCCCAGCCGGTGTTGCAGATCTCTACACAGCCGCCGCAGGTCGCACATTCATAGATGTTATCCATGATCTCGTCCAGCTCGATGGCTTCGCGGTTGACGAGCGAAATGCCGAGCGCTCTGGCTCTGGCGGTGTTTCTCTCCTGGCCGGTGGCATTGCCGATCGGACAGATATGGTGGCACATCCAGCAAAAGCGGCAGGAATCGACATGCTGCTTGGATTTTTCCGACATAATCATTATAGCATACCTCCCGAAAATATTAAAGGCCGAGTTTGAAGGGGTTCATGATGCCGTTCGGGTCTAACTGCTTCTTCAATCCCTCAAAGACCTGCATGGCCGGGCCGTACTGCTCCTTCATCAGGCGGCCGAGCTTGATGCCGACACCGTGGTGGTCGTTGACCACGCCGCCGTGTGCCAATGCGGTGCGGACACCGCAGGTCCAGATCTCCTGATGCAGGCGCAGTGCCTCCACCGGGTCTTCGGGCACATCCTTGCCCTCCACGATAAAGCGGTCGTACACCATGGCGCCCCACTCATACCAATGCGAGAAGTGCGCAATGAATTTTGCCTGCGGGAAATTGGTCTCGATGGCTTCCTTCATCGCCCAGTAGATCTCCTCGATCTTGTCGTAGGGGGCGATGGTGTCCATGGTGCCGAACATCTGCGGGATATCCATCATGTGGCCCGGATAGAAGAAGGTGATCTTCTCGTCCCACCACTTTTTGCCGTACTCGTCGCCGAGGTCTTCGGCGCCGTACTTTTTGAAGGTGTCGAGCAGGATCTTCTCCTCGACCTCGACCATTTCCCTGACACCCTCGTAAGCCACGTTCATGAACGCGCCTTTGCGCTCGACGCCGACGATCTTTTTGATCAGCGAAGCGGTTTCGGCTTCATCGTAAAGCCGCATGACAGACGGCTTGAATTTCTGCAGCAGTTCGCGGGAGGCCTTGAATGCGCCGGTCATATCCTGGAACAGGAACCCGCGGAAGCGGCGTTCTTCGGGCTGGTCGAAGATGCGGATCTGCGCTTTGGTGATGATGCCCAGAGTGCCCTCGGAACCGATGAAGATCTGGTTCAGATCGGGGCCGGCGGCGTGCTTCGGCGCGGAGGACGTGTTGATGATATCGCCGTTGGGCAGAACGACCTCCATCTGCAGCACCATGTCGTCGATCTTGCCATACTTAGTCGAGCAGACACCGATACCGCGGTGTGCCAAAAATCCGCCGACAGTCGAGCAGGTCAGGGAAGAGGGATAGTGCATGGTCGCTTTGCCGACCTCGTTCGCCGCCCATTCGATATGCTTGTAGATCGCACCGGTGCCGCATTCGATATACATGCTGTCGGTGTTGACCTCATAGATCTTGTTCATGCGCTTGGTATCGAGGATGATGCCGCCGCAGACCGGGATGGCACCGCCCTGTGTACCGCCGCCGGCGCCCCAGGTGGTCACGGGGATCTTGTAATAGTTGGCGATCTTGAGGACCTTGGAGACCTCCTGCGCATTTTCGGGGCAGACGATAAAGTCCGCCTCGGGCATCCGGCAGCCGCGGTCTGCCCACATACGGGACAGCCAGTAATAGTCGACACTGTGCGTCACCTTGTCGATGGCACGGGTCGAGCAGTGGTCCTTGCCGACGGCATCTTCCAGTTCGGTGAGGATCATGGAAAACAGGAATTCATTCATCTGGTATTGCATGGTGTTTTCTCCTTTTTACATTTTATCAACTTTGAGGTTGGGGAAGTATTTGCAGAATTCGGCGATCTCTTTTCGCCAGTCGCCCTCCATCTCGACGAAATGGTGGATGTACGGGCCGTCCAGCAAACGGTCTTCGACCGCCTGCAGGTCTTCGAATTCACCCCAGATATAGGTGCCGTGAGTCTGCGGCCCTTCGGTGGTGCGGCAGATGAGCGGCAGGATCATATAGTTGCCGCTTTCCTGATCCATGCGGGCCACGGTGTAGGTGCCGTCCTTGGCACGGAACCACGAGCGCTGGTTGACGAGCCGTGCCGTGCTGTCGGTGCCGCTCGCCGCCTTCTGCGAAAGCGGGAACGGCCCGCAGTGCCACAGCAGCTCGGCGTTGCGGTTTTCGGGGTGACGGACGGTGAATTCACCGAACAGCGGCTTGCCCTTGCCGAGCGTGGCGCATTTGAGCAGAGCCATGGTCATGACGCAATGCATATCGCTTTCGCAGGACACGAGATATCCCATGTCGTTGAGCAGCCCGTAAACCGTGCAGGGCGCGAGACCGTTGAACATGATCGGCGTTGCCGTCCAGCATTCCGCCGAAATGACATCCAGATCGAATTCCGCAAACAGCCGCTTATACATCACGGTCAGCGCCGCCATGCGGTCCACATATTGCGGGGTCAGGTCATCCAATTTGTAGTTGGCTAAAATGTAATCGGCGATCTCCTGCTTTTCGGCGGGGTTTTCCTCCAGAACGGCGTTCATGCGCTGTTCGATCATGGCAAAGTTGATCGGGATGATCTTGACGCCGAATTTTTCCATCAGCTCGCCCTCGTTCCAAATGACCGAGAAGAAGGGGCCGGGGCGAAGACCTACCTGACCGATGCGCATCCCCGTAAAGTTTTTGACCATGCAGGCCACACGGACGAAGGAATCGAAGCCCGATTTGAATTCTTCGCTTTCCACACGGCAGCAGGGCAGGTGGGAAAACGGGATATGGAACCGCTGCATCTGGCGGGACACCCCGAACAGGCCGCATTGCGAATCGGTCGGACGCATACCGTCTACATAATATTCATCGTCGAGCGGCGCCCACAGCAGGACGGGCTTGCCGAGCGCTTTCGCAATGTCGGCGGCGGCTTCCTCGTTCCCGAAGTTGCAGTTGATGATGAAGACCGCGTCGACCTCCTCGGCTTTGAAGCGGGCGACCGTCTCTTTGGCGGTGGCATCGTCAAACACCAGGTCGGCAATGCCGATCCCTTTATTATCCACAAAGGTCACATTTTCGTTTGTAAAATTCTTTTCTATGTATTCGGTGAATCTCTTTCCGCGCTGTTCGGCGGAATACCAAGTCAGAAAAGTGCCCTTCGGCCGATCGGTGGCATTGCGGCGCATGGCAACAAGACCGATTTTCACTTTGTAATCGAGCATAGTGGACCCTCCCCAATATATTTATCTGCATTGTACCACGTCCGACGGCTTTTTTAAATGTTAAAAAAGTAAAAAAATTTGTAAAAAACGTGCAAAATGAGAAAAAGTGTGCTATACTATGCGCGGACTGTGAGCCCAAAAACGGAAAGGATGGTCACCCCGTGAAAAAGATACCGTTTGAAAAACTTTACAATACCGACTTCTTTTTGTCGGAACCCATTGTGAAGCCGCAGTATTGGGCCGCGAGAGGCAGCGTTTATAACAGCCTCAAGCATCCGAAGATCTCGCACACGCTTTTGTGGTTCAAAAACTGCAGCGGGACCGTGACTGACCGTGAGGGGAATGTGCTTGAGATCGAAAGGAACCAGTTGATCTACACCCCGAAGGGCTCCGAATATGTGGTGGAGTTTCATGAAACGAATCTGGACAAAGAGGATACCTATGTGATGCATTTCCAGTTATACGACCACGATCTGGAGGATATCATCCCCGTGGATAAACCGATCGTCTGCATCAAAAATGTCGATTCGGTCATGGCGGAGCAGATCGAACGGGCGGCAGAGGAATTCGGGAAAAATGTCGTTTGCATCCCGGAGATGCAGGCATGTATCTATAAGCTGCTTTCCGCCGTTTGCCAGAAACAAAAGCGCCGCACCGTCAAAAAGAAATACGCCCTCATCCTGCCCGCGATCGAACTGTTGGAGGAGGGCAGCCATCTGAGCATTGCCGAGATCGCGGAAAGCGCCGGCGTGAGTGTCTGCTATTTCCGTCGCCTTTTTACCGAATACAGCGGAGAAAGCCCGGTCCAGTTCCGTCAGCATTACCGCATCGAAAAAGCAAAGCAGCTGCTTTTTTCGGACGAGGAATATTCGATCGGAGAGATCGCGCAGCTGCTCGGTTTTACCGATATTTATCATTTCAGTAAAACATTTAAAAAATATATGGGCGTATCGCCTTCGCAATATGTGGATCAGCGGCAGAGCGCGGAGAAACTGTAAAATACAGGGCGGCGCGAACGAAAAGCAATCATTTGAAACCGAGCCGGGATCAGGGCAAAAACGCCCTGTTTCCGGCTCGGTTGATTTATCCGCCGCCGCAAAATCGCCTTTGTTTCACAATGTCATGCTGAATTTTCTTACAGGGGGGGTGTGTCATTTTTCACAAAAAGCCGGCTGGAAATTTGTTCACTGTAAATTTTTGTCCATTTTTTGGGCGAAAAATTCCATTGCACTGCGTTTTTGCGGCGAGTATACTGTAATCAAACCGAAAAACTTGTAAAGGAATGATGACCGTGAAAAAACGACTGCTTTCCCTGTTCCTGTGCCTGTGCATCATGCTTCCTTTCGCAGGGCCCTGCTTTGTGCAGGCGGCTGCCGAAAACGGCTATGTGCTTGCGGAACTGTATTACGATCTGGACGGTACCTATACGGTGACCGAGGCCGGTGATCTGTTTTCGGTGGGCATCGGTCTCGATGCCATCGATCTGACCAAGTTCGGCTACGGTACGCCCGATCAGACCAAGGCTGCGGTGGAGATCGCGGCGGGCAAACTGGGCGTGCAGTTCGACCTGTTTATCGACGGCGATGATGCGCTGGTCAATGAGATCAACTCGAAGATCCACGGCCAGGTCGAGCTGACCAGCGGCGGTACCAACGATAATCAGGAACTGACCGGTGAGTCGAATATCCTCAAATGGAAGAACGGCCAGTGGAACCGCTGTGTCGCGGACCTGACCATGTTTTCCAAGCGGCAGGATAAGAATTCCCTCAAATACGATTTCAATCCCGCCAACATCAACTATTTCAGAATGTACATCAACGCTTTCTCCTCGGAGTTCGTGGGCAAGTCCGCCACCGTCAAGGTCACGGCCGTGCGCATTGTCGATCTGACCAAGGAAGCCCCCTCCGAAGAAGAGGATCCGCTGGGCGTCTTCAAGAAGAAGCCGCTCGTCTATACCAGTTACGAAGTGCTGGAAAAACTGCCGCTGAAGATCACCGGCAACCGCACCGTCACCGATACCGGCGGGTTCCTCGAGCGGGACAACAATATCGCCTGCAGTTTGGATCTGACCCAGTACGGCTACCCCGAAAAGGATGTTACCAAGGCGACCGGCATCGGTCTGGGCAAACTGGCACTGCAGTTTGACCTCTACCTTTCCGGCGACAGCAAACTGGTGGATGGTATCACGAAAGGCAATATATCCGGCCAGATCGAGCTTTGCAGCGGCGGCAGCTGGGACAGCCAGGAGCTTACCGGCCAGACCACGCAGCTCAAGTTCTTTGAAGGGCAGTGGAACCGCTGCCAGATCGACCTCGGCAATTTCCAGAAGCGTATGGATAAGGTGACGGGGGAATATGATTTCGACCCCTCCGCCATCAACTTCATGCGTATCTATATGATCACGAATTCCGGCAACTTCGTCGGCCTTTCCGCGACGATGAAGATCTGCAACATCTGCGTGGTCGACCTCACCGAGAAGATCCCCAACGACGAGGCTGGCATGCTCGGCGACGGCTCCTTCGACGCCGATCCGCCCACCTATGAGGTGGTCGATGCGCCCGAGGGCTTCTACGATGATGATGTCGTGGTGAGCGGCTACAACCTCGTGACCTACATGCAAGAGCACAACATGAAGGACATCGTCGACTACACGCCTGTCCTGCAGAGCCTGTGCGACGCGATGTCGATGGCGGGCGGCGGTACGGTGTATGTCCCCGCCGGCCACTATCGCTTCGACGGCGACCTGATCCTGCCCACCGGTGTCACCATCTGCGGCGACTGGCAGAACCCCGACGAGCATCCCGCCATCGACGGCACGGTGTTCGAGGTCTACGGCAACCGCGATAATGTGGACGGTGCGCCCTTCATCAAGATGAAGTCGACCTCCATGATCTCCAATGTGGCTTTCTGGTATCCGGAACAGAGCCTGACGGATCTGGTGCCCTATCCCAGAACGGTCAGTATGGGCGAACATACCCATCTCAAGAACGTCACCTTCGTCAACTCCTACATCGGTGTCACGCATGATCCCCGGATCGAGCGTTCCCCCAACCTGATGAACATTTACGGCACGCCGCTGCTCACCGGTGTGGATATGGACGCCATCGGCGATATCGCCCGTTGGGAGAACATCAACTTCTCGCCCGAATACTGGATCAATTCCGGTCTGCCGGGTGCCCCCGTTTCGGACGAAGAGGCGGAAGACCTGCGTGTCTACATCTATAACAGCGCCACCGGCTTCATTGTCCGCCGTATCGACTGGTCCTATCTCTATCGGGCCAAGTTCACGGGCTATGCCACCGGTATGCTGTTCGCCTATTCCAATCTGCCCGACGGCGCGGCCTCGCCCAACGGCCAGTGCTACGATGTCACCTTTGACCATTGCAACACCGGTATCTATGTGGAGACCATCGGCGACAGCGGCGAAATGGTGACCGATGCGAAGTTCATCGGCTGCCAGAGCGGTCTGTGGCTGGGCAAGGGCGAGCATCCCTACGGGACCTTCGAGCTGATCGACAGCACCATCGACGCGACCGGCGCGGCGATCTCGGCTCAGCAGGCGGCCTACTTCTACATGCTCTCCAACACGATCGAAAACGGCGCGGTGGAAGTCTCCAACGGCTGGCTCATCGCGGCGGATAACGTCTTCAAGGGCGAAGCCCCCGTCTTCGCGCTGAAGAACGGCACTCTGGGCGCTGTTCTGCAGCACAACTGCACCGCCGATGGCAAGCCCATGGCGGTGGACAACAAGGCGTTCTGCCCCTCTGCGGACGATCCCGCGGAGCTCGGCCTGCCCGAGATCCCGAAGCTGACTCCCGAACAGGCTGCCTATCGCTCCTATAAGCCCGAAAACGATGCGGTCTACATCTCCGGTACCACCGAGGGCTTCGCTGCTCTGGACAGCACCGGCGAGACGGATGTGACGGCGGCGCTGCAGGCACAGATCGACCTGGCAGCCTCCAAGGGCGGCGGCACCCTCTTCCTGCCCGCCGGCCATTACCGTCTGGATTCCGCCGATTCCATCACCATTCCCACCGGTGTGCAGCTGCTCGGCGCCTGCGACTATTATCGCCTGCCCTATCAGTGCGGCACGATCTTCCAGCTTTATGCCGGTGCCGGTGAGCCCGAAGGCACCCCCGCCTTCATCATGAAGGCAAAGAGCGGCATGCGCGGCATCGTGTTCGATTGGCCGGAGCAGTACAGCGAGGGCGAGTGGATCGAATATCCCTATGCCATCCGCGGTGAGGGCGAGGACATCTACATCGTCAACGTGTCGCTGCGCAACGGCTGGAACGGCGTGGACCTGATGAGCGTGCGCTGCGACAGACACTATGTGGATTCCCTGTTCGGCAACTGCCTCAAGAATATGCTGCGCATAGGCGGCGGCAGCACTGACGGCCTCGTCCGCAACTGCCACAGCAGCGGCGCGGCTCTGCAGTCGGGCGAAACCGAAGGCTACGGCTTCTGGACCAAATTGCCCGAGGATTTCGATACCTTCCGTATGTCCTATTACAACCTGGTGCAGAACCAGATGGTCGTCGTGCAGCTCGGCGATGTGGAAAACGAAGTGCTGCTCAACGGCTTCAACTACAACGGCGAGATCGGCGTGCAGTTCGTGGCTGAGGAGACCGGCGCGGCCAATGCGCTGCTGGTCGGCCAGGGCGTGGACCATGTGCGCGTTTCGCTGGACTTCCTGGCCACCGAGAAGGTGGAATTCATCAACACCGAGCTGACGGCCTTCAACATCATCGGCGAGGATGTCGAAAAGGAGATCAACTATATCCACTTCGGCGAAGATATGGATAGCGAGGTCAATTTCTACGGTATCCTCAACTGGGCCAACCCGGATGTCTGCTACAACATCGAAAACGGCACCCTGAATATGTACGGCCTGCTGCACAAGGCCAGCCCGTACACTGCCGGCAGTTATAGTTACGCTACCGATTTCTCCCGCACGGGCGAAAACGGCCGCATCAATGTGCTGGCATCGCAGATCAGTTACTACAGCCGTGCGGTGGTCAACTTCCCCGCCGCAACGGAGACGAACCCCGAAAACGTGAACTTCAACGGTGCCCTGTTCTGGGTGCCCATCGAAAAGAGCGACGAGTACGGCACCTTCGATAACATCGTCTACCGTGTCATGGCCTGGGATGCGCCCTCCAACGCGACCATGCCGGCCAACTCCACCGTGCTCTTCACCAACGCTTTCACGAGCTACGACGTGAAGGATACCAAGGCACAGTTCCAGCCCATCGGTTCCGAGGTGCAGGCTTCCCGCGGTGTGGTCAATCTGACCGTCGGCGGCGACTCTATCTCGGCGGGCATCAATGCTACCGATCTGGGTATCGCCTCCGGCCGCGAGGATTCGCTCTACCGTCTGGAATCGCGCATCAATGTGAAAGAACTCCGCGAAGGCGATTACAGCCGCATGGTGTTCATGCTGACCGACGATGCCAAGCACACCGTGACGGTGGCCGCCTTCACGCAGACCGGCGATGTGCTGGTGATGAAGAACGGCAGCGAGGTCAAGATCGGCAGCTTTGATAAGAACGTCTGGTACCGTCTGGCCGTGGAGTTGGATCTGCGCGATCCTGCAGCGCCTACCTACACCGTCTATCTGCTGGATGACGAGTACGGCGAGGTCGCCTCGAGCGAAAAACTCGCTTTCGACAGCAAGTTCGCCGGCCTCGGCGCGATCGACGCCCTGCTCATCACCGTGATGGCGGACATGGTGGAATCCGAAGAGCCCGTGACGGCTTCTGCGGCTACGATCGACTATGTGTTCGTCACCTACAGCACCGAGAGCAGCTTCGGTACGCCCGGTGATGTGAACGGCGACGGCAAGATCGACTCGACCGACGCCCGCCTCATCCTGCAGTACTATGCGAAGAAGATCGGTGAGGGCGACCTCAACACCGGTATGGCGGATGTCAACGGTGACGGCAAGGTCGATTCCACCGACGCCCGCCTGATCCTGCAGCTCTACGCGAAGAAAATTACAGAATTCCCGAAGGCGTAATTTCCTCAGCAGGGGGATCCGCCCCCCGCCGTTCCCGAAAGCGTAATTCATAACAGTCTCTCAAAAGAGGTGCCGCACGGCTGTGCGGCACCTCTTTTCCTTTACTTTTGTTTCCCGTTGTGGTATGATAATTACAGAACGCCCGCGCTGCGGGCACATTCGGAGGATGTCATGACCTTCAGTTCCCTTGTGTTTTTGTTTTTGTTCCTGCCGGTGACCTTCCTGCTCTATTGGGTCATCCGCAGTCAGACGGCGCGCAATGTGCTGCTGGTGTGCGCCAGCCTTCTGTTCTATGCCTTCGGTGAGCCGCTGGCCGTGCTGCTGATGATCGGCTCCATCGTGGGAAACTATCTGCTCGGCCGCGCCTGCACACATGAAAAATACGCCAAAGCGGCTGTGGCTGCGGCGATCGTGCTGAATATCGGCCTGTTGTTCGTGTTCAAATATCTCGGTTTTCTGGTCACCACCTTCAATGCCGTCACGGCGCTTTCGGTGCCGGTGCCGGTCATCCGGCTGCCCATCGGCATTTCCTTTTTCACCTTTCAGGGACTCAGCTATGTGATCGACGTCTACCGTGATCGCGACACGGTGCAGCGCGATCTGCTCACGGTGTTCCTGTACATTTCGTTCTTCCCGCAGCTCATTGCCGGGCCGATCGTGAAATACCACGATATCGCGCCGCAGCTGTATCACCGGGATTTCACCGCCGACCGCGTGTTCCGCGGGGTCTCCCGCTTCATCGTGGGACTGGGCAAAAAGGTGCTGATCGCCGATCAGATGGGTCTGGTGGCCGATCTGGTGTTCGATGCGCCGGTGGGGGAGATCGGCGCGTTTTCGGCGTGGGTCGGCGCGGTGTGCTACCTGTTCCAGATCTTCTATGATTTTTCCGGCTACAGCGATATGGCCATCGGCCTCGGCTGTATCTTCGGATTCGATTTCAAGGAAAACTTCTGCTATCCCTACACCGCCTGCTCCTTAAAAGATTTCTGGCGGCGCTGGCATATCTCGCTTTCCACCTGGTTTCGGGAGTACGTCTACATCCCGCTGGGCGGCAACCGCCGGGGCAAGGCCCGTGCCGATCTGAACCGCCTGATCGTGTTTTTCCTCACCGGCCTGTGGCATGGCGCCAACCTCACCTTCATCGTGTGGGGACTGCTGCACGGCGCGCTCATGCTGTTGGAGGGCTGCGGTATCATCCCCACCGAAAAAAAGTGGTTCCGGCCGTTCGGCCATGTGTATACACTGCTGGTCGTGACCCTCACCTTTGTGCTGTTCAGGGCGGACACCCTTTCGCAGGGCTTTTCGCTGCTTGGCAGGATGTGCGGTGCCGCGGCGGGGAGCAGCGGCATGACAGCGGCGGTGCTGGCGCGGTTTTCGCCCGCGTTCGTGCTGGCACTGGCGCTGGCGGCGGTGTTTTCGCTGCCGGTCGCACCAAAACTGCGGCGTCTGGCCGACGGCCGTGCCGCGTCTGTCACCGCCTATGTGACGGCGGCGGGCACGCTGCTCATCTTCCTGCTTTGCGTGCTGTGTCTGGTGTCGGGCGACTATGATCCGTTCATCTATTTCCGTTTTTGAAAGGGGGCGGCGACCGTGAGTAAACCGGCAAAGATATTGTTCTGCGTGCTCTTTTTCGGCGTGTGCGGCGTGTTTTTGCTCGCTTTCCCCTTTTTCGGTGCGTCTGCGCCGCCGTCGCCGATCACAGAGGACGGCGTGAACACCGCTTTTTTTGAGGAATTTGACACATGGTTCGGTGAGGCGCTGCCGTTTCGCTCGCAGCTGATCACCGGCGCGGACTTCGTGAAAAGCCGTGTGCTCGCCTCACCGGCGGCGAATGTCGTCACCGGTCGGGACGGGTGGGTGTTCTATGAGGACACCGTGCCGGACTATATCGGGCAGGACCCGATGACGGCGCACGAGGTGCAGGCCGCCGCCGTGACCCTGTCGCTTTTGCAGGAGCACGTGGAGGCCGCAGGCGGCCGCTTCCTCTTTGCACCGGTGCCCAATAAGAATTCCGTCTACGGGGACCATATGCCCGCCCGCTACCGCCGGACGGCCGAAAGCGACCTCTCCCGTCTGCTGGCGGCGGCCGAGGCGCAGGGGGTGCGGTGTGCCGATCTGCTGCCCGTGCTGGCCAACACCGCCCTCACCACCTATCACAAGCGCGACACCCATTGGAACAATCTCGGCGCACTGTTGGGCTGCAACGCCATGATGGACGCACTCGGCAAGGCACACGACCCGCACGACGGCGCCGCCTATACGGCAGAGTATTCCTGGCAGGGCGACCTCGATAAACTGCTCTATCCGGCCGCGGCCGTGTATGATAAGCAATATGTGCTGGACATCGTCCACGCCCCGTTTCGCTTCACCTATCCCGCCGGCGTGACCGATACCGCGGCACAGCTTGCGGTGTTCATGAGCGACCGCGAGGAAAACGACCACCGCATCAAGACCGCGAAGCTGACCCCGACCGACGGGTCGTCCCTCTATATGGTGCGTGATTCCTTCGGGCGGGCGCTGCTGCCCTTCCTCATCGACGCCTACGACACCGCGACCTTCGTGCGCACCACCCGCCCGGAAATGGCGGCGGTGGGCGCGGGCAGCGACATGATCTATGAGATCGCCGAGCGCAACCTGCGCGATCTCATCGCCACCGCCCCCTACATGATGGCGCCGCGGCGGGAGGGAATCGCCCCCGCCCGCACGGTCGCCTGCGAGGCGGCGGTGTATATGCGTGACGAGGGGTACGCCATCCGCCTGTACGGCACGGTGGACGAGTCGTTCACGGGGGCGGACGGCCGCCTGTTCGTGCAGTTGACCGGCGAGGGCGGCAGTGCGGTCTTCGAGGCTTTTCCCATTTGGGAACGGGATCTGCTCGGCGATGTGTCCGGCGCGGGCTTCTCGCTGTGGCTGAACAGCGCCGACCTGCCGGCGGGAGAATACACAGTTTGTCTGATTTCCGGTGATGCCGTCAGCGGCGATATCGGGACGATTTATTTTGGAGGAAATGAAAAATGAAAAAGAAAATGATTTGTCTGTTGGCGGCACTCGCCTGCCTGATGCTCTGCCTTGCCGGCTGCGGCAATGACAGACCCGACCCGGACGACAGCGGCCGCATCACGGCCGCCACCACCGGCTCCACCCTGCCGGAGCAGACCACGGCACCGACGACGGCGGCGCCCACCGAAGCGCCTACCGAGGCACCCACGGCGGCACCCACCACCGCCGTGCACTTTGAGACCATGCGCGAAAAAATGCATATCACCTACCGCGGCACGATGTTCGCGCTGGGCGACAGCATCGATCCCCTGCTCTCGCTGCTCGGCACGCAGGCCGCTCCCGCCAATGAGGTGCCCAGCTGCTTCGCCGCGGCGGACGTGACCGAATATTATTTCACCGGCATGACACTGCAGGTGCTGAACGGCAGGATCATTACCGTGGAATTGAGCGACAACGGCTACACGGGTGACCTGCCGGCCACCGTGACGGGGCTCAGCCTGCAGAGCAAGCCGGAGGAGATCGAGGAGATGTACGGCCCCAATGAGAGTGAGTACGATTTCGCCTACATCTACTATGACGGCCAGCGCCGCATGGAGATCTATTGCGAAAACGGCGCGATCACCTCGATCCAGCTGCTTGCTCCGGATCTCGTGGGATAAAGCAAAAGCCCGTGCTCCCCTTGGGGAAGCACGGGCTTTTTGATGTATTTATCCGATCACGCCGATATCGCACAGTTCAAACTGGCACCCCAGCCGCCCTTCGGCAAAGACCGGGATCAGTTCCGCTTCGTGGCGGCCGGCCGGCAGCACGGCGCCGGTGGTGGATTCCCGCACCCAGTCGGCGGCATCGCGTCCCCAATCGGGGATGGGACCGGCATCTGTTATTAGTTCTTCGCCGTCGATCAGCAGGCGGAACCCGGCGCAGCGGGCATTTTCCGTTTTGCGCAGGATTAGCCCGCGCCCCTCAAAAGTGAAGGTGAGGCGGGAGGTCATGGAGGCGGTGCACATCACCTGTCCCACCGAGGGCAGGCGGCGGAAGCGCTCCAGCCGCCAGGCGCCGTGGCGGGTGACCGCCTCCCACGGCAGACGGTGGGTGTTTTCCCAATGGCCGGGGTGCAGCGGCGCGGGCAGGGGGATCGATTCGGCGGCCGCCGTGTCGATCTGCCCGGCCAGCAGCGCACAGACCGGCTCGGCATACAGGCGGCTGCCGGCGTGTGCGGGATGCAGGCCGTCGGGCAGCCACTCCTCCCACCGCAGGCTCCCCTGCAGCGTCAGATCGAAGGCGTAGCGGGACATGAACACGCTCGACACCCGGTAGTGCTCGGCCAGCGTCTCCCAATCGCGGATGGAGGGCGGCAGTTCGCCGTCCAGAAAATCTTTATACATGCTCTGATGATAGGTGTAGGTCAGCACCACGTCAAAGGCGTCGGCCGCCAGCAGACGGCGCAGTTCGCCCTCGCGGCAGGGGCCGAAGGCCGGCTCATGGTCGTTCACGGCGCTTTCCACGAACACGAGGTCACACCCGCGCGGGAGAATGTCCGCGTCCATGTATAGAATGCCCGCAAGGGTGCCGGAGGCGCCTTTGGCGGCGTTTTCCACATCCACCGCCACCCCGGGGAAGGTCTCCACCAGCCAGTTGATCACCTTTTCCGACCAGCGCTTGCCGCCGCCCGGCTCGGTGATGGAGCCGCCGATGAAGCCCACGGTGATGTGACTGCGGCGGATGGCCTGCGCCGTGTGCCACAGTGCCCGGCGGGAGATATAATAAGCAGACAGATCTTTCATAAAAAAACACCTCTGTTTTTTTCTTTCATTTTACCGCGATCGGTGTGGATTTGCAAGAAATTTTCAAAGAATGACCGAATAGCCTAAAGAATTGACGGAATAGCCTAAAGATTTTTTGGATGCCGCATGGTATACTGGTGGCAGCATAAATAAGGAGGATCATAGATATGGTTTCTGCTTCCCGATTCGTACACGAGTACACCAAATCCGTTTTCGCGTACCGCGAGCCGCTCTCGGGCGACTATACGGTCTATCTCAACGGCGAGGAGATCCCGGTGTACACCTGCCGCATTTCCCAATATCCCTTCAACACGGTGTGGCCGGGCCATCAGCGCCCCTTCGACCAGTCGGAGGAGGCCGCCTTTGTGAATATCGTCAGCGACGAGCCGGTCACCCTCTCGGTGGTCGCCCACCGTCCGCACGAGCGGGTACTGCTCAAGCCCTATTCCAAAGGGATCGTGCCGACGGAGAAAAACGGCATCATCACCTTTGTGCTGCCGCAGCAGGACAACTTCGTGTTGGAGACGGACGACTATCACCATTGCCTCTACATCTTCAACAGCCGCCCCATCCCTTGCCCCGACCCGGCATCGGTGACCCACTATTTCGGTCCCGGTGTGCATATGCCCGGGAAGATCACCCTGCACAGCAACGAGAGCGTCTATGTGGATAAGGACGCGCTGGTCTTCGGCTGCCTGTTTGCCGAAGACGCCGAAAACATCCGCATTTTCGGCAACGGTCTGCTGGACGATTCCGGTGAAGAGCGGTTTTCGGCTGGTGCTTATGAGGCGTATACCAACGGCAACCTGAAGTTTTATGATTGCAAAAATCTGCGCATCGAAGGGGTGCTCTTCCGCAATTCCGCTATGTGGTGCGTCAACCTGTTCCACTGCACCGATGTGACGCTCGACAACATCCGGGTGTTCGGCCAATGGCGGTATAACACCGACGGGCTGGACATCGTGAATTGCCAGCACATCCTTTGCCGCCATTCTTTCATCCATTCCTTTGATGACACCGTCACCATCAAGGGCATTCTCCGCTATGCCGACACCGACAACGTGGATATCCGCATCGAGGGCTGCACCCTGTGGTGCGACTGGGGCAAGACCTGCGAGGTGGGGGTGGAGACGCTCTGCTGCCGCATGCGGGACATCGTCTTTGAGAACTGTGATATCCTGCGGGCGGGCAATACGGCGCTGGATATCCACAGCGGCAATTGTGCCGAGATATCGGATATCGTGTTCCGTGATATCCGGGTGGAGTATAATGCCTTTGATACGAAAGAGGTCTATCAGCAGACGGATGACATGATCTACGGCGCCGAGGATACCGTGGCAACACCGTGGCTGATCCGGCTGCGCTGTTCCCCGTGGGGGAGGGAGGCGCTCGCGGTTTGGGGCGTGCCCGATACATTGGGAGGGTTGGATCTCACCGGCATCCGGCAGCAGTGCGTGCACGGCGTCACCGTCGACGGAGTGCGCGTGTATTATGACGAGCGCATCCCGCTGACCGACGGCCGCCCGTCGGTGCCGATCGGCGTGGAGTCGCAGGTGCCGGGTGCCACGATCTCGGATGTGCACATCACCGATATCAGCGTGAACGGGGTGCCGCTCACCAGACAGACCGCTCTGTGGCAGGTGCCGGACGACCCCGATGTGACGGACATTTTCATGGAATAAAATACACGCCCGCTCTCCAACGACAAGAGCGGGCGTATTGGTTATCGGTCGTTTTCTTCGGCGTAGCGCAGGGTCTCCATCGCGTCACGGGCATATTTGTCCGCGCCGATGGCGGCGGCGTATTCGGCGGTCAGCACCGCGCCGCCCACCACGATCCGGCACCACGGTGCCTTTTCGCGCAGCAGGCGGATGGTCGCCTCCATGGCGGGGACGGTGGTGGTCATCAGGGCGCTCAGCCCTACCAGCGGGGCGTGCAGCGATACCACCGTTTCGGCCACCGTTTCGGGCGGCACGTCCCGGCCGAGGTCGGTCACGGCAAAGCCGTAGTTTTCCAAAAGCAGCCGCACGATGTTTTTGCCGATATCGTGGATGTCCCCCTGCACGGTGGCCAGCACGAAGCGGCAGCGGGTCGCGCCCGGAGTGCGGGTCGCCTCCATGGCGGCCTTCACTTTGCCAAAAGCCGCGCCGGCGGCCTCGGCACTCATCAGCAGCTGCGGCAGATAAACGGTCTTCGCCTCAAATCCACGTCCCACGGTGTCCAGCGCGGGGATGATCTCCTCGCGGATGAGGGCGAGCGGATCGGTGCTTTGCAGAAGTGCGGCCGCGGCGTCGCCGGCCTGCTCCCGCAAGCCCTTTACGATCGCCCGCTGCAATGCGGAGCCGGAGGGCGGCTCTGCCTCGGTTTTCGGGGCGGCGGGCACGTCCACCTTGGCTTCGCAGAACGCGATATATCCCGCACAGTTCTCGTCCAGCCCGTGCAGGGCGCAGAAGGTGTGGTAGGCGAGCAGCATTTCATCGGAATCAGGGTTCAGAATAGCGGCCGCCAGGCCGTTTTCCATGGCGGCGGTGAAGAAAGCGCTGTTGATCGCCGGGCGCGCGGGCAGGCCGAACGACACGTTCGATACCCCCAGCGAGGTGAGGCAGTGCAGTTCGTCCCGGATGCGGCGCAGGGCCTCCAGCGTGACGAGGGCGGCGTGCTTGTCCGCACTCACCGGCATGGCGAGCGGGTCGAAGATGAGGTCGCGCCGGCCCAAGCCGTATTTGGCGGCGGTGCGCAAGATCTTTTCGGCGATCGCCACGCGCCCGTCGGCGGTGGCGGGGATGCCGTTTTCGTCCAATGTCAGCGCGATGACCACGCCGCCGTATTTTTGGATGAGCGGGAACACCGCGGCCATGCTTTCCGCCTTGCCGTTGACGGAATTGACCAGCGCCTTGCCGTTGTAGCGGCGCAGCGCGCGCTCCATGGCGGCGGGGTCGGCGGTGTCGATCTGCAGCGGCAGTTCGGTCACGGCCTGCAGTTCGGTCACGGCGCGGGTGAGCAGCGCCGGTTCATCAAGCCCCGGCACCCCCACGTTCACGTCCAGTACCTCGGCGCCGCGCTCCTGCTGACGCACCCCCTCCGACAGCACATAGGCCATGTCGCCCTCTGTCAGCGCTTGCTTGAGGCGCTTTTTGCCGGTGGGGTTGATGCGCTCACCGATCAGCACCGGCTTTTCACCGAAGGTGACGGTCTTGGCGAAGGAGGAGATGCACACGGCGGTCTTGGCGGCCTGCGGCAGCGGCTGCAAACCGCTCACCGCCTGCGCCAGTGCCGCGATGTGCACCGGCGTGGTGCCGCAGCAGCCGCCGGCCATCCGCACGCCGCGTGTCACCGCGGCGGCCATCTGGGCGGCAAAATCGTCGGGGCCGATATCGAATACAGTCTGTCCGTTTTCACTGCGGGGCAGACCGGCGTTGGGCTTGAGAATGACCGGCACCGAGGCGTGCTGCAGATATTCTGCCGTCACCGCCTCCAGTTTGTCGGGGCCGAAGGAGCAGTTGACGCCGATCGCGTCGGCGCCCATCCCCTCCAGCAGTGCCACCATGGCGGCGGGGGAGGCACCCGTCATCAGTTTGCCGTCTTCACCGTAGGCGTTGCAGACGAAGACCGGCAGATCACAGTTCTCCTTGGCGGCCAGCAGGGCGGCCTTGGTCTCATAACTGTCGTTCATGGTCTCGATCAGCACCAGATCGGCACCTGCCGCCGCGCCCAGCCGCACCGTCTGGGCGAAGATGCCCACCGCCTCTTCAAAGTCGAGATCGCCGAAGGGGCGCAGCAGACGGCCGGTGGGGCCAATATCCAGCGCGACAAAAGCGGGGGAGACGCCGCTCGCCGTTATGGCAGTCCGCGCGTTCTGCACGGCGGCCGAAACGACGGCTTTTAGTTCCTCCGGCTCGAATTTCAGCGTGTTGGCGCCGAAGGTGTTGGTGGTGATGACCCGGCTGCCGGCTTTTAAATAGGCACGATGGATGTCCTGCACCGTCTCGGGGCGGGTGAGATTCCACCGCTCGGGCAGTTCACCCGGGCGCAGACCCGCCGCCTGCAGCAGTGTGCCGATGCCGCCGTCTAGAAGCAGCACGCGGTCGGCCATCCATTCCTTGATCGTCATAGCAGATACTCCTTAAAAAAACAAAATCAGGCGTCGTCCCGAATGCCGACGATCGCCGTGACGGATTTGCTCGGTGACATGAGCAGACTTTGGTTGAGCGTCACCCCGATGTGACGGGACGGGTCGAGCAGCGCAAAGATATCGCGCTGTGTGTCAAGCGGCAGGTCGCCGTAGCCGGGGCTGAACCGCGCGGTGACCCCGGCAGGCCGGTCGGCCGCCAGCCCGGCACAGAAAGCGTCGCACAGGGCTTCCACCCGCTCGGTGCCGATGGCTTGCAGCATCAGGGCGCGGGCGGGGGAGAGCTGCCCGTAGCGGGTGATCAGCCGGTCGGGCGCGAGCCCCACCGTGGCGGCGAACACCACCGCCCGGGAGCATCCGGCCAGATGCCGCCGCAGGTCGGCCGACGCGTCCGTCAGTGCAAAGAGCGCCGCGGTGTCGGTCTCGCACCAGCAGACACGGGGGGTGAGCTGTCCCTCCAGTTCCCGGCGGCAGTCGGCCAGCAGGGCTTTTACCTCATCGGTGGGGACAGGGCAGCGGGCATAACGCAGCGCTTCGACTCCGTCAAAGGGCGGGGCATCGAAGGTGCGCACCATCACGGGGGCGCTCATTGTGCCCCCAGAATGTCGGAGAGGTTATGTAAGATACTGGCGGCCACGTCCGGCTTGTTCATGGAGTAGACGTGCACATTTTTGATGCCGTTGGCGTACAGGTCGATGATCTGATCGGTGGCGTAGGCGATGCCCGCCTGCTTCATGGCGGCGGGAGAGTGGCCGAATTTGTCCACCAGATTTTTGAAGCGCTGCGGCATGAAGGAGCCGGAAAGGGTGATCGCCCGCTCCACCTGCTTGGCGTTGGTGATGGGCATCACGCCGGGGATGATCGGCACCGTGATGCCGGCCTCCCGGATCTTGTAGAGGAAATTGTATAGCAGATTGTTGTCGAAAAACATCTGCGTGGTCAAGAACGAACAGCCGGCATCCACCTTTTCCTTCAGGTAGCGGATGTCCTCCCGCTGATCGGCACTTTCGGGGTGGATCTCGGGGTAGCAGGCACCGCCGATGCAGAAATCGGCGCCCGATTCTTTCAGTTCCCGCACCAGTTCCACGGCGTGGTGATAGGCCCAGCCGCTGCGGTCGGACTGCGCCAGTTCGGGCGTGAGGTCCCCGCGCAGCGCCATCACGTTTTCGATCCCCGCCTGCCGCATCTCCTCGATCTTCTGCTTCACCGTTTCGCGGGTGGAGGAGACGCAGGTGAGGTGCGCCAGCGTGGGCACGCCGTAGCGCTCGCGGATGTTTTTCGCGATCTCCAGCGTATAGCGGCTGGTGCCGCCGCCCGCACCGTAGGTGACGCTCATGAAAGCGGGCTGCAGTTTGGCGATCTCTTCGGTGGCGGTCTTGACACTTTCAAACGCCGTGTCGGTCTTCGGGGGGAATACTTCAAACGACAGCGACATCGTGTCGCGTGCCAGCAGGGTCGACAGTTTCATAAAGGAGCCTCCGTCCGGTTTGCTATTCCAAATATCATAGCATATCCGTGTTGAAAAATCAAGATGTCATTGCCAAAAACGGCCGCCTCATGCGCCTCATGCGGCCATCAGTTCAGATTTTGCGGCCCGAATCCGAAGGGCAGCAGCTCGGACAGGGTGAATTTTTGAAAGCTGTCCGGCCCGTCACAGACCAGTACGGGAAAATCGGGCGGGCAAAATTCCGCCAGCACCTGTCGGCAGACACCGCAGGGCGGGAATGCGCCCTCGACCTTTCCGCCTTTTCCGCCGGCCACCGCCAGCATGGTGAAGCACCGTTCCCCCTCGCTCACGGCCTTGAACACGGCGGTGCGTTCGGCGCAGACGGTGGGGGTGTAGGAGGCGTTTTCGATGTTGCACCCGAGGTATACCCTGCCGGATCCGCCCAGCAGGACCGCTCCCACCGTGTAGCCGGAATAGGGGGCATAGGCACGTTCCATGGCCTTCACGGCCATCGCCGCCAGTTCTTTTTCCGTCATGTCGTTCACCTCACGATCTGCGGCAGCACGCTGCTGCCGTCACAGGAGAAATCCACCCCGAGATAGTCGGCCACGGTGGCGGCGATATCCGCAAAGGTGGAGCGGGTGCCGAGATTGACCGGCCGCACGGCGCTGCCGACGATCAGCCACGGGACATATTCCCGCGAGTGGTCGGTGTGGGCGTCGCCGGGGTCACAGCCGTGGTCGGCGGTGACCATCAGCAGGTCATCCGGACGCATATTTTTAAGGAATTGCGGCAGCCAGCGGTCGAATTCGGCAAAAGCATTGGCGTAGCCGTCCACGTCCTGCCGGTGGCCGAACAGCATATCGAAGTCCACCAGATTGACAAAGCAGAGCCCTTCGAAGTCGCGCTCCTGTGCTTTCAGTGCCTCGGCCATGCCCTCGGCGTTGGAGTGGGTGGACACCTGGTCGGTCACGCCGCGCCCGGCAAAAATGTCCGAGATCTTGCCCACGGCGAACACCGTCCGCCCGGCGGCCGAGACGGCGTCCAGCAGGGTGGGGCGGGGCGGCTCGAGTGAAAAGTCGTGCCGGTTGGCGGTGCGGGTGAAGGGATGCTCCCCGATGAAGGGACGGGCGATCACGCGTCCCACCGCGTGGCGGCCGGTGAGGATCCTGCGGGCAATGCGGCAGTATTCATACAACTGCTCCACCGGCACGATCTCCTCGTGCGCCGCGATCTGGAACACGCTGTCGGCCGAGGTGTAGACGATCAGGTCGCCGGTCGTCAGATGCTCTTCGCCGTAGTCGCGGATGGCATCGGTGCCGGAATAGGGCTTGTTGCACAGCACGCCCCGTCCGGTGGCCGCGGCAAACGCGTCGATCACCTCGGGCGGGAAACCGTCGGGATAGGTGGGCAGCGGCGAGGGGGAGACCACGCCCGCGATCTCCCAGTGGCCGATGGTGGTGTCCTTGCCGGCCGAGCGCTCCTGCAGCCGCGCCACCGCCGCCTTTGGACGGTCGGTCGGGGGCACGCAGGTCACGCCGTCCGCATTCCCGAGCCCCAGCCGCGCCACCGTGTCACAGGCGAAAAGGGGCGAGGTCGCGATGCGGCCCAGCGTGTTGCAGTCGCGGTCACCGAAAGCGGCGGCATCCGGTGCCTCACCGATGCCGCAGGAGTCCAGAACGATCAGAAATACACGTTTCATAGGTCATTTCTCCAGTGCCGCGGCGGTCTTGAGCGCCAGCTCCATCATGTCGGTGAAGGAGTTCTGCCGCTCTTCGGCCGTGGTGGCCTCGCCGGTGAGCAGGTGGTCGGAAATGGTGCAGATGGCCAGCGCGTTTTTACCGCAGCGCGCCGCGGTCATATACAGCGCCGCCGCCTCCATCTCCACTGCCATCACGCCCATCTTGCTCCATTGCGGGGTGGCGCGCATCTCGGCGGGCAGATCGGTTTCATCGGAATAGAAGGTGTCGGAGGAGAGCAGATTGCCCACGTGATAGGTCACGCCCATTTCGTCGGCGATGCCGGCGCAGGTTTTGAGCATGCCGTAGCTCGCGATGGGGGCGAAGGTGCCGGGCAGGTGATACTGATGGGCGAAGCGGGAGTTGGTGCAGGCGCCCATCCCCATCACGATGTCCCGCACATGGATGCGGGGATCCATCGCGCCGGCCGAGCCGATGCGCATGATGTTTTCCACGCCGAACACCGTATACAGCTCGTGGGAATAGATGCCGATGGAGGGCATACCCATGCCGCTGGCCATCACGCTCACCCGCGTGCCGGCGTAGGTGCCGGTGTAGCCCTGCACGCCGCGCACGTTATTCACGAGCACGGCGTCGGTGAGGAAATTTTCGGCGATGAACTTGGCGCGCAGCGGGTCACCCGGCATCAGAACGGTGCGGGAAAAATCCTGCGGTGCGGCGTTGATGTGGGGGGTGGGATACAAAGGGGCCACGGTCGGTTCCTCCTTACAGTAAGTTTTCGGATTTGACGATCTTCACGATGCGGCTGGTGCCAAGCCGCGCGGCGCCCAGCGCCAAAAAGTCTTCGGCATCGGCCAGCGACGCGATGCCGCCGGCGGCCTTGATCTTCACATGCGGTGCCACATGGGCGGCAAAGAGCGCCACGTCCTCGCGGGTGGCGCCGCCGGCGGAAAAGCCGGTGGATGTCTTGATATAGTCTGCCCCGGAAGCGGAGACGATATGGCAGGCGCGCACCTTTTCTTCCTCGGTGAGCAGGCAGGTCTCCACGATGACCTTCAGAAGGCGCCCGTCGCAGGCGGCCTTCACGGCACGGATCTCCCCGGTCACGTCCGCGTCGCGTCCTTCCTTGAGCGCGCCGATGTGAATGACCATATCCACCTCATCGGCGCCGTTCTTCACGGCGTCGGCCGCCTCGAAGCACTTGGCGGCGGTGGTGGCGTAGCCGGTGGGAAAGCCGATGACGGTGCAGACCGGCAGGCGGTCACCCACATATTCCTTGGCCGCCTTCACAAAGGCGGCGGGGATGCAGACCGATGCGGTGTGATACCGCATCCCGTCGTCGCACAGCGCACGGATCTCCTCCCATGTAGCGGTGGGGGCCAGCAGGGTGTGATCCACCGCGGCTAAGATCTTTTGGATATCCATATCCGTCATCCTTTCTTTCACAAGATGCTGTCCGTGTTCCGGATGTCCGACGGCTTTTAACCGTTTTTTACGCTGCGGCGCTCGCTGCGCTCTGCCAGCATACGCACGAACAGGGTGCACGACCAGCCGTAATCGCGGATGGAGGCCATCCGCACACCGGGCGAATAGGGGCGGATGGCGGCGCCCTTGCGGTTCAAGAGCGCGGGGCTGACGGCATTTTGGCAGTCATAGTATTCGTAGATGACCCCCTCCTGCTCATAGCGGGCGGTGATGGCGGCCAGCGTGGCGTCTGTCAGCGCATCCGCCAGTTCCTCATATCCGTATTGCCGCAGACCCAGTATGATCATGTAGTTATAGTTGATCCACACCGGCCCGCGCCACATATCGCTGCCGAAGGTGGGGTCGCTCACCGCGATGGAGGGCACCCCCAGTGCGGTGCCGAAGGTGGCGGGGTCTTTGAGATCGGCCGCCAGCCGTGCCGCCTGCTGCGGCGAGCAGACCCCCGCGAACAGCGGCAGGAAGCCGGAGACCGCCCGCACCCGGCGCAATTTGCCGCTGCCCGTTTCGCGGTCATAATATCGGCCGTCCGTCTCGTCATAGAGCAGGGCGTTGATCTGTGCGGCCACGGCGTCGAAGCGGGCGGAAAAGGCCGTCGCCTCGTCCTCCAGCCCCAGCACCGCCGCGATGCGGCTCATGCAGGTGTATTCGTGCGCCAAAAAGCAGGAGAAGTCGATGCAGTCCATCGGCACCACGTCGTCAAAGCGGGGGGAGTTGTCCATCCCGCTTTCGCCGCAGCGGCAGTTCGGATCGCTCGGGTCGATGTACCATCCCGGCAGCAGGTCGTCGTCATCGTCCCGGTTGCACGCATCCCATGCGAGATAGCGCTTGGCACGGTCGTAGGTCTCCCGCAGCCAGTCGGTGCGGCCGGTGCGCTCGTAAAGCGCCCACAGCCCCCACGCGATCACGGGTGGCTGGGTGACATCGCTTTGGGTGTCGGGGGTGGCCATGTGGGGGATAAAGCCGTCCTCCTGCTGGGTGTCCAGCACCGACAGGATCGACTCATAGGCGAGCTGCGGGTCGATGAACACATTGCCCATCGAGTGGAAGACCGAGTCCCACAGCCACAGATATTTGTGCGGCAGACGGTCGGGCGTCGTCCAGCGGCGGCCGAACCGTCCCTCCGGCGTGTAGACCTGCGAGCGCATCACCGAAAAGCACTTGAGATAGGTGCGCTGCTCGGCGGGGGTGGCGTTTGCCGGCAGCGGGATGCGGTCATAAAATGCCAGCCGTCCGGACGCGACGGGCATGGGATCGGCCGTCAGCGCCGCATCGGCACGTGCCTCGGCGTCGGCCCCGCAGGAGAGGGCGAAGCGGGTGACATTCCCGTCGGCGCGCTGCGCAAAGCGATAGTCCGCCGCCGCCTGCGGCCGGTCGGCACGGAAGATCGGCAGTGCCAGGTCGGTCGGGCAGAAGCCGCTCACGGTGCACTCATCCGTGAACAGGAACAGGAAGTCTCTGCCGTTCAGCTTCCCCTCGATGATATCGGAGGCGACGATCTGATAGGTGATGTCCCGCACACCGTGCAGGCTCAGATAAAGCTCCGCTTCACCGAAGCGGAAGCTGATGCCGATACGGTCGCCCATCAAGTGGCCGCACAGACTGTTTTGCAGCGTATTGCGGCCATCCAGGCCGGAAAAAGCGAACAGGGCGCCCTGCCCCCATACGTTCGGATACATCGAAATTCCCCCTACAGGTGATATTACCGATATTTTACCATGTGCGGCGGATAAAGTCAACAAAAGGCGGCTCCACTTTTCGGCGGAACAAGATAGGGAAAAATCGGTTTTTGCGGCAAAATTTTTGCACTCGCTTGCAGAAAAGCCTCGCAATACGGCAGTATTCCTGCGTTTTTCTGCTTCGCTCTGCTAAAAAATTTTCCTCGCAAAAACTGCGTTGCATCCGAAAAAGGCATTTTCGGACGACTTATCCCTATCTTGCCCCACCGGACGGAGCCGCCTTTTTTACAAAATATTTGCGGTGGCCACGATATCGGTGCCGCATACATCGGCAAGCACCGTGTCGCCGATGGCCACAGGCGGGTCGGCGGTGGCTTGCCGGATGGCCGCCATCACCTTGAAAATATCATCCTTTGCCACGGGCGCGGCGGTCTTCACGCTCACCATGGTGTCCGGCCTCCCGTTCACCCGCACGGTGGAGGTGACAGTGCGTACCGGGTGGGTACATTCGTCTGTGGCGTATTGTTTTCCCTTCGGGCAGGCATTACCGCTGACGGTGAGGACGCCGTGTTCCTCCTGTACTTTCAGGGCACAGCCGCGCGGGCAGATGATGCAGGTCAGTTTGCGTGTCATGTCAACGCCTCCAGTTCCACCGTGATATCGCCGGTGACGGCGGCCAGTTTTTCGGCCTTCACGGTCAGTTTTTCCATCTCGCCGGGCGCGGCCTTGGGCCGCACGGCGGCGGCCAGCACCGTATCGCCCGCCCGCACGGTATACCGCACTTTCCCGAACGGCTGTGTCACCCGCCAGAAGAGGGACACGTCCTCGCCGCTCTGCGGATGGACACGCTGCGGCAGCACATAGCGCACCCCGTTCCCGGCCGCCGTGCGCACGGTGTCCCCGCCGGTCAGCCGTCCCAAAACGAAATCGGCCGCACCGCAGCCGGCGATCTCCGCCTCGTCGGAGACATAGTCCACCAGATCATGCACCTGCAGCACATTGCCGCAGGCAAAGATGCCGGGCACGGCAGTCTGCCGGTGTTCGTCCACCGCCGCGCCGCCGGTCACCCGGTCGAGCGGGATGCCGGCGGCACGGGTCAGTTCGTTTTCGGGGATCAGCCCACAGGAGAGCAGCAGCGTGTCGCAGGGGATGAAGCGGCGCGTTTCGGGGCGGATCTGCCGCTTCTCGTCCACCGCGGCTACGGTGACCCCCTCCACCCGGTCTGTGCCGTGGATCTCGGCCACCGTGGTGCTCAAAAAGAGCGGGATGCCGAAATCCTCCAGACATTGCACGATGTTGCGGGCCAGACCGCCGGAATAGGGCATGATCTCGCACACCGCCTCCACCCGGGCCCCCTCCAGCGACAGCCGCCGTGCCATGATGAGCCCGATGTCGCCCGAGCCGAGAATGACCGCCCGACGCCCCACCATGCAGCCCGCGCAGTTCATCAGTTTCTGCGCCGTGCCGGCGGAGAAAACACCGGCCGGACGAGTGCCGGGGATGTTCAGCGCGCCGCGGCTGCGTTCCCGACACCCCATGGCCAGTACCACCGCACCGGCGCGGATCTTCAGAACGCCGTCACGGCTGCGGGCGGTCACCACCCGGTCGGGGGAGAGGGCGGTCACGGTCGTCTCACACAAAACGGGGATTTGCCGTGCGGTCACCTGTTCCCGATACACGGCGGCGTATTCCGGACCGGTCAACTCCCGCCCCAGTTTGTGCAGGCCGAAGCCGTTGTGGATACATTGCCGCAGGATGCCGCCCGTATCCGCCTCTCTGTCCAGGATCACCACGTCGGTCACACCGCGGTCCCGGGCCGCCACGGCGGCCGCCATACCGGCGGGGCCGCCGCCGACGATCACGATGTCATGTTCGCATATGCTCATTTTTGTCTCCTCCTCACAGTCTGCCCGTGACCAGTTCGGTGCCGGGGCCTTTTTTGGTCACCTGCTCCATCGGTACACCGGTCTCCTCGGCGATCAGCGCCATCACATAGGGGGTGCAGAAGCCGCCCTGACACCGACCCATGCCGGAACGGGTGCGCCGCTTCACCCCGTCCACATCCCGCGCCGGGGGATTGCGGCGGATGGCGTCACGGATCTCGCCCTCGCTCACCGTCTCACAGCGGCAGACGATCCGCCCGTAGTCGGGATGGGCGGTGATGTAGGCGTCTTGTTCCTCATCGCTCATTTTCCGGAAGGCGTGGGTGTCGGGACGGGTGCCGTCCCAATCGGCCTTGGGGAGCAGCACGAGCCCCAGCCGCCGAAGCAGCGCCGCCGTGTATTCCGCGATGGCCACGCAGCAGGTGAGACCGGGCGAGTCGATGGCCGCCACGTGCACGAAACGGGGGACACGGCGGCTCTCCCGGATGAAAAAGTCGCCGCTCTTTTCCGAGGCGCGCACCCCGCCAAACGAGGTGATGACCTGCCCGAAATCCACCGACGGCACACTTTTCGCCGCCAGCCGTTTCACCGCCTCCAGTCCGGCGGCGGTGGTGTCGGTTTGGTCGGGCGATCCGACCGCTGCGGCAGTGGGGCCCACCAGCAGATTGCCGTCTGCCGTGGGGGTCACCAGCACCCCCTTGCCCTCCTTGGTGGGCACCTGAAATATCGTGTGGCTCACCCGGGCGCCCTCGGCCTTGTCCAGCAGCAGGTATTCGCCCGCCCGCGGGATAACGGTGAAATCGTCGTCCCCCAGCAGAGCGGCCACCCGGTCGGCGTAGGCACCGGCGCAGTTGAGCAGAAAACGCCCCTGCACGGTGCGGCCGTCGGCGGTGGTGACGGTGAAGCCCTCCGCCGTGCGGACGATCGCCGTCACTGCAAAACCCGTGCGCAGCTCGACGCCGTTGTCCATGGCGTTGCCCACCGCGGCCACGGTGAGTTGATAGGGGCAGATGATCCCGGCGGTGGGCACCCGCAGCGCCAGTGTCACTTCGGACGACAGCGCCGGCTCCAGCGCACGGGCCTCCTCGCCGCTGATAACGGAAAGTCCTGCCACACCATTTTGCAGTCCCCGCTCATACAGCGCCCGCACCGTCGGTTCCTCCTGCGGCCCGAAGGCACACACCAGTGAGCCGTTGCGGCGGCAGGGCACCGAGAGCGCCTCTGCCGCTGCGAACAGTTTTTCCGCGCCGGCCGCATTCAACTGCGCCTTCAGCGTGCCCGGCTCGGGGTCATACCCGCCGTGCACGATGCCGCTGTTCGCCTTGGAGGCACCGCAGGCCACATCGTTCTCCTTTTCCAGCAGACAGACGGACAGCGTGTAGCGGGACAGTTCCCGCGCAAGCATACCGCCGGTCACACCGGCTCCGACAATGATGACATCAAACACAGACGATCATCCTTTCCAATGAAAAATAAAAAAAGAGAACGGCAAAACAGGCGTCCCTTCGGGGGACACCGTGTTTTTCCGTTCTCCAATTCTCTGCGGAATATTCAGTTGTGCGTTATGCTTCTTCGGCTATAGCAAAAGCAACATGGGGGATTTTCAGCAAATCGGCCGTATCGCAGGCGCATGGTCCGCGCATCGTCAGCGTGAGGCCGACATGACCTGCGATGCCGCTGTGCGGCGCGGCGATGTGCAGATGAAAGGCGGTGCCGACGGCCGCTTTGATCTGCTCCAGCACTTCATTGACCGCCTCGGCGCAATCCAATTCCACATAAACCGTATCGGTATCTTTTCTGTTCTTTTCCAGCTTGGAAAAAAAGACAAGTGAGATGAGCAGCAAAAGCACACCGGCAAGGGCTCCCACATAGAAGCCGTAACCGATGGCCACACCGATGGCACCGGTAGCCCACACACCGGCGGCCGTGGTAAGGCCGGTGATCACATCGCCCTGCTTGAGCACGATGACACCGGCTCCCAGAAAGCCGACTCCCGAGATGACCTGTGCCGGAATACGGAACACGTCACCGGTGATGCCCAGCACCTCGTGCACAAACAGGCCGGTCATGGCGGTCATAGCGGCACCCAAACACACCAGCATATGGGTGCGCATACCGGCGGCACGTCCGTGGCGAGCCCGCTCGATCCCGATGATTCCGCCGACCAGCACTGCCAGGATCGCGCGCAGCACTACCTGCCACATATCAAAATCCGGTTTCCACACGGGCGTCTGCTCCTTTTCTCCCTAAATTACACAAACCACAGTGCGGGCGTGCCGGTGGATACCGCCGCCGCCCCGCAGCTCAGCGCGGTGGTGACGTCTTCTTTGGTCTCCACAAGGCCGCCGGCGATCACCGGTGCGGCACCGGCGGCAAACCGGCGGATGACCTTGCCCACCACACCGGGCATGATCTCGATCAGGTCGGGCTGCGAGGAATGCATCAGTTCCGGGATGGTGTCCACCCCCTGCGAATCCAGCGCGAAAAAGCGCTGTACCGTGAGCAGCCCGCACTCTTTGGCACAGCGGATGAGCTGGCCGCGGGTGCTGATGATGCCGTCCACCCCGGCAGCGGCCAGAAAGGACGTGCCGGCACGGTCTTTCCCCACGCCCTCGGCCAGATCCATGTGTACCAGAATGGCTTTGCCGGCCGCATGAGCCGCCGTGATCTCCTCCTGCACGGTGAGCAGGCTGGCATCCAGCCGGAAGATGACCTCGGCGGGGGAGGCGAGCGCTTCTTGGAACCGGTCGGCGCGTACCGCCGCGATGACGGGACTGCGATCCAGACGGTCGCACAACTGCGAGCGTGTCACGGCGTCACCTCCTTGAGGTATCCATTCTACACTTTTGCCGCGGGATTGTCAAGAGCGGGCAAAAAAGAATTGACTTTTCCTCATAGTATGCTATAGTGAGTACAAATGATACATACAGGAAGTGATCGTCGTGTTTCCGTCTGATTTTGTGTGGGAAAATCCCATGCTTCCCGATTTCCTCAACGGGATCCCCGCGCCGGTGTTCCGGAAATCCTTTACCCTTTCGGCCGAGGATCTGCAGGCTCCTGAATGCGTGCTCTGTTCCACCGGCTTTTATGAGCTGTTTTTGAACGGGCAGCGCATCACCCGCGGCGAACTGGTGCCGTCCATCTACAATCCCGACGATGTGCTGTTCTATGACCGCTACGACCTCTCGCCTTTCCTGAAAGAGGGGGAAAACGTGCTGGGCGTGCTGCTGGGCAGCGGATTCCAGAATGCCATCGGCGGGGATATCTGGCATCATAAGGATCGCCGCTGTGCCCCGCCCGCACTGGCACTGCAGGTCACCTGCGGCAGTGTCACTTTCACGGCACCGGATATGCTCTGCCGCCCCTCGGCATTGCTCTTTAACGACTACCGCTGCGGCACCCTGTTCGATGCCCGGCTGGTCGATCCGGCGTGGTGCACCCCCGAAGCGTCGGCCGACGGCTGGCACGCGCCGCTGACGGCGGACGTCCCTGCCGGTGAGCCGCGCTTCGTCACCTGTGAGCCGGTGCGGGAGATCCGCCGCCTGCGTGCCAGGCGGGTCGAGCCCGGCGGACTGCGGGAGTACCGCATCCGCGATTCGCTGGCGCACCTGCTCTACGGCGGCGACACCGTGATGGGCCGCACACCGCTTGCCGGCGGATATATCTACGATTTCGGCGAGAATATTGCCGGTGTGCCGGTGCTGCACATCAAGGGCACGCCCGGACAGAAGATCGAGATGCAGTTTTCCGAACTGCTGTTTGAAGGCTTCGTGGATTATACCAATGTGGACATCTATCCCGACGGCTGCTGCCAGCGGGACGTCTACATCTGCCGCGGGGAGGGGGAGGAGACCTGGCGGCCGCCCTTCACCTATCACGGCGCCCGCTACTGCTATGTCTACGGCATCACGCCCGAACAGGCCACGCCCGATCTGCTGGAGTTTGCGGTGCTGCACAACGATGTGCCCCGCCGTGCCGGCTTCTCCTGCTCGGATCCTCTCACGCAGCAGATCTACGATGCCTGCATCCGCAGTGAGGAGTCCAACCTGTTTTATGTGCTCACCGACTGTCCCGCCCGTGAGAAAAACGGCTGGACAGGCGACGCCGCCATCTCGGCGGAGCATTATCTGATGAACTGGGGGACGGAGCGCTGCTTCGCGGACTGGCTTGCCTGCCTGCGCCGGGCACAGCGTGAAAACGGCATCATTCCCGAAATGGTGCCCTCGGCCAATATCCCGACGAATACGCCCATCTGGGACAGCATCATCACCTTCTTCCCCTATGAGGTCTATCGCCACACCGGCGATCTTGCCGTCATCACCGATAACCTGCCCGCCATCCGCCGCAATATCGCCTATTACCGCTCGGTGCGGGACGAGCGCGGCGTGGTGGAGTGTGGTTACGGCGACTGGATCCCCGTGGATTCGCCGATCGACGCCTATGCCTCGCCGCTGGGCTTCTGCTGCACCGCCATCCTCTCGGAGGAGTGCCGCATGGCCGCCGTGATGGCCCGCGCGGTGGGGGATACCGCCGCGGCGGAGGAATTCGAGGTGTGGCGCACGGAATTCCGTGAGGCGCTGCTCGCCGAATATGACGAGGGCGGCGTCATCACCGCCGGCCGCACGGAAAGGTATCACCGGGCCACCTACCGTCCCTGCCAGACCTCGCAGGCGGTGGGTCTGGCGCTGGGCCTGTTCCCCGAAGAGGAACGCCCCGCCGCCTTCAAAAAACTCGTGGAACTCATCCACGAAAACGGCGATGCGTTCGACTGCGGCTTCCTCGGCCTGCGGTATCTGTTCCGTGTGCTGGCCGAAAACGGCGAGGCGGAATTGGCCTATCGCCTCATCACCCGGCCGCAGCACCCCTCCTATGCCAACATGATCCTGCGGGGGGAGACTACCGTGTGGGAGCGCTTTTTGGCACCGGGCGAGCGCATCGGGTCGCATAATCACCATTTCCTGGCCGACCTCGCCGCGTGGTATCTGCGCACGGTGACGGGCCTGCGGCCCAACCCGGACGACGACGATCCCGAGCGGGTGGATGTGGCACCGGTGTTTTTGGCGGCGATCGACCGCGCCGAAGGGCACTACTGCACGCCCGGCGGGCGCGTACAGGTGGCGTGGGCGCGTGAGGCCGGGCGCATCCGGCTGACGGTCACCGTGTCGGGCAGCGCCCGTGTCACGGTGGCGCCGCAGCCCGAAAATGTGGATGTGACGGTGGTCAACGCCTGACATATCGGCGAAAATTTCCGTTTTTTTGCAAAAAAGCCCTTGACGAAACGCAAAAGGGCTGATATACTGTATCGGTGGCCGTGTAATTTTTCCGCACGCCACAGTACCCTACGGGGTGCTTCCTTGCCCCGTCTCATGCGGGGCCATTTGACCGTGAGGAGGTGTACCAAAATGCCGACAGTTAAAGCATCCTACGAGGCTGTTCTCGTGTTTTCCGTGACTTTGGGCGAGGACGGCATTGCGGCGATCAAGGAGAAATTCCAGAACCTGATCGCGCAGAACGCAGAACTCGGTGATGTGGATGAATGGGGCAAGCGCCGCTTGGCCTATCTCATCAACGACGAAGAAGAGGGCTACTATGTGCTCTACAATTTCGTCAGCGCACCGGAGTTCCCCGCGGAGCTGGAGCGTGTCAGTCACATCACGGAAGGTGTGCTGCGTTCCATGGTCATCCGTAAGGAACAGTAAACAGGAGGAGTCATCATGCTGAATTCCGTATGCCTGATGGGCCGCCTGGTGGCCGATCCCGAATTGCGCACCACGCCTTCCGGGGTCTCTGTCTGCTCGTTCCGCATTGCCGTCGATCGCAACTACCAGCCGAAAGGCCAGGAGAAGCAGACCGACTTCATCAACATCGTGGCGTGGAGAGAGCGTGCCGATTTCGTCAGCCGCTATTTTCACAAGGGCTCCATGGTCGTGATCCAGGGCTCCATCCACTCCGAGTCCTACACCGATAAGGACGGTAACAAGCGTACCTCCTTCAGCGTGCAGGCCGATAACGTGATGTTCGGTGAATCCAAAAATGCAGCCGGCGGCCAGAGCAATTATGGCCAGCAGGGCGCGGCACCAGCCTTCGGCGTGCCGCAGCAGCCCGCCTACACCGAGTCGAAACCCGCCTTCTCCACCGCGAACGCCGGTGATTTCGAAGAGATCGTGGGCGACGAGGACCTGCCGTTCTGAAACGGCACTGCATTGATTTTGTAAAGGAGAATTGTCATGGCTGAAAGAACCGAAGGAGCCGAGCGCTCCGCCCGCCCCGTGCGGAAAGGTCGCCGTAAGGTCTGCAGCTTCTGCGTGGACAAGGTCGAGTACATCGACTACAAAGATGTCGCTCGTCTGCGCCGCTTCCTCTCGGAGCGCGCGAAGATCCTGCCCCGCCGTGTGACCGGCACCTGTGCCCGTCATCAGCGTGATCTGACCACCGCTATCAAGCGTGCCCGTCAGATCGCTCTGCTGCCCTTTGTGGCCGACTGATTGGTCAACACATCAAAAGCCGCTTTCCCGTTTGACGGGAAAGCGGCTTTTTCTTTTTCAAAAATCCAGTTCGCGCCGCTCGCCTGCGGCAAGCGTCAGGAGCACCCTCTGCCCGTTGACCAGCAGCGTGATCTCGCCGCCGCGATGCGCTTTCACAGTGATGCGGCGCACGCGGCCGTCTGCCCACCCGGCGTCGATCTCAAAGCCGCCGCGCGCCATCAGGCCGCGAAACCGGCCGTTTTGCCATGCGGGTGCCGGGGCGGGCAGCAGACGGATGAGCCCGTCACGGCTTTGCAGCAGCATCTCCGCGATGGCGGCGCAGCCGCCGAGATTGCCGTCGATCTGAAAGGGCGGGTGGGAGTCGAAGAGATTGTCCTTGGTGGACTGTGTCAGCAGCTTGTGCAGTGCCTCGCCGGCGGCATCGCCGTCCAGCAGATGCGCCTGCAGCGCCACCAGCCACGCGGCCGACCACCCGGTGTGTCCGCCGCCGTGTGCCAGCCGCCGTGCCACCGTGACCCGCACCGCCTCAAAGAGCGCGGGGGTCTGTTCTTTGGTGATGGTGAAGCCGGGGTAGAGGGCAAAGGCGTGGGAGATGTGCCGATGTCCCGGCTCGGCCTCTTCGTAGTCCTCAGCCCATTCGCAAAGCTGTCCGTACCGCCCCACGGTGAGCGGCGGCAGTTTTTTCAGTGCCGCTTCGGCACGCGCCTGTCGGCCCTTGTCGATGCCGAGCCGCTTTTCCGTTTCTATATACATCCGGAACAGCCCGTCCAGCAGTTCCACGTCCATGGTGGGACACAGGCAGGTCTGGCAGGCTCTGCCGCCGAACAGATAGGCGTTTTCCGGCGAGGCGGAGGGCCCCCACACCAGCCGCCCGTCCTTTTCGGTGACGTAATCGAGGAAGAAGGTGACCGTTTCGGCGATGTAGGGATAGGCGGCCTTTCGCAAAAAGTCCTCATCGCCGCCGAACAGCCAATGCTCCCACAGATGATAACACAGCCATGCCGCGCCCATCGGCCACAGCCCCCACGGGCCGTCCGCCGGGGCGCTGAAGCCGTAGGGGTCGCTCAGATGATGCAGTACCGTTCCGCCGCAGCCGTAACCCTCGGCCGCCACCTCTTTCCCCACCGGCAGCAGGGTGTGCAGCATATAGTCGAACAGCGGGGCGGCACATTCCGAAAGTCCCGTCACCTCGCACGGCCAGTAGTTCATCTGCAGGTTGATGTTGGTGTGGTAGTCGCTGTTCCACGGTGCGTGAAGGTAGGGATTCCACACCCCCTGCAGATTGGCGGGCAGGGTGCCCGGCCGGCCGGAGGCGACCAGCAGATACTTGCCGAATTCAAAATAGAGTGCGGCGAGCGTCGGGTCGGACGCACCCGCTTTCACCGCCGCCAACCGCTCATTCACCGGCAGGGCGTCGCGGGAATCATCCCCCAGTTCGATCGCGCTGCGCTGCATCAGCGCCGCCACATCGGCCGCGCTCTCCCGCCGCAGGGCTTCATAGTCCGGCAGGTCGTTCAGACACGGGAGGGGACGGCGGGAACTGCCCTCGGTGCAGATGGCGATGAGGAATACGCAGGCCGCGGCGCCGCGGATGCCCACCCGCCCCTCTGCGGCGTCATACTCTATATGGCCGCCTTCGGGACGAAACTGTATCTGTACCGTGAAACGGTGGGCGGCGTCCGTCGTCTGCCCGTGCACCGTGAGCCGGCCGTCTGCCCAGTCCTGCCCGGTCAGTCCGCTCTCACGGGTGAAAGTGGCATCCAGATCCAATGCGGCGCCTGTCGCCGCCAGACGGCAGACGATCACGTTTCGGGGATAAGAGGCGAACAGTTCCCGCTCATAGGCGGCACCGCCGCGGCGATATCGCACGCACGCCACGCCGCTGTGCAGATCCAGATCGCGGGAGTAGGCGGTGCAGGCGTCGTCCGGATGCACGCCGATGCACAGCTCGCCCGCCGTTTCATAGGAGCCGACACCGCCGAACAGACCGTTGAAATTTTTCTGCACCCATTCATCGGCGCGGTCGTTTTCCCCGCGCAGCAGCATATCCCGTGCCACCCGCATTTTGCGTCCCAATTCGGGTGAAGAGGCAGAGGGAGGGCCGCCTGCCCAGATCCATTCCTCGTTCAATTGGATACGTTCGGCCGCCACGGTGCCGTATAACGCGGCACCCAGATTGCCGCATCCGACGGGGGTGGTATTCTCCCATTCGGCGGCGGGGTTTTCCAGATGCAGGATGTGTGTCATCGCGCTCACCTCATTTTCATTATGTCAAATGCGGCGAAAAAAGTCAAGAAAAAGGCGGGGCAAAGCCCCGCCTTATCCCATTTTGATCACGTCTGCGCCCAGAAGGTCGATCTCCTCCGGCTGATGGGTGATGAGCAGTACCGGCCGCGTGGCGGCGTATTCTCTGATCAGCGCGGCGATGGCCGCACGACTGTCGCCGTCCAGCCCGGTGAAGGGCTCGTCCAGCACCAGAAAGCGGCTGTCGGCCGCCAGTGCCCGGGCAATGGCCACCCGCCGCCGCATCCCGCCCGAAAGCTCTGCGGGATGTTTTTGAAACGCTTCGGACGGTAGTCCCACCGCCGAAAGCAGAGCCTCTGCCTTTTTCGGCGACACCAGCGCCACGTTTTCCAGCGCCGTGCGCCACGGCAGCAGCCGATCCTCCTGAAACACCGCCGCCGGTGCCGAGCGGTCACCGGTGAGCGTTCCGCTCTGCGGCCGTTCCAGTCCCAGCAGCAGCCGCGCCGCGGTGGTCTTGCCGCAGCCGGAGGAGCCGGTGAGGCAGAGAACGCCCTTTTGAGGCAGCGTGAGGGAAAAATCTGTCAGGATCGGCCGGTCACCGTAAGAAAAGCCGATGTGTGTCATCCCGATCATGGCGCCACCTCCTGTCCGACGTTATAGCGGTGCAGCAGCCGCCCGGCCAGCCAAAGCAGCAGCCGCTCGAGCAGGATGCTGAACAGGATCACTGCCGCCGTCAGCGCAAATACCTCGGCCGTCTCCAGATGGTTTTTGGCCGTCTGCAGCAGCCGTCCGATGGAATAGGCGGGACGGCAGATGACCTCCGCCGCAATGCCCGCTTTCCATGCGAGCCCCAGCGCGGTGGTCGCCCCTGAGAGCAAATAGGGCATCACCGACGGGACGCGGATCTGCCAAAAAGTGTGCCACCGCCCCAGCCGGAATACCCGTGCCATTTCGATCAGCTGCGGGTCGGTCTGCCGCACGCCCTTGTCCACGTTGCCCCACACCACCGGCAGCACCATCAGAAAGGCGATGAAGGCGGGCAGCACATCGGTGCGCAGCCACACGAACGCCAGAATGATGAAGGAGGCCACCGGCGTGGCGCGGATGATGTGCAGGATCGGCCGGCTCAACTGCGCGGCCGCCGAAAAGCGTGCCGTCAGCATGGCGAGCAGACTGCCGAGCAGCGTTCCCGCGGCAAAGCCGGCGAGAATGCGGCATAATGAAGCGCCCGCCGCCTGCCAGAAGACGGCGGTGCGGCAGTCCTTCCACAGGGTGGCCGCGACGAGCCACGGCGTGGGGATCAGCAATTCCTGCCCCGCCGCCAGCGCCGCGGCAGTCCACGCTGCCAGCCAGAACAGCGCGGCCCCCGCCGCCCAAAGCCATTTTTTCAAAGTGTTGTGATCATCCTTCATAGTAGAAATCGTCGGCCGGCACGGCACCGCCCACGGCGGTGGGGTCGGCCTCATACAGAATGTGATAATATCCCGCGATGCGGTCTTTCATTTCGCCGCCCGTGATACACACGAGGTTGCAGCGGGGAATGGCCGCCCTGGCCACGGCGGCGGAGGCGGTGATGCCGTGTTCCTCGCAGAGCGCGGCCACGGTGTCGGGGTCACTTTCGGCCATTTTGACCGACACCGCGTACTCTTTCAAAAATGCGTCGACGGCCGCCTTGCTTTGGGCGATGAAACTCTTTTTCGCGATGATACAGCCCATCAGCATGCCGCTGTCGGGACAGACGGCGTTCCACTCGTCATCCATGCTCAGTGCCACGCGCAGATCGGCGTTTTTGCCCAGCACGGTGGTCACGGCCGGCTCCGGCACCATGGCGACCGAGACCGCGCCGGTCGCGAGTTTGGTGATGAGTTCGCTGTTCTCCGCCACGAATTCCAGTGTCACGTCCCGGTCGGGGTCCAGCCCGTTCTGCCGCAGCAGATACCGCAGCACATATTCGGGATTGGCACCCTCGCCGGTGGAGAGGATGGTGCGCCCGCGCAGGTCGGCCATCGTATGCACGGTGTCGCCGTTTTCCAGAATATACAGCACGCCCGCGGTGTTGATCGCCAGCATCTGCACCTCGCCGTTCAGTTTTTTATACAGTTTGGCGGCCAGATTGGTGGGGACAGAGGCGATCTGCACCTCACCGCTGGTGAATTTGCCCACCACCTCGTCCGGTGAGGTGGCCACGGTGAAGGTGTAGTCGATATCGTCGGAGCGATAGTCCCCGGCTATCAGCCCCGCCAGACCGATGCCGGTGGGGCCGGCGATCCCGGCGACCGAAAGCGCCGTCTTCTGCTTCTCCGGCTGCGGCTCGCTTTTGCCGGCGCACCCGACGGCCGCAAACGCCATCGCCGCCGCCAGAAGCAGAGCGGCTATTCTTTTAATATGCTTCATCATTACCCATCCTTTCCGTTTCGGTCAATTGCCATGTGTCTGTCTCCCGCCGGATCAACCCCGACTGTTCCAGCGTGTCCAGCGCGCGGTAAAGGCTCGAGCGGCCGATATCCAACTGCCGGGCCAGTTCCGTCATGCGGCGGGGCGGTGCGAGGGTACCGCTTGCATCCGCGTGCTGCCGCAGCCATAAAAGCAGCCGCCGCTCGGCATCGCCGCAGGTAAAGGCGGTGATGCGCCGGTTTAAAAAGCGGATGCGATCCGACAAAAAGCGGATGTAGTTTTCCGTGATCCGGCGATCGGCCTGCATCCATCTGTCGAGCAGCCCCTGTGGCAGGAACTGCACCTCACACGCGGTCGCGGCGCGCACCTCGCTGACATATTCCGTCTCCTCGCCATAGAGTGCGGCGGCGCCGAACGCCTCGCCGGGGCCCAGACGGTTTAGGATCGCGTGCCCGCGCACCACCTCCACTCTGCCCTTCAGCACGATGCCCATGGCGGGGCGAAAGCGGTCGGTCGTGTAGATCACGGCGCCCTTTTCGAAAGATTCACGCGGCGGTGCATCGGCCATAAGGCCGGCGATCTCCTCCGGTGTCAGGCCATTGAAGAGAAACAAGTCACGCAAAAACACCCGATTCCCTCCTCAAATACTGTCCCACATGGGACGGTTCTGTCCACATAACAGGATATCACGCTTCCGGCAGGATTACAAGGGCATAAGCCGACTTTTTTAAAAATTAGAGACATTTGGCCAAAAAGCACATGCGCGCTCACCGAAACTTGGGCGATTTTGACTATTGTATTTGCAACTGAATTTTTTTATACTTTTAATGGTATATTCTGCGGAAGGAGATATTTCATGGAACAGAAGAAACCCCGTGTCGCCTGTTTCGATCGCATCCGTGTGATCGGAATGGCGGCGGTAGTCTATTCCGCCGTGTGCGGCCTGCTGATCCAGCAGGGCGCAGCAGACGGACATGTACTCACATTTTCGTGGCATGTGGCAAATCTGTTCGGCGCCGCCACGCAGTTTGCCGTGCCGCTTTTGCTGATGGGACTCGGAGCACTGCTTTTGGAAAAGGAAAGCTCTGTTTCGTTAAAGGAAGTGCTGCGTGACCGGGTGCTCATGCTGCTCATCCCGCTGGCTGTCTGGTCGCTGATCTATATGGTGTTCCGCTTTTTGTGGCAGGGGCCGATGGGCGAACAGATCATGCCGGCGGATATGCTTCGGTCGCTGCTGAACACGCCGGCCGCACCGCATCTGTGGCTGTTCTATCTGCTGATCGCGGTATATCTGCTTTTGCCGTTCTTGCGGCTGCTGGTGCAGCATGCGCCGCGCGGGCTCATCCTTTATGCCACGATCCTGTGGATCGGTTACAATTCCTTTTTTCCGATCCTTTCGGGCCTTTTCCCGAATCTGGCGCTTCCCGCCTACGGCAGTGCCAATCCGTTGGGCGGCTATCTCGGATACCTGTTGCTGGGGTGGCTGCTGTTCACCACGGAATGGCGGCCGTCCCGCCGCTTGATGCTGATCGGCTACGGTATCAGCGTGATCGCCACCGCGATCGGTGCCGCACTGATGACCCACAGTGCCGGCGAAGCAAATGTGGTGTTTTACCAGGCCTATATGCCCAATATCATACTGATGAGCATCTTTTTGTTCATGGTCTGTCGCGATTTCGACCGTTCCACGGTGTTTTCGCCATGGCTGCCGCCGATGGCACAGTTTTCGATGGGGATGTACGGCGTGTTTGAACTGTTTTATCTGCTGCTTGTCCCAGTGATGCGATCCATACCGCTGATCGTGTCGTTCCTGTTTGCTCCGCCGCTCATCTGGGTACTTTCGCTGATCTCAGTGGCGTTTATGCGCCGTGTGAAGATCGTGCGGCTTTTGTTCATGGGCGACCGATGATCGCTCGTGTGTCCGTATGATTTTGGAAGGACTGTTAGAATGAAACGCTTGCTTTCTGTGCTCGCCTGTGTCCTGCTGGTGACCGTGATGGGTTTTGCGGCGGCGGCGGAAGAGCCGACCGACGGTGCGGATCCTACCACTGGCGGCGAGGTAACTACCGTTGCTGAGGAACCGGAGCCGACCACGACCGCCGAGGATCCTGTGACGACCGTTGCCGAGGAGCCGGAGACGACCACTGCTCCCGAGATCGTGGTGCTGTCCACTTCGATGCGGCTGATGTTCGTGGACGGACGTCTGACGGTGCGTGTGACGGATGAAAACGGTGAGCCGGTGAACCGTGCACCGATCCGGATCGTGGCAGACGGCGTGGAGTATAACGAAGTGGCCGGAAAATCGGGTACGGCGATGCTGAAATTCGATGCCGAGCCGATGGAGATCTATTGTTCCACAAAGGAATTCCAAAGCGGCGGAGTCAAGTATGCTGCTTGTGCGGCGTCTGTCGTGCTGCACACAACGACTGGCACTGAGCCGGTCACTACGACAAAACCGACCACGGTCGCTGTCACAACGGCCCCCACATCGGTCGTTACCCAGACACCGACAGAACCGGTCAACACGGCGCCTTCGCGGGCGGCCGAAGGGTTCACACGGGTGCGTACCACAGGCCAGACCTTAACGACAACGGATCACTCCGATGCCGAGATCACGGAGATCGTGGCAGTCCAGACGACCACCACGGCGATGAGCGCCGCCTTGCCGCATAGCCGATTCCCTCACGGGATGGCTCTGTGGCTGATGATCGGCGGCGTGGTGCTGCTGCTCGGCGCGGCGGCGGTAGCCTATTTCTTCCTCATCCGTGCGCCCCGCGCCGGGAAGGAAGAGAAGAGCGACACACCTTCGGCGGACGGGGCTGATGATATTTCCTCCGCCACGACGGAAGATGCCGCCGAAGCGGTCGGGGAAACGGACGATGCGGCAAAAGAGCCGGAAGGGACTGTGTCGCTGGAGGATCTTTTCCGCGATCTGTAAATATTGATATTTAAAGGCTGCCGCTGTGCGGCAGCCTTTTTTCAAAAAGGAGCGTTCGCTGTGAATATGACACCGAAAGACGCGGCCGCCTATCGGGCACAGCTGCACGGCCGCGGGATCTGCCCGGGTCTTGCGCGCATGGAGCGGGCTATGTCGCTTTGCGGTGATCCGCAGCGCCGTCTGCGGGTCGTCCATGTGGCCGGCACCAACGGCAAAGGCTCCACCGCCCGCATGATCCAGTCGGCGCTGACCGTTGCTGGATACCGCACTGGCCTGTACGCCTCTCCCGCGGTGGGGGCCATCGAGGACACCATTACCGTGGACGGTGCGCCCATCCCGGCCGACACGCTGGCCGCCATGACGGGCGCGTGGTACGACCGGCAGGCGCAGATGGGGGATTGCGGGGAACTGACCGAGTTCGAACTGGTCACCGCGCTGACACTCGAGTATTTTGCCCGCGAGCGGGTGGATATATGCGTGCTGGAATGCGGCATGGGGGGACGACTGGACGCCACCAACGTCTGCCCGCCGCCGCTGGCCGCGGTGCTGACCCCCGTGGCGTTGGACCACACGGCTTTTCTGGGCGACACGGTGGAGGCGATCGCGACGGAGAAGTGCGGCATCATCAAGCCGCCCTGCAGGGTGGTCACCTCGCCGGACCAGTCCCCCGAGGCACTGGCCGCGATTTATGCCTGCGCCGCCGCACGGGGGCTGACGGTGCGGCAGCCCAACCGGGGCGCCGCCGCGCTTGTTTCGGCCGCGCCCGGTGAGACGGTGTTCACTTTTGCGGGCGAGACCTATACGCTGCCGCTCGGCGGGGCGTTTCAGGTGGGCAACGCCCTCACCGCACTGGAGACACTTGCCGCATTGGGAGAGTGTGGGTATCCCGTGGAGCAGGAGGCACTGCACGCCGGACTGGCGGCCGCCACACTGCCCGCCCGGCAGGAGGTGCTCTGCAGAAAGCCGTTCTGCCTGATCGACGGCGCGCATAATCCGCATGGGGTGGCCGTGCTGGCCGAGACACTACGCCCGCTGGCACCCGTCACGCTGCTCATCGGTATGCTGCGTGACAAAGACGTGGCCGCCTGTGCCGCGCTGCTGGCGCCGTCGGCGGCAGAGGTCGTCTGCTGTACCCCGCCGTCGGAACGCGCCATGAAAGCCGAAGAACTGGCCGCTGTGTTTCGTGAGGTGTCGGTCGCCGATGTGCGGGCGTGTGATGACCCCGCCGCCGCGCTGACGCTCGCCCGTGACCTTGTGGGGGAGAAGCCGCTGATCGTGTGCGGCTCCTTCTACACCGCGTCGGCCATCCGTCCGCTTTTAAAAAAAGCGGAGTGACGACACATTTCCCGTAAATTTTCAAAGACAAGCCTTTATCCTATGGGATAGAGGCTTTTTTCTTTTGCGGAAAGGACGGAAAATACTATGGCAGTCGAATTCAAAAGGGGCGATCAGGTATTGACGGCGTGCCTGTCCGGCGAACTGGATCACCACACGGCGCAGCAGCTGCGCGAGCAGGTGGATACCGCCGCCGAGCAGATGGCGCCCCGACAGCTGCGGCTGGATTTTCGCGAGGTGACCTTCATGGACAGCTCCGGCGTGGGACTGGTGATGGGGCGATACCGGCTGATGCGGCTGCTGGGCGGCACTCTTACGGTCTGCCGGGCCAATGAACGGGTGCGCCGCATGATGCAGATGGCCGGCTTGGATAAGCTGGATATATGGGAGGAGGATATGTGATGAGAGTCAAAGCCGAAAATGAACTGAAACTGGTATTGCCGGGACGTTCGGAAAACGAGAGCCTGGCGCGGGCGGTGGTGGCGGCGTTCGTCTCGCAGATGGATCCGCGTGTGGATGAACTGGTGGATGTGCGCACGGCGGTGTCGGAGGCGGTCACCAACTGCGTCGTGCACGCCTATCCCGACCGTGTGGGGGAGATCATCCTCACCGCCCGGTCATATGCCAACGGGCGGGTGGTCATCCGCGTGCAGGATCACGGCTGCGGCATCGAGGACGTGGAGCGTGCGCGGGAGCCGCTTTTCACCACCGGCGGCGAAGAACGTTCCGGTCTGGGCTTTTCGGTCATGGAGAGCCTGTGTGACCGGGTGCGGGTGAAATCGCAGCCGGGCGCGGGCACGGTGGTCACACTGGAGAAATACATAACGTGCGAGGGTGAGGCGCCGAAGCCGTGACCGAACGGGACAAAAAGGTCTGCGACAATATGGGGCTGGTGCACGCCTGTGCCCGGCGCTTTTCCGGCCGCGGGGCGGAATATGAGGATCTGGTGCAGGCCGGCTGCATGGGACTTATCAAAGCTGTGGACGGCTTTGATGAAGGGCGGGGACTGCGGTTTTCCACCTATGCCGTGCCGGTCATCATGGGAGAGATGCGCCGCCTGTTCCGGGACGGCGGCGCGGTCAAAGTGGGGCGGACGCTCAAGGAGCTTTCCATGCGCGCTGCCCGCGAGCGGGAGCGGTTCGTTGCCCGCGAGGGGCGGGAACCCACGGTGAATGAGCTGGCCGACGCACTGGGGGTGGATCCGGCACAGGCGGCACAGGCATTCGGTGCTTCGCTGCCGGTGATCTCGCTCACCCGATGGGAGGACGGCAGCGGGGAGAGCGGCGACCAGATCGACCTGCCCGTCGCCCCGCCGGAGGAACAGATCACCGACCGACTGGCGCTGCGGCAGGTGCTGGCCGAACTGGATGAGCGCGACCGCCGCCTGATCGAACTGCGCTATCTGCGGCATCGCACGCAGCAGGTCACCGCGGACGCGCTGGGCATGACACAGGTGCAGGTATCCCGGCGCGAGCGGGTGATCCTGCAGGAATTGCGCCGCAAGCTCACCGGTTGACGGCGCCTTCCAAAGTTTTTTGAAAAAGGCTGCATTTTTTTGAAAAAATCCCTTGACATTTCCGTTGGTATTCGATATAATAATTCTCGTCGCCGAAACGGTGGCATAGATATGCGGGTATGGCGGAATTGGCAGACGCGTTAGATTCAGGTTCTAATGGTCGCAAGGCTGTGCAGGTTCAAGTCCTGTTACCCGCACCAAAAATCAAGTGGATGTAACGGAATCCGTTACATCCACTTCCTTTTTATCTTTATGCACAAAGCAGGTTTGCAACTGCTTCATTTTCTCACATTATTGCGTAGGAGCCCGACGGCAAGGCCGACTGTGTTTATCTATCCGATCGAAAGTGTGCGCCATTTCTGCGTTTTCCAGCGCCACACGGTCAGCGCCGCCCGCATGAACTCGTCCAGCGAGCAGGCCAGCCATATGCCGATGATCCCCCAGCCGCACACGATGCCGAACAGGTATCCCAGACCGATACTGCAGCACCAGCAGGAGATGATCGTGCCCACCATGGCAAAATTCACATCCCCCGCGCCGCGCAGACCGTATTCGTATATCTGGCTGAAGGCGCGTGACTGCTCGGCGATGATGTCGATGAGCATGACGGCCGCGCCCCAGGCGATGATCTGCTGATTTTGGGTGAACGCCGAAAGCAGCGGTACGCGGAAAGCCAGAATGACCAGCGAGATCAGCAGATTGACCGGTGAGGTCAGCCGGACCAACTGTTTTGTCATGCGGTCGGCACGGTCAAAGTCCTTCATGCCGCACAGCCGTCCCACCAACAGGGCGTTGGCGTTGCCGAGGTTGACGCTGAACAGATAGGTGTAGCAGAGGATGGAACTGTAATACACCTTGGCCGAAAGCGCCGCGTCTCCCAACTGTGCCACAAAAGAGGTGGTGACCATCTGCCCCAGAGAATAAGAACCGGAGGTGACGGCGCCCGGCAGGCCGATCTTGACCATCTGGCGGATATACGACCGTGCCTCGTCCCATGACTGCGGGGTCGTAAAGTGCAGCCGCAGACGGCGGAAGGTGACCCACAGAAAGAGCAGGGCGATCAGCTGGCAGACCACATTGGCGGCGGCCACCCCGGTCACGCCGTCCAGCGGCGAATACTGCGGGCAGCGCAGCACGAACAGGCAGAGCAGATAGTTGGACAGGCTTTGGATCAGGCAGGCGTAAAAGGTGTATTTCGGATAGCCGTAGCAGCGCATCTGCGCCATCAGGATCGAGAGGATGGCGTTGAGCGGCAGAAAAGCGCAGCGGATCTTAAAATAGATGCCGGCGTATGCGAGCGTCTGCCCCTGAAGATTCAGAAAGCCCAGAAGCGGGTCGCAGAAGAGCAGCATCCCGCCGCCGCATATCGCCCCCAGCAGCGTGCACATCAGGATGGCCGTCCATGAGGCGGCCGAGGCTTTTCGGTCTTCCCCGGCGCCCAGAAACCGGCTGACGATCACGGTGGCACCGACCGATATGAGCGAGAACGCCATCGTCGCCATGCTGATGATCGTCCCGACTGCCGCGCTGGCTGCGGCGGCACTGTCGGAATAGTTGCTGAGCAGTGCGGTGCTCATAGTATTGATGAGGTTGATGCTGACCGATTCCGCCAGCATCGGCAGCATCAGCGAAAAGACCGAGAGCCGCCCTGTCGGGGTGTCTATCGCCAGCAGATCCGTGTCAATCCATTTTGAGAGCGCGGCTGCGATAATCGGAGGGAGAAAGCCCGGTCGATTTTTTGAAAACTTTCGAAAAATAACTTTCTTCACGGAATCCCACCTCCTTGGCGATCTGTGCGAGCGGCATATCACTGGTGAGCAGCAGCCTCTGCGCGTTCTCCATGCGGATATCCTCCAGCATCCGGAACACGGTCGTGCCCAGATGACGGCGGAACAGTTGATTCAGGTAGTCGAAATTATAGGAAAGATCTTTTTCGATCTTATCACTGCTGATGGGGGAGGCGTAGCGTCGGTTGAGATAGGCGATCACCTCGCTGATGCGGGCGTAGCCGCCTCCGCCGCGGGTGCCGCCTCCCTCCTGACGGAAAGCGCTCCGCCGCGCCAATTCGATGAAGAACTCATCTGCCGCACAGGCGGTCAGCACCGAAGAACCCTCCAGCATGGAACTGCGCTGTTCCAGAATGCGCTCGAACGACTGGCAGAGTTTCAGGAAATGCACGTCGTCCTCAAAACTCATCTGCTTGGCGATCGACATGCACTCCGGGAAGGATGGCTGATCCACGCTGATGTGCGGATGCCGGAAATGGATGTAATATAACTGGTAACAACTGTCTTCGGTGCCATAATGCAGCAGGCCGGGCTCGAACAGGAAGGTGTCGCCCTTTTTCAGCGTGTACTCCCGCCCGCCCTCCGAAAAGTGCAGCGTACCGTTTGTGATAAAGTAGAAAATATAATCCTCCGACACCCGGCGGATATTGCGGTGCGGCAGCAGGGAGTTATCTTTCCCCAGCAGGGTGACCGTCGGTAAAATAGCGGCGTCATAAAAAAGCGTGTGCATAAGGCTTTTACCTCACAGCGGCGTTTTATCTTCGCCTATTTTATCTCTGCATGGCTGATCTGTCAATAAAAAATAGCAAGGTGAATATGTAAAATAGCGAGTTTTTGCAGGAGGTGCTCCCGGCAAAGACTTCGGATCTTCTGCCGCCTGTTGACATTACCTTCCGAGAATGGTATTATTTAAAAAAATACTTTAAAAGAGCCGATTGTGTATTTATTTACGGAAAGGAACAGCTTTTTCATGAAAGACTTGTATGCAACTTTGTTTTATAAGATCCGATTTACGGTGGAGGCACGGGATCCGCAAACGGATCTGCTGTGGAAGATCGTGCTTCTTGTGCGGGAATGGATGACGAACAAGCACAATCGCCGCAGTCCTGCCTTGACGACGGATATCCATGAATGGTTGGAACTGAAAAGCGGCAGGCAGATCACGGGGAAGAGGATCATGCTGCTTTCGGAATACTGCCGTGTTGAGCAACCTTTTCCGGCAGATTTTTGGGCTTGCAAGATCATTGAGTCACCCAAAGCAAAAATCGGCGTGGCACCGCGCCAATGGATCACGGAGATCGGGTTTGAACCCGTAGAGATCGGGAAAGCCATCTTCTCCTGCATCATTTCCTACAGCGACAGCCCCGGTTTTGTGGGGGAATGTGAGGAAGAGCCGACACCGAGTGTGCCGAAAATTGTGGAGAAGCTGTGGAACGACCCGGAACTGATCTGCCAAGATGGGATCGACTACCCCAGCGTGACACCGATCCGCCTTTTGCCGGGCGAATGGGGGGCATTTTGGGAGCGGTTAAAAGACCCGGCGCGCAGTTTGCCGTATATCTATGTCAGCCCCCGGAATTCCTACAAAGAGGGGGAGGAACCGCTGTTGGTCGATCCGATGAAACTGGCGATCGCGGTAGGCGGCAATGCGATGGTCTACTACGCCGACGATGTGCACGTGACCAATGAGATGAACGATTCTTGTCCGGAAGACTATGTCTGTTACAACGGCGCTTTGCGGGTGTACTATCCGAATGTGGATGAGACACAGCCGCGGGACGCGAAACGGCATCGCTTTTTGAGCGCCGAATACATTCGCGAAGCGGGCTGTGCGCACGTGATCGGCGTGATCCGTCGGGCCATCGCGCAGGATGCCCACTTTTATGAACGGCTGTTCCGCACGGAGGACTGCCGGGCGAAGCGGGAGGCGCTGCTTCGGCAAAAGCGACTGGATGAATTGAAGCAACAGCATACCGAAGAACTGGAAAGCCGGGAGAAAGAGCATTCGCAGGCGTTGAAGACCGCTGAGGACAGTGCGCTGGATTTTGCTCAGCAGGCAGAGCAAAAACAGTTGGAAGCAGAAGACAGGGCTGATCAGATCGCCGGAGAAAATCGGCAGCTCAGGGAGGAAAATTACAAACTCCGCACTGAAAATGACAGTTATCTGCCGTTGGCCAAAGAAAATGCGGATTTGAAGAAAGTGTGCAGTAATCGGCTGGCCACCAAAGATTACCCCCGGACACCGTTGGATGTGGTGCGCTATTTCGAGGCGGTATTTGGTGACAGAATAGCCTTTTCCGACGAGGCCATCGACAGCCTGAAAAACTGCACGATCCCGCTTGACGATTTGTGGAAAGACTTTTTCTGTCTGGCGACG
>JAZRVU010000102.1:0-10449 GCA_045599305.1 Acutalibacteraceae bacterium | reverse complement strand
AGCCCCGTGCCTTTCTGTAATATTGGATCCGTTTTCCGACAGCTTTCATTGCTGCGTTTTCGCCTTTCATACCTTTTCACCTCCGAAATCACACTAACGGAATGACAACTCATTCTCATAGTATTAGTATGAAATTTCGTTATGAAAAGATACACAAGACCATACCGTATGACTAACGATAACACACGGAATTATAAAAAGTATTCACGATTTTCCTGTGCCCGAATGTTCCTGTGAATTTTTTGTGCCAAAGAAAAGCGACGATCCGGAAGAAAATATATGCACCGACAGATGGGTTTTCCTTTATTAGTACCCCGAACGGGCCGAAACCTCACGCAAAAGATCACCTGCCTTTAAAAATAATTCGGCACTTTTGCGCTTTTTAGCGTAAAAGTGCTTGACCTTTGGGGCGAAATCGGCTATACTGGATACTGCCGCATGAGAAAAACAACGATTATTGACGATACGGAGGAATGGCATCATGCCGATCACGGAATTTCTGGAGCGCAACGCGCGGGAACTGGGCAGCGAGGTGGCGCTGGTGGAGCTGAACCCCCGCCTGCCGGAGGAGAAGCACGTCACCTGGAAGGACTACCCGCTCATCCGTTCCGGTGCCGGGGAGCCTTTCCGCTCGGAGTTGACCTGGGCCGAATTCGACCGCAAGGCCAACCGGGTGGCCAATCTGCTGCTGGTGCGCGGCATCAAAAAAGGCGACAAGGTGGCCATTCTGCTGATGAACTGCCTGGAGTGGCTGCCGGTCTATTTCGGCGTGCTGAAAGCCGGCGCCGTGGCGGTGCCGCTCAACTACCGCTATGCCGCGGATGAGATCCGCTACTGCCTCACGCTGGCGGATGCGGACGTGCTGATCTTCGGGCCGGAGTTCACCGGCCGTGTGGAGAGCATCTGCGACGAGATCCCGCGGGTGCGGTTTTCGCTGTATGTGGGGGATGACTGCCCCACCTTTGCCGAAAGCTATCGCCTGCCCACCGCCGCCTGCGCCGACACCCGTCCCGACGTGCCGCTGTGCGACGACGACGATGCCGCGATCTATTTTTCCTCCGGCACCACCGGTTTCCCGAAAGCCATCCTGCACCATCATCAGAGCCTGATGCACTCCTGCCGCGTGGAGCAGGCGCACCACGGCCAGACGCACGACGACGTGTTCCTGTGCATCCCGCCCCTCTACCACACCGGCGCCAAGATGCACTGGTTCGGCAGCCTCATCTCCGGCAGCCGTGCGGTACTGCTCACCGGCATCAAGCCGGAGTGGATCCTGCGGGCCGTTTCGGAGGAGCACTGCACCATCGTGTGGCTGCTGGTGCCGTGGGCGCAGGATATCCTCGACGCGATCGACCGCGGGGATATCGACCTGTCGGAGTATGCGCTGGATCAGTGGCGGCTGATGCACATCGGCGCCCAGCCGGTGCCCCCCTCCCTCATCAAGCGGTGGAAGGAGCGGTTCCCCCACCACGACTATGACACCAACTACGGCCTGTCCGAGTCGATCGGCCCCGGCGCGGTGCATCTGGGCGTGGAGAACCTGCACAAGGTAGGCGCCATCGGCAAGGCCGGCTTCGGGTGGGAGACCCGTATCGCGGACGAAAACGGCCGCGACGTCGCCCCCGGCGAAGTGGGCGAGCTGCTGCTGCGCGGGCCCGGCGTGATGACCTGCTATTACAAAGACGAAAAAGCCACCGCCGCCACGCTGAAGGACGGCTGGCTCTACACCGGCGATGTGGCCGAACAGGATGTCGACGGCTTCATCTATCTGGTCGACCGCAAGAAGGACGTCATCATCACCGGCGGCGAAAACCTCTACCCGGTGCAGATCGAAAACGTGCTGCGCAAGATGGACGCGGTGAAGGATGCCGCCGTCATCGGCCTGCCGGACAAGCGGCTGGGCGAGATCGCCGCCGCCGTCATCGAGGTGAAAGAGGGCTGCACCCTCACCGAGGAGCAGGTGAACGAATTTTGCCTCTCCATGCCGCGTTACAAGCGCCCCCGCAAGATCATCTTCGCCGAGATCCCCCGCAACCCCACCGGCAAGATCGAAAAGCCCAAGCTGCGCGAGCGCTACTGCGGCGAGCGGCTGGTGGCTCAGCAGAACGAGATCGGCGAGTGAGCGGAGGCATGGCAGATGGATGACGCGCTGTGCGAGCATTGCCTGCACCTTTACTACGACGAGGAATTCGACGAGTGGTTCTGCGAGGCGCAGGACTGCATGGACGAGGACGATGTGGCGCGCCAACTCGGCGCGCCGGACAAAAAAGACCGTCCCTGCCCGTTTTTCCGTGCCGGTGACGAATACACCATCGTCCGGCACCAGAACTGAAAGGACACCATGGGAAAAGAAGTCAAGACCAACGCCATGCGCATCCTCGACCGGCTGCGCATCCCCTATGAACTGAATCTCTATGACTGTGACGAGTTCATCGACGCGGTACACGTGGCCGATGCGCTGGGGCAGCCGTACGAGTCCTCCTTCAAAACGCTGGTCGCCGCCGGCAAAAGCGGCGGGCACTATGTGTTCGTGCTGCCCATCGCGGCGGAGGTCGACCTGAAAAAGGCGGCCGCGGCGGTGGGTGAAAAGAGCGTGGCGCTGGTGGCGGTGAAGGAGATCACCGCGCTGACCGGCTATGTGCGGGGCGGGGTGTCCCCGCTGGGCATGAAAAAGGCCTTCCCCACCGCGGTGGATCAAAGTGCCTCCGCGTTTGACCGCATCATCATCAGCGGCGGGCGGCTGGGCGCACAGATCTTTCTGGCGCCGGGCGACCTGCTGACCGCCACCGGCGGAAAATATGCCGATATCTGCGTGTGACCCGACGGGGCGGCCGCCGGCCGCTCCGTTTTTTTGCGTATTTTACAAAAATTTTTTTACAGAAAACGCAAATATTTGCGGTGTTGCATCTTGCGAAATCGCGAAAAATCGTATACTATATTAGCGTAAGTTTTGATCGTGCCGTCAACCGGCACCGACACAGAAAGCAGGGGATGAAAATGGAACAGAAAGAAAGAAAAGTGGGTACGGTCTCCCGCGGGATCCGCTGCCCCATCATCCGTCAGGGCGACGATCTGGCCGCCATTGTGACCGACAGCGTGCTGGCTGCCGCCCAAAGCGAGGGCTTCGCCCTGCGTGACCGCGACGTCATCGCGGTGACCGAGTCGGTCGTGGCCCGCTCGCAGGGCAACTACGCCTCGGTGGACGATATCGCCGCCGATGTGCGCGCGAAACTTGGCGGCGGCACAGTCGGCGTCATCTTCCCCATCCTCTCCCGCAACCGTTTTGCCATCTGCCTGCGCGGCATCGCCAAGGGCGCCAAGAAGATCGTCCTGATGCTCAGCTATCCCACCGACGAGGTGGGCAACTCGCTGGCCGATCTCGACATGATCGACGAAAAGGGCGTCAACCTCTACTCCGACGTGCTCACGCTGGAGCAGTACCGCGAGCTGTTCGGCGTGTATAAGCTGGAGTTCACCGGCGTGGACTATGTGGGCTATTACGCCGACCTCATCCGCGAATGCGGCGCCGAGGTGGAGATCATCTTCGCCAACCACGCCAAGGCCATCCTCCCCTATGCCGACCACGTCCTCACCTGCGATATCCACACCCGCGCCCGCACCAAGCGCCTGCTCAAGGCGGCCGGCGCCAAAGTGGTCTGCGGTCTGGACGATATCATGACCGCCCCCGTGAACGGCAGCGGCTACAACGAAAAGTACGGCCTGCTCGGCTCCAACAAGTCCACCGAAGACACCGTGAAGCTCTTCCCGCGTGACTGCCGGCCGCTGGTGCTGGATGTGCAGCAGCGCGTCCTCGCCGCCACCGGCAAGTGCGTGGAGGTCATGGTCTACGGCGACGGCGCGTTCAAGGATCCCAAGGGCAAGATCTGGGAACTGGCCGACCCGGTCGTCTCCCCCGCCCACACCGACGGGCTGATCGGCACCCCCAACGAACTGAAACTCAAGTATCTGGCCGACAACGACTATAAAGACCACTCCGGCGAGGCGCTCAAGGCCGCCATCTCCGCCAGCATCCGTCAAAAGGACGGCAGTCTGGTGGGCAACATGGCCGCACAGGGCACCACCCCCCGTCAGCTCACCGACCTGATCGGCTCGCTGTGCGATCTGACCAGCGGCACCGGCGACAAGGGTACCCCCGTGGTGCTGGTGCAGGGCTATTTCGACAACTATACCAATAACTAAAGGAGGAAACGGCAATGGCAACTGAACTTCGTCCTGCCTCTATGGCGCGCATCAACACCCCCGCGCTGGCCGATGCATTTATTGAAGAACAGGTAAAGGCGCTGCGCGCGCAGATCGGGGACAAAAAGGTGCTGCTGGCGCTCTCCGGCGGTGTCGATTCCTCCGTTGTGGCGGCACTGCTCATCAAGGCGGTCGGCCGTCAGCTCGTCTGCGTGCACGTCAACCACGGCCTGCTGCGCAAGGGCGAGCCGGAACAGGTCGTCGAGGTGTTCCGCAACCAGATGAACGCCAACCTCGTCTATGTCGACGCGGTGGACCGTTTCCTTGATAAACTGGCCGGCGTGGCTGAGCCGGAGCAGAAGCGCAAGATCATCGGCGCAGAATTCATCCGCGTGTTTGAAGAAGAGGCCCGCAAGCAGGAGGGCATCCGCTTCCTCGCGCAGGGCACCATCTATCCCGACATCCTCGAAAGTGACGGCGTGAAAGCCCACCACAATGTGGGCGGCCTGCCGGAGGATCTCGATTTCGAACTGGTCGTGCCGGTCAAGTTCCTCTACAAGGACGAAGTCCGCGTCGTCGGCAAGGCGCTCGGCCTGCCGGACAACATGGTGTTCCGTCAGCCCTTCCCCGGTCCCGGCCTGGGCGTGCGCTGCGTGGGCGCCATCACCCGCGACCGTCTGGAGGCGGTGCGCGAATCCGACGCCATCCTGCGTGAGGAGTTTGCCAAGAACGGCCTCGAGGGCAAGGTGTGGCAGTATTTCACCATCGTGCCGGATTTCAAATCCACCGGCATCAAGGACGGCAAGCGTACTTATGACTGGCCGGTCGTCATCCGTGCCGTCAACTCGGTCGATGCCACCGCCGCCTCCATTGAGGAGATCCCCTATGCGCTGCTCGGCCACATCACGGCGCGCATCCTCGCCGAGGTCAAGGGCGTCAACCGCGTCCTCTATGACCTTTCTCCCAAGCCCGTCGCCACCATCGAGTGGGAATAATCGTCACAGGCTTATCAGTTTATGAAAACGCTCCGGAATTCCTCGTTTTTCGGAAATTCCGGGGCGTTTTGCTATCATTTTTGATAGCATTTTGATAGCATAAACAATCGGCGGCAACATTTCGGTAACAAAAATCCGTATACCAAACGCACGGCGGCAGGGAGTGAACCCTGCCGCCGTCAAACTGCAGACAAACAATTTTTCTAAACAAAAAGTGGAGAAGAACTCTTTATGGTTTCTTTTATCATACAAATAAATCTTCCGATTATATGGTATCCCGATCAAAATTTGAAAATCTTTTTACTCTTTTGGCGTTCTTCTTCCGTCCAAGCGCCAATTTTCATCGCCGCAGAACGCCTTGCCTTATACTTCTGAATTCGAGACTCCACGCAGGTGATCATGGTTACTGTACTGAGCAAACTCAAACTGTTTAATACATTGAAGTACATTTGATTGTTGATAATTTGACCCAGCGTTTCTGCAAATTGCAGAACAATAGCAATAACCAGCATAATTTGGCTTGCCTTAATTATTATGGTGTCCCCCTTGTGGTCAACCTGCAAAAGAAGGTGATTGATAAACATGATTGTCAGAAAAATGGTCATAAAAAGCTCAAGATAACCAATGACGTTCTTCTCTGCTTCAATAAATCCCGCCATAATGCCCCAATAAGCGTACATCAATACTCCCAGGATTGATCCGATAAGGGCTTTTTGGCAGGATGTTTCGCCTTTTTTATAGCAAATCATCAACAAGGCAGACAGAACGGCAAGTATCAAATACTGTTCTGTTAAATGAGCAGAAGTGATAACACTGATACAAGCAAGAGCAAAGTATCCCGCAACACTAATAATCCCGCTGATAATCATCACTTTTGATTTCGTAAAGATGTCTTCAAACCATTTCATATTAAATCCTCCAAGTTATATAATTGTACACTATAGTTATATGACCGACAGCACGATGACCATCGCGCCGAGCAAAAAGCAGACGATGCCGCACAGCAAAAAGCCTGAATTGTTTCCGTACCGCGCCTCGTTCGGGCGCTTTTCGTTGATGAAAATGAACTCTTTTTGCCCGACGGCAAACCGCTTGCGGTTTGTCGTGGACATTTCCGCTTTATAGGTGTATTCCTCGCCGTTCACCGTATAGGTGAAGATCGGCGTGGTGTCGGTCACGGTCCTCCCGCGGAATTTCATCGACTTTGTCGCAAGCCGGCTCACCGTCGCTTCGATCCGCGTTTTACAGGTCGCTCTGCTGATGGCAAACGCAACGATGAGGAGCAGCCCGATAACGGCTATGATAATCCCTAAAATGATCATCGCAGTGCCCTCCGTTCAGCTTAACTTTTTCCATTCATAGATCCGGCGGGTATCGGCATCGCAGCCGCAGAAAAGATACCGTTTTTTTCGTCCTCGCGGCCGGCACCGAGTTTGCCGGTGACCGTTATATCCCCTTCCTTTCCATCCTCATTGCGGCCGCCTACCGTGAGGGTGCCTACCCCCATTTCGGCCGTCCCGTCGTGCCTCCGAAATGGACATCGGGGCTTTCGGTCTTATACCGGCAGGATGCCGAAAAATAATGCTCCGTCTGACCGGCGGCCCTGATCGTCTCGCGCAGCTGGAACGCCTTGCCGGCACAAATGATTCCGGCGGCGTCTCGCAAGTTGCCGTGAATACTGGTTTCCCTCCTTGAATTTTGATTTCGGGCTTTCTGCCCGTCCTCCTTGTTATGCTTTTGCTTAAACCCTATACATATCATACCATAACGATTTTGGTAATGCAAGTAAAACCGCGTAACACGCTTTTTGCTCACTTGACTTTGCAAAACAGTTGCGGTACACTATGGGTGTGAACAGCCGGAAGGAAAGGAGAGCTCACCATGAAAATAGGCCTGATCGGTGCCGAAAACTCCCACGCGGAGCATTTCTGCAAAACCATCAACGGGGAAAAGGCGTTCCCCGGCCATACGATTTCCTATCTCTACGGGGCGGACGATCCCGAAAAAGCGGCGCGGCTCTGCGCGCAGTACGGGGTCACGCCCGTCGAAAGCGAGGAGGAGCTGATCGCGCTTTCGGATGCCGTCGTGATCACCTACCGCCGCGGATCGGCGCATTTCGATCCCGCCATGGCCGTTCTGCGTGCCGGCAAGCCCCTGTTCAACGACAAACCGTTCTGCACCCGGCCCGCACAATGCCGGGAGCTGATCGACTACGCTTTGGCACATCATTCCCTGCTCTGCGGCGGGAGCAATCTGAAGGGGCTGGAAGAGATCCCCGAGCTGAAAGCCGCCGTCGCGCCCGGCAGCACCGTCGTCATTTCCTTCGGCGGCGACGTTGCCAGCCCCTATGACGGATACTGGTTCTACGGCATCCACTCCGCCGAGCTCTGCGTGCTGCTTTGCGGCGAGGATTTCACCGCAGTCAACAGTTACCTCAACGGAAAGACCGTGGTGACCGTGGTTTCTTATCCGGATCGGAAATGCATCATCAGCACCAACCCCGAAAACGTGGATCTGCACATTTCGGTCGAGACAAACGGCACGGTGCTGCACCGCAAGCTTGACATGAAATACCAGAGTGTCGGCCCCGCGGAACTGATCGGCATGATCGAAAGCGGGGAATTGCCGCATCCGCTCTCCGGCTTTGAGGCGTCCGTGCGTCTGCTCAGCGCGATCACGGAAAACCTTAAAAAAGAGCAAAACGTGTGACTTAGCCAAAGCCAAATACGAACAGGAGTTTCAGGATTAAAAAATGACATTTCAAAATGCAAAATGCGTCTGGAGCGACGATCTCACGCAGGTAAATCAATATGTCGGTTTTAAACAGACTTTTCATGCAGAGGATATTTGTCCGACTGTTTTGAAAATCCGTGCCGACAATCAGTATGCGGCTTTTTTAAACGGGCATTTTGTGGGATGCGGGCAGTATACGGATTATCCTTTCCGTCCCTGCTACGATACGTACGAATTGCCGAAAGAATGGCTCAAAACGGGAAGCAACCTGTTTTGTGTGCTGGGTTACTGTCAAAACGAGGACAGCAGCACCTATCGCAAGGGCGTGCCCGGGATCATTTTTGAGATCACCGCCGAGGAGACCGTGCTGATGGCCAGCGGGCCCGATACACGGTACACAAAAGTATGCGGTTATCAGTCCGGCCCGATAGAAAAGATCACGGCGCAGCTTTCTTTCACCTTTCATTATGACCGCCTGCTCGGCGGCTGGGCAGACGATGACCGTACTGACGGCTTTTCGGCCGTCACCCAAAGGGAGCCGGCCGCTTGTTATGAGCCCCGGCCGATCAAAAAACTGGACATTCTTCCTGCCGCAAAAGCAAGGGTTTTGGAAAAGGGCGATTTTTGCAATCAAAATGACGGGGCCGCGGATGAAACCGCTGCCCGGCGCATGGCAGGCGCCCGTTTGTCACATTCCGAAAACAAGTTCACTTTCGATCCCGGATTGCCGTCGCAGGACGGGATGACATTCCGTCTGCGCGATAAAAACAGTGAGGGGGTCTATCTCATTATCGACCTGCACCGCGAAACGGCCGGCTTTGCCAATCTGGATCTTGAAGTGCAAAACGACTGCCTGATCGAAGTAGGCTACGGGGAACATCTGGAAGATTTACGCGTGCGCACACACATTGACGATCGGAATTTTGCCTTTTCGTACCGGGCGGTCAAAGGCAGACAGCAGTTCACCCACTATATGAAGCGGATCGCCGGACGGTATTTGCAGCTGCACATATACGCCGAAGAATGCCGCCTGTTTTACGCCGGCATCCTGCCCGTGGAATATCCGGTGGACATATTGCCCGAGCCGGAGGGCATGGCTCCGCTTGAGCGGCAGATCTACGGCGTTTCGGTCGACACCCTGCGCCTGTGTATGCACGAGCATTACGAGGACTGCCCCTGGCGCGAACAGGCGCTGTACGCTATGGACGCGCGCAGTCAGATGCTGTGCGGCTATTACGCCTTTGGCGAATATCCGTTTGCGAAAGCGAGCTTGCGTCTGCTTGGCGAAGGAATACGCCGGGACGGTCTGCTGGAGCTGTGTGCGCCGGCACGGGTGGGCATTACGATCCCGTCATTCAGTCTGGTCTGGATCGTGGCTCTGGCCGAATACGGCGCTTACAGCGGCGATTGGGATGGCATTTCCGACTTGCTGCCGACGGTGGGAAAAATTTTGCAAGCCTTCGGCGCTCACACGGAAAACGGTCTGGTCGCCGCCTTTGAGGGGAACGAATACTGGAATTTTTATGAGTGGTCTGACGGGCTGTCCGGCACAGACGAACGGCACGGCCCCGATGCCGCGATCAACGGCTTTTACGCGTTGGCATTAAAGGCCGCCGAAAAAATATATACCGTGTGCGGCCGCGCGCAGGAGGCCGAACAGGTCCGGCGGGACTATGTCCGGCTGAAAGCGGCGTTCGACCGGGTGTTTTGGGTCGAAGAAAAAGCGGCTTTTTGTTTTGATTTGAACGGTGACCGCTTTTTCCCGGAGCTGGTACAGGCATTGGCGTTGTGCGGCGGTCTTTGTGACGATGAGCGGGGAGAAACGCTGAGAGCCGGACTGACGCAAGGCCTGTTTGACCACCCCTGCACATTGAGTTATCTGATCTTCAAATACGATGCCGTTCTGCAGGACGACCGGTACCGCCCCCGGGTGCGGGAGGATATCGGCCGAATCTGGGGGGCGATGCTGCAAAAGGGCGCCACATCGTTTTGGGAAACCGCCGACGGCGCAGCCGCTTTCGGCGGTGCCGGCAGTCTCTGCCACGGCTGGTCGGCCATACCGGCGTATTTTTACCATAGGATTTTCGCAAAATAAGAAAACACAGAAACAGCCCTGCCGGATCCGCTGTGACCTTTGGCAGGGCTGCTTTATGTCCGCTTCCCGTTCCTGCCGCACGGCCGCAAAAAAGCCCTTGACAAACGCAGATCAACTGTATATAATGCATATACACAGTATTAACAGGCGGAGGACAATGACGTGACGGTTTTGATCGACAATAAAAGCGGGGCGCCCATCTACGACCAGATCTATTCGCAAATAAAAAGCCAGATCATCAGCGGCGCCCTTTCGGAAGATGAGATGCTGCCGTCGATACGCAACCTGGCCAAAGACCTGCGCATCAGTTTTATTACGACGAAGCGGGCGTATGAGGAGCTTGAAAAGGACGGATTCATCTATACGGTGCAGGGCAAAGGGTGTTTTGTCGCCCCCAAAAACGTGGAACTGCTCCGGGAGGAAAAC
>JAZRVU010000101.1:0-5586 GCA_045599305.1 Acutalibacteraceae bacterium | reverse complement strand
CTTTGACGTGCGGGTGGGGCCGGGGGCCATCATCCGGGACGGCGAGGACGGGTTCCTGGTGGCGGACGGCGATACCGATGCCTTTGCCCGGCGGCTGGAGCAATTGATGCAAGACGAAGCACTGCGCACCGCCATGGGGCGGCGCGCCGCCGAAAACGTGACGCGGTTTTCGAAAGAGGCCGTGGCGCGGCAATGGGCGGAAATACTTAATATATAATGTAGGTATAGTAAGGGCGATGCGGTGACCGCATCGCCCTTTTTCAGTCCCTCAGTCCAGTTCGACCTGACCGGTATACAGTGTGTAGTAGCGTCCCTGCTGTGCGAGCAGGTCGTCGTGGTCGCCCCGCTCGATGATGCGGCCGCGCTCGAGCACCATGATGGCGTCGGCGTTGCGCACGGTGGAGAGCCGGTGTGCGATGACAAAGGTGGTGCGATCCTGCATCAGACGATCCATGCCGTGCTCGATGTGCCGCTCGGTGCGGGTATCGACCGAGCTGGTCGCCTCATCCAGCACCAGAATGGGCGCTTTGGAGAGCGCCGCACGGGCGATGTTGAGCAGCTGACGCTGTCCCTGCGACAGGTTGGCGCCGTCCCCCTCGAGCATGGTGTTGTAGCCGTCGGCCAGCCGCATGATAAAGGAGTGCGCCGAAGCCGTTTTGGCGGCGGCGATGACCTCCTCGTCGGTGGCGTCCAGACGGCCGTAGCGGATATTCTCCATCACCGTGCCGGTGAACAGGTGGGTGTCCTGCAGCACCATGGCGATGTTGCGCCGCAGCTCGTCACGCGGGATCTGACGGATGTCCACCCCGTCGATGGTAATGCTCCCCTCATCTATATCATAGAAGCGGTTGAGCAGATTGGTGACAGTCGTTTTGCCCGCGCCGGTGGAGCCGACGAAGGCAATCTTCTGTCCCGGCTTGGCGTAGAGCGAGATGTCGTGCAGGATGACCTTGTCGGGGTTGTAGCCGAAGGTGACGTGCTCCAGCCGAACGAAACCCTTCATCGGCGAGGGTGCCGCGGCGTCGGGCGCATCGGGCTGCTCGGGCGGCAGGTCAAGGATGCGGAACACCCGCTCGGCACCGGCGAGCGCCGCGAAGATGGTGCTCATCTGCATGGAAATGGAGTTGATGGGCTGCGAGAAATGGCGGGAATACCCCGCGAACACGGTGAGGGCACCGGGGGTCAGCCCGGAGGTGACCATCAGCACCGCGCCCACGCCGATGGTGACCGAATAGCTCACCTGCGAGGTGTTGCCCATCACGGGGCCCATGATGCCGCCGTAGAACTGCGCCTTGAACTGCTTGCCGCGCAGGTCATCGTTGAGCAGGGCGAATTCGTCCTCGGCCGCCTGCTCGTGATTGAACACCTTGATGACCTTTTGGCCGGAGACGGTCTCCTCGATATAGCCGTTGACGGCACCGAGTGCCGACTGCTGGCCGCCGTAGTATTTGCTGCTGCGCCCGGCGATGGCCGCACCGCCGAAGGTAAAGATGGGGATGAACACCACCGTCACCAGCGTGAGCACCCAGTTGGTGGTGATCATGAACAGGAAGGTGCCCACCAGCGTGATGAGGCCGGAGACCATCTGCGTGAGGGAGTTGTTGAGCATGACGTCGATATTGTCCACATCATTGGTGAAACGGCTCATCACCTCGCCGGTGGCGTTGGTGTCGAAAAAGCGCACCGGCAGGGTCTGCATTTTTTCAAAAAGGTCGTTGCGGATGCGCTCGACCGACCCCTGCGAGATGGTGAGCATCAGCCGCGCCTGCAAATAACTTGTCACGATGCCCACGAGATAGACCAGCGCCAGTATCACCAGTGCGGCGAGCAGATAGGTCATCACCGCGGCAAAGGGGGAGGTGCTCATCAGCCGCTCGATGACCGGCTGATGGCTGAAGCGGTCGATGATCCCGTCGGCCATCACGGCAAAGGTGCCGTCCTTCGACCCGGTGGGCACGCCGCTCAGGCGGTTGATGATGGGCATGACCAGATAGGAGCCGGCCAGCGAGGAGACGGTGCTGCACAGCATACACAGCAGCACCAGCACCAGATGCAGGCGGTAGGGACGCATATAGGCGAGCAGACGGCCGATGGCGGCGCGGGTGCTCTGCGGCTTGCCGCCTCCGCGGATCTGCGGGCCGCGGCGGCCGCCGCCACCCATGCCGCGGTGGCGCCCCTCGACGGCGGCGTGGTTATACTGCTTCTGCAGTTCTTCCAATGTGCGTTTGGCCATCTCACTGCGCCTCCTTTTCCATCTGGGAATAGTAGATCTCCTGATAGTCGGTGCAGCGGGCGAGCAGTTCCTCGTGGGTGCCCACGTCGGCGATGCCGCCGTCGTTCATCACCACGATCTTATCCGCCTCCATCACCGAGGAGATGCGCTGGGCGATGAGAATTTTGGTAGCGCCGCGCAGTTCCTCGCGGAAGGCGCGGCGGATCTGTGCCTCGGTGGCGGTGTCCACCGCGCTGGTGCTGTCGTCCAGAATGAGGATCTTCGGCTTTTTGAGCAGCGCACGGGCAATGCACAGCCGCTGCTTCTGCCCGCCGGAGACGTTCACGCCGCCCTGACCGAGTTCGGTCTCGTAGCCGTCGGTGAAGCCGCGCACGAATTTATCCGCCTGCGCGCTTTCGGCGGCGGCGTACATCTCCTCGTCGGTGGCGTTTTCGTTACCCCAGCGCAGATTGTAGCCGATGGTGCCGGAGAACAGCACGTTCTTCTGCAGCACCATGCCGATCCCCTCGCGCAGCGCGAACAGCGAATAGTCGCGCACATTCACGCCGTCCACCAACACCTCGCCCTCGTCCGCGTCATAGAGCCGCGGGATGAGCGAGACCAGCGTGGTCTTGCCGCAGCCGGTGGAACCGACAATGCCCACCGTTTCGCCCGGCTCGATCGTCAGGTCGATGTGGCGCAGCACCGGCTCCTCACTGGTCTTGTAGTAGCGGTAGGACACATCGCGGAATTCGATGCGGCCGTCGGTGACCTTGTGGTCGCCGGTGGGCGCGTCCGCGATATCCACCTCTTCGTCCAGCACCTCGCGGATGCGGCGGGCGGAGGCCAGCGCACGCGACGAGGTCATCAGCATCACGGTGACGATCATCAGCGACATGAGGATCTGGGTGACGTAGGTGACAAAGGCGGAGAGATCGCCGATGGGCATTTCGCTGCCCAGCACCTGCTTGCCGCCGAACCACAGCACGGCCATGACGGTGAGATTGGTGCACAGCGTCATCACCGGCCCCATAAAGATCATGACCCGCATGGCGCGCATGCCGGCACGCTTCAGGCCGCGGTTGGCACCGTGGAATTTTTCCACCTCGTGATCCTCCCGCACGAAGGACTTCACCACCCGCACATTGGTCACGTTCTCCTGCACGGTGGCGTTGAGGGTGTCGATGCTGGTCTGCATGGCGGAAAACCGCGGAAAGCCGGTGCGGATGATGAACAGGATCGCCACCAGCATCAGCGGGATGCTCACGGCAAACACCACCGAGAGCTTCGGGTTGAGAATAACGGCCATCACCAGCGCGCCGATCATCATGCCCGGTGCCCGCAGGCACATACGCAGCAGCATATTCACGAAATTCTGCAGCTGCGTCACGTCGTTGGTCAGGCGGGTGACCAGCGAGCCGGTGCTGAATTTGTCGATGTTGGCAAAGGAAAAGGTCTGCACCTTGTTATAGACGTCCTGCCGCAGGTCGGCGGCGAAATTGACCGACGCCTTGGTGCCGAACCACGCGCCGCCGACGCCGCCCGCCATCATGATGAACGCCGTCAGCACCATCAGCGCCGCGGTGCCGATGCCGGAGGCGACCGTCAGCGTGCCGGCTTCACTTTGGTTGATGATGCCGGCCAGAAATTTCGGCATCAGCACCTCCCCCACGACCTCCACGATCATGCACAGCGGCCCGATAATGAAATAGGGCAGATAGGGCCGCACATATTTCATCCAGCGTTTCAGTTTCACTCTCTGTCATTCCTTTCGTGTTGATGAAGGTCCAGCCAACTCTGTATATCGGCCGTGGCCAGATTATCCCGCATCCGCCCGATCATGGACGAAAGCGTCGTCAACTCCTCCGGGGAAAACCCCGCAAAGAGCGTCTCTGTGGTGAAATCCTTACCGCGCCGGCACAGATCGTCCAGCGCCTCGCCCTTCGGTGTCAGCGACAGGTGTACCACCCGGCGGTCGCGGGCGTCCGGCTCCCGCCACAGCAGGCCCGCCGTTTCCATCCGCTTGAGCGATATCGTGGCCGAGGCCGGAGCAATGTCCATCTCCTGCGCCAGTTTTGCCGGAGTGATGCCCGGTGAACGGCGGATGCAGAACAGCATGAACGGGTGCCCGTTAAACAGCCCGCAGCCGGAAAAGAATTTCTGCATTGCCTGACGGTGGGCATGCATGAACTCATGCAGTTGACGATCCACCTCCTGCGATGTAGCCGACATGGTATCCCTCCTTTTTATACACTTGTTGCCGCTTTGCGCAAACGAAGACACCCCTTGGCGTATTCGACCCAATACGGAACGACCGCCAAAATCGCCTCAACGGGGGCGTCATCCATGTCGTGAATATCAAGTGGCGCTGTGAAATACTGAATACTGCCGAACCGCTTGCGCAGATGCACGGTGCCGATGATGCCGGCGGGGCAATTCAGGCGTATGCTGCCGCTACTCATGCGCTCTGCCGTAAAGTACTCAACCAAAAGCCCCTGTGCATGCAGACAATCTTCCAACGCAATAAAAAACCGTTTTTCAAAATCATTGACGGCGATCTCTTTGGCTGACTTTGACACAAGAGACGCTAAAAGCGTGCTGGCAGGGGCAGCCAAACCGGTATACTCCGGCTTTTTACGCTTTTTGAACATATACGCGCATCTCCTTCCCGCAGCCGTCCAACGGCCGCAACGGGTTTCTTTCTCGGGGTGTGATACAGGATCGGGCTATACAACACCTAAAAAAGTATACCACACTGGCGGCCGCCGCACAAGTGGGCAGGTTGCCGATTGTTATACGTCTAACAATCCCCATTTCGGGCAGTTTACCGAAAGTGCGGGAATTTCTGGTCATCCCCTGCCGACCACTTGCAAAATTCCGCCGGATGCGGTAAAATGAAAGCAGCGAAAGGAGCGTGAACGCATGAGCAAGGTACGGTTGAACGAAGATGCCGCGCTGGTGCAGGCCATCCGCGAGGGGTTGGCGGCCAAGGGCGGCTACTGCCCCTGCCGCGTGGGCAAAAAGGAAGAGTATAAATGTATCTGTGAGGAATTCCGGCGGCAGATCGCCGACCCGGAATTTGAGGGCTACTGCCACTGCCGTTTATATTATAAGGAAAAATAAAGAAGGCGCCTGCAGGCAAAGAGCAGACATTTGAAACAGAAAAAGATTGCAAGCCCGCGCTATGGGCAGCGGCCTTTTCGGCAAACAACTGCGTAAAAGCGCGTAAAAGCGGCCGGCATACCATCGTATGCTGACCGCTTTTTGTTATATTGTATTCTGTTTATACTATTTGTATTCTTACACACCGCAAAAGCATCCAAAAAGGACCGCGAAGATAAAAAAGGGCAACAAAAAACGCCGGCCACGAATGT
>JAZRVU010000100.1:0-15553 GCA_045599305.1 Acutalibacteraceae bacterium | reverse complement strand
TTGTCGTTCAGGTTACCGAACACCATGGGCATGACGTTGACGGCAGTGCCCCAGGAGTACGGGATATCGTTGTCGCGGCGATAGACGTTGGCGCGCGGGTTGTCCCAGGAACGGAACACGGCACGGATGGCTTCGTAAAGCTGCGTTTTGGGGTCGGACGGGAAGTCCTCGCCGATCTGCTTCTTGTACTCGGCCTTGAACTGCTCGGCCAGTTCCTTGAGGTCGGCCGCGGTCAGTTCCACGTCGAAGGTCACGCCCTTGCGCTCCTTCATGGCGTCGATGAGCTGCTCGAAATACTTCTTGCCCACTTCCATGACGACGTCGGAGAACATCTGGATGAAGCGGCGATAGGAGGCATAGACAAAGCGCTCGAACTTCGGATCGGGGTTGCCCTTGATCATGGCGGCGACGACATCGTCGTTCAGACCGAGGTTCAGGATGGTGTCCATCATGCCGGGCATGGAGGCGCGGGCGCCGGAACGCACGGTGTCGAGCAGCGGATTCTGCGGATCGCCGAACTTCTTGCCGTTGATCTCTTCCATCTTCTCGACATACTGCATGATCTCGGCCATGATCTCATCGTTGATCTTGCGGCCGTCCTCATAATACTGAGTGCAGGCTTCGGTGGTGATGGTGAAGCCCTGCGGGACAGGCAGACCGATGTTGGTCATTTCCGCAAGGTTGGCACCCTTGCCGCCGAGCAGCTCACGCATCGTCGCGTTGCCTTCGGAGAACAGGTATACGTACTTGTGACTCATTTTCTTTTTCCTCCCGAATTTTTTTGTGTCTGTGATGGTGTCAGGTATACGATTACAGACTGCTACACAGTAACGGATATATTATAACACCTCTTTCCCGATTTTTCCATATATTTTTGAAGAAAAATCCGAAATCGTAGTTTTTCACATTCAAAAGCCGAAAAAATCGCACAGATGTGTGAAAAATATTGCAATGCGCCCGCAAATAACGCAAAATTCCCCTTGCAAATCATCATGAAATCTGCCATAATAAGGGCACGGACAACGGGGAGGGATCCCCGGATGCCCGCATTCGGCGTTTGCACGAAGGAGATCGACTGTATGTTTTTTAAGAAAAAGCCCGCCGGCCCGATCGACTGGCTGGTGGTGGGGCTCGGAAACCCCGACAAAAAATATGAGGGCACCCGGCACAACACCGGCTTTGCCGCGCTGGAGGCGCTGGCGCAGAAACTGCACGTGCGGGTGGACCGTGTCAAGTTCAAATCGTTTTGCGGTGAGGGCGAGATCGCCGGGCAGCGGGTGCTGCTGATGAAGCCGCAGACTTACATGAACGCGAGCGGCGAGGCGGTGAGCGAGGCCATGCGGTTTTACAAACTGCCGCCCGAGCACATTCTGATCTTTTCCGACGATGTCTCGCTGCCGGTGGGCACCGTGCGCATCCGCCGCAACGGCAGTGCGGGCGGGCAGAACGGGCTGAAAAACATCATCGCGCTGTGCGGCTCCGATCAGTTCCCCCGCATCAAACTGGGGGTGGGCGCCAAACCGCACCCGGACTATGATCTGGCAGCATGGGTGCTCTCCCGCTTCACCCCGGAAGAATCGGCGGCGATGCGGGACGCCTGCCTGCGCGCCGCGGACGCCGCCTGTCTGGTGGTGGCCGGGGATATCGACGGCGCCATGAACCGGTTTTCGAAGTGAGGTACATATGACGGTATTTGCAAAGGGGCTCGGGCAGCTGCCTGCCTTTCGCCAACTGACGGCGGATGTCAAAGCGGGGAAGCTGCCCGCGGCGGTGACCGGCGTGAGCGCGGTGCACAAGGCGCTGCTGATCCACGGACTGCGCGAGCACACCGGGCAGCGTATGCTGGTGCTCACGGGCGAGGAGGCGGAATCCGCCCGCCTGTGTGAGGATCTGCGGGCACTGGGCGAACGGGTGGTGCAGCTGCCCGCCCGTGACCTCTCGCTGCGGCGGGTGGAATCGGTCTCGCGCGAATATGAGCAGCAGCGGCTGGGCGCGCTGGCGCAGTTCTTAAACGGCGACGCCGACTGCATCGTGGCCTGCGCCGACGCGGCACTGCAGCACACGTTGACGCCCGACGCCCTGCTTTCGCACACATTGGATATCATGGCCGGCAAACCGCTGCCGGTGGATGACCTGCCCGAGGCGCTGACCGCCGCGGGCTATGAGCGCTGCACGCAGGTGGAGAGCGCGGGGCAGTTTTCGGTGCGGGGCGGCATTGTGGACATTTTCCCCGGCGACGCGGAGGAGCCGCTGCGGCTGGAACTGTGGGGAGACACGGTGGACACCCTCTCCCGCTTCGACCCGACCTCTCAGCGACGCACCGACGCGCTGGACGCGGTCTCGATCCCGCCGGCGGCGGAGATCCTGTGCGATTTTCCCGCCGAACTGGCCGGGCGTATCCGCGCGCTGGCCGCGGGACTCAAGGGCAGATCGGCCGCCGCCCGTCCCGCGCTGGAGGCGGATGCCGACCGGCTGATGGCGGGGGGCTCCCCCGCCTCGCTGGACAAATACATCCCGCTGATCTATGAAACGCCCGCCACCCTCTTCGACTTTGCCGAGGACGCACTGCCGGTGGTGGTGGAGCCCGCCAAGGTGAAGGAGCGGGTGCGCACCTTCCTGTGGCAGATGGAAGAGGACATCTCCGCACTGATGGAGGAGGGACAGCTCTGCCGCGGGCTGACGGAATACGCCATGGACTGGGACGCCCTTTCCCGCCGGCTGCAGGAGGGGTGCGTCACGCTGGATGCCTTTGCCCGCTCGTCGGAGTGGCGGCTGGCGTCGCTTTACAACCTCACCGCCAACCAACTGCCCGCCTGGTCGGGCAGCATCGAGGTGCTGACGGAGGATCTGACGGAATATCTGCGCCGCGGCTTCGCCTGTCTGGTGCTGGCCGGGCCGGAGGAACGCACCGCCGGTGTGCTGGCGGAGGATCTGCAGAAGGCAGGCCTGCCGGCGCTGTATGCCCCCGCCCCCGAAAAGCCGCTGGAGGGACGTGTGCTGGTGATACGGGGCGGTCTGTCGGCCGGATTCGAACTGCCGGACGCCCGCTGGGTGGTCATCACCCACGGCCGCGCGGCGGCGCGCAAGCCCTCCCGCCGTCTCAAGCAGAGCCGCGGGGCGCAGATCCACAGCCTGTCGGAACTGACGCCCGGCGACTACATCGTCCACGCGGCACACGGCATCGGTGTGTATGAGGGTATCCACCAGTTGAGCGTGCAAGGCGTGGTGAAGGATTATCTGAAACTGCGCTACGATAAAGGCGACACCCTCTATGTGCCGGTCACACAGTTGGATCTTGTCTCCAAATACATCGGCACCAAGGAGGACGTGACGCTGAAACTGCACCGGCTGGGCGGGCAGGAGTGGCAGAAAGCCAAGACCCGCGTGCGCTCGGCGGTGCGGGATATCGCCAAACAGCTGATCGCCCTGTACGGGGCGCGCATGGCCACCCCCGGCTTCGCCTTTGAAGAAGACGGCGCGTGGCAGGGCGATTTCGAGCGGCATTTCCCTTATGAGGAGACGGACGACCAACTGCGCTGCACCGCCGAGATCAAGGCGGACATGGAGCGGCCTATTCCCATGGATCGGCTGCTGTGCGGCGATGTGGGCTTCGGCAAGACCGAGGTGGCGCTGCGGGCGGCGTTCAAGTGCGTGACCCAGAGCAAGCAGTGCGTACTGCTGGTACCCACCACCATTCTGGCGCTGCAGCATTACAACACCATCACCCGCCGCATGGAGGGCTTCCCGGTGAAGGTGGAGATGATCTCCCGCTTTCGCACCCCCAAGCAGCAGGAGGCGATCCTGCAGCAGGTGGCGCACGGCGATGTGGACATTCTGGTGGGCACCCACCGGCTGCTCTCCAAGGACGTGAAATTCCGCGATCTCGGTCTGTTCATCGTGGACGAGGAACAGCGCTTCGGCGTGGCGCAGAAAGAGCGCATCAAGGAAATGGCGCCGCAGGTGGATGTGCTGACCCTGTCGGCCACCCCCATCCCCCGCACGCTGAACATGGCGATGAGCGGCATCCGGGATATGTCCATTCTGGAAGAGGCGCCGCAGGATCGCCGTCCGGTGCAGACCTATGTGCTGGAGCACGACAACGGCATCCTGACCGACGCCATGCGCCGCGAACTGCGCCGCAACGGGCAGGTCTATTACCTGCACAACCGGGTGGAGACCATCGAGGGCACGGCGGCGGCCATCCAGCTGCGTCTGCCCGAGGCACGGGTGGCGTTCGCCCACGGCAAGATGACGGAGGAACAGCTTTCGGACATCTGGCGGCAGATGCTGGAGCATGAGATCGACATTCTGGTGTGTACCACCATCATCGAGACAGGCGTGGATATCCAGAACGCCAACACCCTCATCATCGAAAACGCCGACCGCTTCGGCCTGTCGCAGCTGCATCAGCTGCGCGGCCGTGTGGGGCGCTCCTCCCGCCGGGCATTCGCCTACCTCACCTTCCAGCGGGGCAAGACCCTCTCGGAGGTGCAGGAAAAGCGGCTGGACGCGATGCGCGAGTTCACCGAATTCGGCGCCGGCTTCAAGATCGCCCTGCGGGACATGGAGATCCGCGGTGCGGGCAATCTGCTGGGCGCACAGCAGCACGGCCACATGGAGGCGGTGGGTTACGATATGTACCTGAAGCTGCTTTCGGAAGCGGTGGAACAGGAAAAGAGCGGCCGACCCGATGCCGCGCCCGAGGCGGAATGTCTCATCGACGTGCAGATATCCGCCCACATCCCGGAGGACTACATTGCAGAAAACGCCCAGCGGCTGGGGGTCTACCGCCGCATCGCGGACATCCGCACCATGGAGGATTCGCTGGATGTCTACGACGAACTGATCGACCGCTTCGGCGAGCCGCCCGAGGCGGTGCAGGGGCTGATCGACGTGGCACTGCTGCGCAACATGGCCGCAGGGCTGGGCATCTACGAGGTCAAGCAGCAGGCGGACGCGCTGCTGCTCTACCCCAAGGCGCTGGACATGGCCGTGGGCGGCCGCATGACGGCGGCCCTGCGCGGCCGGGTGATGATCAGCGCCGGACAAAAGCCCTACTACGCGGTGAAGATCAAAAAGGGGCTCTCCCCGCTCGATTGCCTGCGGGAAGCACTGGAGGCGGCCACCGCCGCAGAGGAAACGTAAAACATTAAGCAAAAGGAAAAGGCCCTGTGTGCCGTGCGGCACACAGGGCCTTTGTTATCGGTTACGCTTTAAAAACTGCTGATCTTCTTTGCGTAGAGTTGGAGAATGAGACGGGCATCGGTGGAATCGACCGTACCGCTGCCATCCACATCCGCCACGCCGAGATTCAGCGCATCCGCGTCGATCTTCTTGGCGTAATACTGCAGAATGAGACGGGCGTCGGTGGAGTCGACCTTTTCGTCGCCGTTCACATCGCCGAGGATAGCGGTGGCGGTCAGACCGTTTTCGGCGGCGACCAGCGCATCCAGCGCCGCGTCAACGGCGGCTTTGTCGGCAGACTTGTCGGCCAGCACGACCTCGGCCGCCTCGAGCGCGGCGGTGTAGGCGGCGACAGACTCCTCGGTGTAGGCGGAGAGATCCTCTACGGCGGCGTTCACGGCCGCTTCGAGCGCGCTCTTGTCCACGGTGGAGACGAGCGCCGCGTCGGCCGCCTCGATAGCGGCCAGCGCCGCATCCAGATCGTCCTGATCGTACTCGCCGTCCTCCAGAAGTTCCTTGGCGTCGGCGACCGCCTTGTTATAGGCATCGGCCGTCTCCTTGGTGCAGGCGGAGAGATCCTCATAGGCATTTTCGACCGCCTCACGCAGCGGGAGGGTGTTGATCACGAGGTCGATCGGGAGCACGAAGTTGCTCAGGCTGTGGGGGTTGGGTCCCATCGTAGTGGCGGGATCGTTCCCGTCGGGATTGGGCTCATAGGTCTTGTCGTCGCTCGGGCAATACCAGTTCACGGCCACCTTGGTGCCGTCCGCGCTGAAGCGGAACAGGCCGAGCATACCCATGCAGCGATCGTTGTAATAGGCGAAATTGGTGCTGTCGTCGGTATCGAGATACTGTGCGTTGAGCATCATCTGATAGACGACCGAGCCGTCCTTGCGGGTCTCGTTGCGGGAGAGGACCGCCTCACCGTAGGAGGGGTTGGAAGCGTGGCCGCAGAGCACCATCTTGACGTTGGAGTTGGGCTCCACCACATTCGTGTAGATCGACTGGGTGTTGTCGGTGAAATCGCCGGCGGCCTTTTCTTCCTTGGTGTAGTTCATCCAGCAGCCCTGATATTCCGCGACCTTGGGATCCTTGCTGCCGCCGATGAGACTGTGGGTGACCAGGATGACGTTGTAGTCCGGATACTGCTTCAGCACCTCGTTCGCCCACTTCAGGACGGAGGGACGGGGCTGATACTCGAGCTGCAGCAGCATCCAGTTGACGCCGTTGATGGTGAAGAGATAATAGCTGTTTTCGGTGCCGGAGGGGTGCTTCACATAGGCCGTCTCCGGCGTTTTGCCGTCGTCCTCATACCAGCCGGCGAAGGTATCCTTGGCCGCGGTGGACTGGATCTGTGCAAGGCCCAGCGCGTTGTTGTAGTTGGTGGTATCACGATAGTGTACGGAATCGTTGGTGGAGCCGGGATAGTCATGGTTGCCGGTGCAGGAGCTCCAGGACACCTTGTCCCAGAATTTCGCAAAGGAGTTCTTCACGATATTCCAGGTACCGACACTGTCGGTCCAGGTATCGTCACCGGCGCTGGCGACATGGAAGATATTTTCCTTTTCCACGTTCGCGGCGATCCAGTCCATATCATCGTTCCACTGCTGGAGGCCCTTGCTGATGGTGACGTTCTGCGGATCGGGCACCCACACCAGCGTGTAGTAATCGTCACCGATCTCTTCCGGCACCTCATAGTCGATCCACTGGTCGGCACGGGTACCGGCAAAGACCACGGGATTCTTGCCGACGCTGTCCTTCAAGGTATCCAGCACATGGGTGATGTTGCCGCGCAGCATCCACGCGCCGAGGAGACCCTCCTCGTCGCCGGTGATGCTGCCGGGCTCGGTGTTGGCAGCGATCTCATCCGCCGTGCGGGAGACCGACCAGACGCGCAGATCGGCGATGACGCCGGGGAAGCGCTCCTCGCCCGCGGCGGTGGCGCCGATGGCGTGCGGCTCGGAGGGCACGATGTTGGCGGTGGGATAATCGGCCGATTCGGCGACCTTTTCACCGTCGACATAGAGGATCAGTTTCTTCGCCTCGGTGTCACGCACCGCGGCGATGTGCACCCGCTCGCCGGTGCAGACATTGCAGTCGGCCACGAGTTTTTTGCCGCCCCACAGCAGGACGGGATTGCCGTTCTTGGTGTTGATCTTCAGCGCGATGGGCAGGACGGTGTCATCACACTCATCGGAGAAGACGGTGTAGAAGGTATCCTTCTGCGGCTTCACCTCACCCGCGCCGGAGGGGCCGCCGGTGGCGATGATCTTCATATCCGCCAGACGGAAGACGGAGGGCTTCGTGAAGCTCACGTTGCGGAACTCCATCAGGTTGAGGTTGTAAAGATCGAAGTTCGCGCTGGTCGGATTTCCGAAATCGGAAAGCGGCAGCACCACATGGTTCCAGCCCTGCTTGAGACCCCAGTTTTTGCTGTTGGGGCAGGGCAGGTAGTCCTTATCGTAACTGGTGCTGGTGCTCAGACGCAGCCAGATACCGGTGTTGTTTAAAGCGGAGATATCGCCGATGTACATCCAGAAAGAGAGCGCCAGATCCTGCATCAGATATTCCTTGGGCAGACGCACGCTGGTGGGTGCGGTGAAACCGCAGGCCCAATCCTGAGTATTGCTGCCGTTATCCATCCATGCGAATTGCACGTATTTCGTGCCGGCGGCGGGCTGTTCGTCCGTTCCTTCGGTCGCCCACGTTTCAAAGGAGACGGTACGACGGTCTGTAGTGCCGCCCCAACCGGTGTTGGCGCCGTTGGACGCACCGTTATAGACCTGCCACGAGGTCACCTGCTCCTCTTCGGGGAGCGCTTCCAGCTTCACGGCCGCCTCGATGGTGTTGGGGGTGGCGGAAAGCGGATCGGTCAGGCGCAGATAGGTGTCGCTCTCGTCTTCGGAGAAGTTGATGCCGCCGTCGCGATAGGCCTGCGTGGTCTCGACGCGGATGTAATTCACCTTGACACTGCCCGCGCCGTTCGAGTTGGCGTTACTGAACATACGGCAGTAGACGATGGGCACGCCGATAGAGAACTTGTTGCCCTTCCAGTTGGCACCGGCCCCGTCGGCTCCCTGTGAAAAGAGCAGATAGACGTCGTTGTCCCCCTCTTTCCATTTGCCGGCAGTCGACCACTGGATCTCGGAGGTGTCACACTGGGCATAGTTGTCCAGCTCGACCGTGCTGTCCACCGCCATCTGGGCGGCCGCGACAGCGTTCAGCGTCACGTTCAGATGCAGCTGCAGATCGCTGTTTGTGGGGCCCTCGGGGATCTGCACGCTGAAGGTTTTGGCGTTGGCAAATTTGCTGCCGTCCGCCACGGAGAAGGACCAGTCCTCCACCAGATTCCAGTACCACTCCGACTCCCCGGCCAGGGAGGAGAAGGAGAGTCCGGCACAACAGGCCATCAGCAGAGCGGCGGCCAGCGTCACGGACAGAAGACGTTTGACGTGTTTCAAATTTATCTCTCCTTTTTTTATTACCGCGGCACAGGCCGCAGTTATAGTTTAACTGTAATTATACCGCGAAACGCGCGGTAAGTCAACAGGAGGAATTGCACCCGGCCGGCAGTCAGTTATCCTTCGCCGTCAGTATGGCCGCAGACAGCGGCGGCAGGGTGAGGGCATTTCCCGTCACCCTGCCCTCGCCCAGCGCGACCGCCGCCTCCGCAAAACGGGCGGGCAGCGAAAGCGTAAGCGGCGCTTCGGTGCGGTTGACAGCGCAGAGCAGGGCGCTGGCCGCCCCCTCGCGGGTGAAGGCGACGACCCCCTCCGGCGCGGGGACACGGGCCAGTTTTCCCTCGCGCAGCACCGGCGAGCGGCGGCGCAGTGCCCCCAGTGCGCGATACCACGCGAGCAGACGGTCATCCTCGCCGCCCCACGGATAGCATCCGCGGTTGAAGGGGTCGCGGTAACCCTCCATGCCGGCCTCGTCCCCGTAGTAGATACAGGGCACGCCGGGCAGGCAGAACTGCAGTGCCGATGCGAGCCGCAGCAGCCGTACGCCCCGCTCCCGTTCGGCGGGCGAAAGCCGCTGTGCCGCCTGCCATTCCCGTCCGCGGCGGCCGGCCGGCTCCCCCGCCAGCACAGTGAGCGCCCGGGCGGTGTCGTGGGTGCCCAGCGGATTCATCAGCACCCGGATCACTGCGGGCGGATAATGCTCCAGAATATCCCCCACCGCGGCAAAAAACGCGTCCGCCGGCTCCCCCTTCAGAAAGGCGTAGATGGCGTTGGCAAAAGGGTAGTTCATCACACTGTCGAGCTGATCGCCCAGCAGATAGCGGCGGCGGTGGCCGTAACTTTGCTTGTTGCTCGCGTCCTCCCACACCTCGCCCAGCACCAGCGCGTCCGGCTTTTCGGCTTTGGCGGCGGTGCGCAGGGCGTCCAGAAATTCGTCCGGCAGTTCATCCGCCACGTCCAGCCGCCAGCCGGCGGCACCCGCCGCCAGCCACCGCCGCACGATGCCGGCTGTACCGTTGATATATTCCATGAACGACGGGCAGGTCTCCCGCACCTCCGGCAGATTGGGGAAATCCCACCACGCGGCGTACTTATCCGGCCATTCGGAAAAGGAATACCACGCGGCAAATGGGGAATCGGGCGACTGCCACGCCCCCGTGCCGGGATACCGCCCGAAGCGGTTGAAATACCGGCTGTCCGCTCCGGTGTGGCTGAAGACGCCGTCCAGTATGACCCGGATGCCGCAGGCGGCCGCCTCACGGCAGAGGGTGCGAAGATCCGCCTCGTCCCCCAGAAGCGGGTCGATGCGCTCATAGTCCGCGGTGTCGTAGCGGTGGTTGGAATGGGCCTCGAAAACGGGGTTCAGATACAGGCAGGTGACACCGAGCGACTGAAGATAGGGCAGCCGCTCGGTGATGCCCCGCAGACTGCCGCCGAAATAGTCGTTGTTGCGCACCTGTCCCGCCTCGTCCGGCCGCCAGACCGGCTCGCCGCCCCAGTCGGTGCGCCGCACGCGGTCGGCGGGGACATCCGCCTTTTCGGCGCCGTCGGCGGCAAAGCGGTCGGGGAAGATCTGATAGAACACGCCGCCGGGCAGCCAGTCCGGCGTGCGCAGTGCGGGGGAATAGGCCGTGATCTGCCAGCGGTCGCCGCCGGTCTCGGACAGGCGGGCACTGCCGTCCGGGCAGCGCACCAGCACCCGCGTGCCGTGCGCCGTCTCCAGTTCAAAGCGGTAAAAATACAGGCCGGGGGCGGCGGGGGCATAATGGCACTCCCAGCACTCGTGGGCGTCCCCCTCCATGCCGCACCAGAAAAGCCCCCAATCGGCGGCAGCCTCCCCGTCGCGGGCGATCTGCAGCCGCACGGCGCGGCAATCCAGCGTGCGGGGCAGGCAGACGCGAAAATGGATCTCCTCCCCCGCCTCCACCGCGCCGAAGGGCGCGCGGTAGCGGCTGTCACGCGAATCGAACATCTGCGCCGTCAGCGGCCGGCGAAATTCCTCGTGGATCATGCGGCTCCCCCTTTTTGAAAACATGGTATTATCCTACCCCAAACGTGTAAAAATTGCAAGGGGGGATTGCAAAATGATAAAAAATCGGTATAATGGATGTATCATTCAGAGGCGACCTCTGAAAATTCGACGCATTCAGATTGCTCAGAGATTTTTTCGCCGGATGAAGCAAAAAGCGCAGGGAATACTTCTTGTCTTGCCGAGCATTTTTGCAATATCCGACGGAAAAAGATCGAGCAAGATGAGTGCAGGAGAATGTGCAGAGGTCGCAAAAAAGGAGCGGTGTTCGTGACCGTGATATTCGTCTGCACCGGCAACACCTGCCGCAGCCCCATGGCTGAGGCACTGATGCGCGCCGAACTGCGCCGCCGCGGGATATCGGCCTGCGTGTCGAGCGCGGGGCTGGCCGCCGACGGCTCGCCCATCGCGGCCAACGCCGCCGCGGTACTGGCCGAGGTGGGACTGGATGCCGCCCGTCACCGCTCCCGCCCGCTCACTCCCGACATGATCGCCGCCGCCGATGTGTTGGCGGTGATGACCGACAGCCACCTGCGGCTGCTGGCCGCGGCCGGTGTGCCGCCCGAAAAATGCCGTCTGCTGGGCGAGGGCATCCCCGACCCGTTCGGCGGGGATCTCGCCGTCTACCGCCGCACCCGCGACGCACTGCGCGCGGCGGTCGCCGCGCTGGCGGACGACCTGTTCGGAAAGGACGCCCCGTGAGCGCGCCGGTGATCCGCCCCATGGAGGCGGCGCATCTGCCCGCGGTGGCGGCACTGGAGCAGGCGTGCTTTTCCCGCCCGTGGAGCGAGGCGGCACTGCGTGAGGAACTGCACAACCCCGTGGCCCGCTTCACCGTGGCGCTGATCGGCGGCGAGGTGGCCGGATATTTGGGATTGCACGTCCCCGCCGACGAGGGCTTCATCGACAATGTGGCGGTGCGTGCCGACTGCCGGCGGCAGGGGGTGGCCGCGGCACTGCTCGCCGATGCGGCCCGCTGGGCGGCGGCACAGGGCCTTGCCCGGCTGACGCTGGAGGTGCGCGTCTCCAACGCCGCCGCCATCGCGCTATACGAACGCGCGGGCTATGTCCGTGACGGGGTGCGTCCCCGCTTTTACGACCGCCCCACCGAGGACGCGGCGCTCTATTCACTTTATCTCAAAGAAGGGTCTTCGCTATGAACATACTGGCTTTTGAATCCTCCTGCGACGAGACGGCGGCCGCCGTCGTCCGGGACGGGCGGGAGGTGCTCTCCTCCCTCATCGCCTCGCAGGTGGAGGAGCACAAACTCTACGGCGGTGTGGTGCCGGAGATCGCGAGCCGCCGCCACGCCGAGGCGATCAGCGGGCTGGCCCGCGGCGCCCTTGCCGACGCGGGGCTCACACTTGCCGACATCGACGCTGTCGCCGTCACGGCGGCTCCCGGTCTGATCGGGGCGCTGCTGGTGGGGGTCAACTTTGCCAAGGGGCTGGCCTTTTCGGCCGGCAAACCGCTGGTGCCGGTGCATCATCTGCGCTCCCACATCGCGGCCAACTACCTCGCCGCCCCCGAACTGGAGCCGCCGTTTCTGTGCCTGGTGGTGTCCGGCGGCAACACCCATCTGGTGCTGGCCGAGGACTACACCACTTTCCGCATGATCGGCCAGACACGGGACGACGCCGCAGGCGAGTGCTTCGACAAGGCCGCCCGGGCGATGGGTCTGCCCTATCCCGGCGGCGTGCATTTGAATGAACTGGCCGCCGGCGGCGACCCGCACGCCTTCCGTCTGCCCCACCCGCGGGTGGACGGCAGCGAATACGATTTCAGTTTTTCCGGGCTGAAGACCGCCGTGCTCAACCAGCTCAATCAGGCCAAACAAAAGGGCGAGGCGCTCTCGCTGCCGGATCTCGCGGCCTCCTTCCAGCACACGGTGGTGGAGATTTTGTGCGAGCGCACGGTGCGCGCCCTGCAGATGACGGGCAGCCGCACGCTGGTGATGGCGGGCGGTGTGTCGGCCAATACGCTGCTGCGGCAGGAGATGGCGGCGCGCTGCCAAACGCTCGGCATCCGCTTTTTCGTGCCCCCGCTCGCTTTGTGCGGCGACAATGCCGCCATGGTCGGGGCACAGGGATATTATGAATTTCTGGCGGGGCACGTGGCCGGTACCGGCCTGAACGCCGCCCCCACCATGCCCATCGAGCAGGAATTCCCGGTGTGAGATTTGACAAACGCCGCAGAAACGGATATACTGAAACACACGATCTGAACAGAGAAAGGACGGACGCCCTGTGGACGAGCCCATTTTACAAAAAGAACTGACCGAGGAACTCCCTGCCGAAGCACCGGCCGATGAGATCGCCGCCGAAATCACCGAGACGGTCGGGGAAACGGCCGAAGCGGTCGAAGAAGCGACGGAGAACGTCGAAGAGACGGCCGAAGAGGTCGCTGAAGAAGAGACCGGCGAAGCGGTCGGTGAAGATGATCCGCTGGCACACGCGTTCGAGAATTACGTGCCGGAGGCACCGAAGAAGAAAAACTGGCCCATCGTCATTTTGGCCGTATTGCTGGCCGTGGTATTCGTGGGCGGTCTGCTGTGGGCGTTCGGCGCGCTCGGCCGCAAAAACAAGCCCGAGCCGGACACTTCCGGCACCGCCGCGACCGATACGGTGGCCATGAAAAGCGAGAATTACTCCGTCACGACCGGCATGATGGCCTTTGACATGGAATACTGGTATTTGAGTTTCCAGAACTATTACAGCTATTATCTTTCCTACCTCGGTCTGGACACCTCGAAGCCGCTGAAGGATCAGCCGGCCTACACCGGCGAGGGAAGCTGGCTGGATTTCTTTGCCGACTACGCCCGCAAAGACGCCGAATATATGCTGCTGCTCAATGAAGAAGCACGCCAAAACGGCCTGGCGCTGGACGATGAGGCCAAAGCGGCGGTGGAACAGTATATGACGGAAACGGACCTCTCCGCCTTCCACAACGGCGTGGCCGAGGCGGACGTGCGCGAATTCTGGACGCTGTATCAGACCGCCATGATGCAGGAAAAAGCCATCTATGACTCCTTCTCCTTCACGGATGAGGATGTCGAGCAGATGTATCAGGCCTCCCCCGCCGCCTATCAGGTGTGCGACTATGCCACCGTGTTCTTCTCGGTGGGCGAAAACGGGCAGTTCGCCACCACCGATGAGGCAGCGGCCGAGATGGCCAAGCTGACCGCCTGTACCGATGCCGCCTCCTTCGGCAAGGCGGCGGTGGACTACCTTGTGTCCACCGGCGACTATGAGACCCGCGAAGAGGCACAGGAAGCCTACGAAACGAACTACGTCAACAACGGTGCGGCCTACTCCGCGGAGGACGGCATCAGTGACTGGCTGTTCGCCGCGGACACCGCCGTGGGCGATGTCAAAACGGTCAACAACACCAGCGGCATCTCCGTGTATATGCTGACCGGCGCACCCCGCCGCAACGAGTCGCGCACCGTAAACGTGCGGCACATCCTGCTCACCGCCGACGGCTGCGGCTCCGAAGAGGCTGCCGCCCAAAAGGCGGAAGAACTGTTGACCGAATGGCAAAACGGCGAAGCCACGTCCGAATCCTTCGCCACGCTGGCCGCCGCCAATTCCGAAGACGGCAGCAGCACCGAAGGCGGTCTGATCGCCGACATCACGCCCGGTCAGACGGTGCCGGAATTCAACGACTGGTGCTTCGATGCCGCCCGCAAACACGGCGACTCCGGCATCGTCAAATCGGCCTATGGCTACCATGTCATGTATTTCGAAGACAGCACCACCGCCTGGTACTCCGCCGCTAAGACCGCGCTGGAGGATACCACCTACGATAAGATCTATACCGCGCTGCGCGAAAAATATCCCATTTCCATCAACGAAGATGCCCTGGCCGGCATCGAACTGTAATTCTCGCATCCAAAGCGGCCTTTGCCCTCCGGCAAAGGCCGCTTGATACATTGGCGGGGTCAGGTACCGCCGTTCGCACCGCCGTTCGCACCGCTGCCGCTTTGCGCCGCAGTGGTGCTGCCGAGAGTGCCGGTCGTGGTACCCCTGTCGGTCGTAGTCGCGGCTTTGGTGGTCGTGGTGGCCGACCGGGTAGTCGTGGTCGATCGGGCAGTCGTGGCAGTCGTACCGCCGCCATCGCCGCCCATCTGGCAGCCGCAAAGGCCGACCGCCAGTGTCACCGCGATCGCGGCCGCCGCGATATATTTCGTGATACGCATGGTTTTCCCTCTTTTCTGTCGTTATCAAAATCGCGCGATATCGCGCAACGCTATTTTCCCCATTCGCCGCTGTCGCTATGCGGCGATCACCCTGCCTTTTTCTGCGAATTTTTCAAAAAAAGGAGTACCCATCATGGAACTGCCGACAGAAACTCTCTCGCCCGAAGAAAAAAAGCGCCGTCTGTATCTTGACCAAAAGCGGCTGCTGGACACCTTTCTGGCGCACGGCGCCATCTCCCCCGCGCAATATCAGAAAAGCCTCGGCGACCTCACCGTGAAAATGGGGATGGCGGATGTCCGGGACAGTGAACCTGTGCCGAATTCCTGACTTTTTGCTTTTTGGTAGTTGACAAACCGTCCGCTATCCTCTATAATACTAAATGCGCCGCGTGAGCGGTGCGTGCACGGAGAAGTATCGAAGTGGTCATAACGGCCTCGACTCGAAATGTTTGGCAACTTTGGTAGTTTCGTCCGCCGGAAATGCCCGTAATATAAGGCTTTTCGGGAGTTCAAATTTCACAATTTAATATCGTTCTTGCGTGTTTTTCTTGCATTTTTCCAGAGCAAGAAATAACATATAAGATATACGGAAGCGTATCGAAGTGGTCATAACGGGCCTGACTCGAAATCAGGTAGTCCTCACGGGCTCGTGGGTTCGAATCCCACCGCTTCCGCCACAAA
>JAZRVU010000099.1:0-38308 GCA_045599305.1 Acutalibacteraceae bacterium | reverse complement strand
GCAGCTCTCCCTGCACGCCCGACAGTCGTTTGGAACCGTTCAGCGCAGTTTGCTGCCCATGGGCAGACCGTCCGCGAACAGGACACGGGCGGCGTCTTCGCCGTTTTCGTCCTTCACGTCCGCCGCGAGGATCATGCCGGCGCTCTCCACGCCGCAGAGCACGGCGGGCTTGAGATTCGCCACCACGATCACATGGCGGCCCTTGAGCTGTTCGGGGGTGTACCACCGGGCGATGCCGGAGCAGACGGTGCGGGGGGTGCCGCTGCCGTCGTCAAGCGTGAGTTTGAGCAGTTTTTTCGCCTTTTTCACCGGCTCGCAGTCGGTCACCTCGGCCACCCGCAGGTCGACCTTGCCGAAATCCTCGATGCCGATGGGATCGGCGAAGGGGACGAACTCCGGTGCATCGGGCGCCGCAGCCGCGGCCGCGGCCTTTTGGGCGGCGGCGAGCTCGGCCTCCAGTTCGGCCAACACCTTTTCGGTGTCCAGCCGCGCAAACAGCGGGGAGGGGGTGCCCACGGCGTAGTTTTCGGCGGCGCCGAAAGCGGCCGTGTCATAGTCGCGCAGATCTTCGGCCAGCTGCAGCTGGCTGAAGATGGCGTCGGACGTGGCGGGGGTGATGGGCTTGAGCAGCCCCGCCAGCACGCGGATGCTTTCGAGCAGGTTATAGAGCACCGCCGCCAAACGGTCGCGCTGTGCCTCGTCCTTGGCCAGCGCCCACGGGGCGGTCTCGTCGATATATTTGTTGCAGCGGCGCGCCAGCGTCATCAGCGCGTCCACCGCGTCGGCATTGTGGTAGCGATCCATCTCGCGCACGTACTTTTCCGCCGCGGCGGCCACGGCATCACGCAGGTCGGCGTCCTCGGCCGCGGGGGCGGGACGGGACACCTTGCCGTCGAAATATTTCACCGTCATGGCGATGCTGCGGTTGACCAGATTGCCCAGCGTGTTGGCAAGGTCGGTGTTATACTTGGCGATGAAGGATTCGTAGGTGATGCCGCCGTCCTGTGCGAAGGGCATCTCGGAGAGCAGGTAGTACCGCACGGCGTCCGCCCCGAAGCGGGCGACCAGATCGTCGGCGTAGATGACGTTGCCCTTGGACTTGCTCATCTTGTCCTCACCGAAAAGCACCCACGGGTGACCCAGCACCTGCTTGGGCAGCGGCTCGCCCAGCGCCATCAGGATGATGGGCCAGTAGATGGTGTGGAAACGCACGATATCCTTGCCGATGACGTGCAGGTCGGCCGGCCAGTAGTGGGCGTACTGCTCGCTGCTGCCGTCGGGATGGTAACCGATGCCGGTGATATAGTTGGAGAGGGCGTCCAGCCACACATAGGTGACGTGGCGGTCGTCAAAGGTGACCGGGATGCCCCACGTGAAGGTGGAACGCGACACGCACAGGTCGGCCAGACCGGGCTTGATGAAGTTGTTCACCATCTCGGCGCGGCGGGACTGCGGCTGGAAAAAGTCGGGGTTGGCCTCGTAATACTCCATCAGGCGATCCTGATATTTCGACAGGCGCAGGAAGTAGGCCTCCTCTTTGGCGTCGATGACCTCATGCCCGCAGTCGGGGCAGCGGCCGTCCTTGAGCTGCGAGGGGGTGAAGAAGGACTCACAGGGGACGCAGTATTTGCCCTCGTAGTGGCCCTTATAGATATCGTCCTGATCGTAGAGCTTTTTGAAGATCGACTGCACGGCGGCCACATGGTCGTTGTCGGTGGTGCGGATGAAGCGGTCGTAGGTCACGTCGAGACAGTCCCACACGCCCTTGATCTGGGCGGCGATGCCGTCGACGTATTCCTTGGGCGTGATGCCCTGCTCGCGGGCGGCCTCCTCGATCTTCTGGCCGTGCTCGTCCGAGCCGGTGAGGAAATGCACGTCGTAGCCGCGCAGCCGCTTATACCGGGCGATGGCATCGGCCAGCACGATATCGTAGCAGTTGCCGATATGCGGCTTGCGCGACGCATAGGCGATCGCCGTGGTGAGATAGAATTTCGGTTTCTGGCTCATACAAATCTTCCTTTATAGTAATTTTATATTTTCATTTTTTGTCGGGCGAACCAGCGGCGCATGAACAGGATCAGCACCGCGCCCAGCATGGGGAACGCCGCCGCCGCGAGCATCCCGACCCGCAGGCCGATCTGATCCGGCGTGAGGGAGTAGGCGGCGCTCCACGCGGCCGCCCGGTCGCTTGCCGCGACCTTGTCCACCAGCATGCCCAGCAGCTGCGGCGACAGCGCGGCACCGAGGTCACCGCCCGCCGCCATCAGGGCGTAGGCCGCCACGCCCGGGTGGGGGAACCGCTCCTCCATCAGGATCAGCGTGCCCGGCCACAGCATGGAGGTGCACAGTCCGGTGAGGATGCAGGCCGCGAAGGAGACGATCACGTTCCCGCAGAGGCCCACCACGAGGTAGCACACCGCGGCGCCCACCATGCTGCACAGCAGCGTGGCCAGAATGTTCTTGCCGTATTTCGCATAGACACTGCGGGTCAGCGCCAGCAGCAGGGCGAAGACCGCCATCCCCAGCACATCACCCAGCGCCTTGGGCACCAGCAGCGCGTTTTCCATGAAGCCCGAGATCCACCCGGTCATGGCGTTTTCTGCCGCACTGCCGAAGAAGATGCAAAAGAGGCACAGCAGGATGCCCACACGGCGTCTGGCGCCGCTCTCCCCCTTTTCGTTTTGGGTGAGATCCATCGGCGGGATGGGCGACAGGCAGAAATACAAGGAGGCGATCAGCGGGAGCGCCGCCCAGAAAAAGGTGAGGTACATCCAGTTTGCGGTGCCGAAAAGCATGAAATACACCGAACTGATACACACCACGCTGACCACGCCCCAGCCATAGAGCGAATGGAGCCGGCTCATATCCCGGTCGGGATGCTCCGACGGGATGGCCGCCACCAGCGGACTGACCAGTACCTCGCACAAACCGGCGGCGACCGAGAAGATCACCGTGCCCACCGTAAGCCCCACGACGGCGTGCTGCGGAGCCAGCATGGGCACCAGCGCGTAGATCGCCAGTCCCAGCGCCGTGAGCACCGGCATCAGCCGGATGGTGAGGCGGATGTTGAAATACCGGGCAAAAAAGGTGAACACCAGATCGATGCCCAGCTGGGTGCAGAAATTGAGCAGCAGCAGCGTGCCGAGCAGTGTGTAGGAAATGCCGTACATCTCATGAAAGGTGACGAACAGCAAAGACGGCAGGCTGAACACCGAGGACATCGCCAGATAGGCAAAATAGCAGGCGCGTCTTGTCCTGCCGTAATTCGGCGTATCCATCGTATCACCGTCTTTCTCTTTTCGTGAAATGATTTTTAATTATACAACAGACCCGTACCAAAGGCAAGAGAAAAATGAAAAAAGCGGTAAAAATGATGCTTGTGAAGGCACCCTTTTCCGCTTTTTTATCTTTTACAGCAATTCCATGGCGCGCGGTGCCGGTTCGGCCGGCAGGTCGCGGAAGACGCGGCCGGTGTCCTCCAGTTCGCGAAACGCCGCATAGTAGCGGTGACCGAATTCCTCGAGCCCGGCCGTGCTGAAATGCAGATTGTCGGGATTGGGGGCCAGTCCCTGCGCCGGCACATAGCCCATGTGGGCATCCGCCGCGGCGACGGCCTGTAATTGCTCATTGACACGGGGATAGTTGACGGGGATGCACTGGCTCAGGGCACAGTTCGCGAGATAGTCGCCCAGCCCGCCCAGCAAAAACGGCGCCCCGCCGAGCCCCAGATCGCGCCGGAACGCCTGCATGATGCGGCTGCATTTTTCGGCGTAATGCGGCCACAAGGAATCATCGCAGTCCGCCTCGCCCTGATGCCACAGCACCGCGGCGATATCCGAACTGCGCAGCGCCAGCCGCGCCTGCGAAACGGCGTTGTCGTACAGCACGCCGCCCACGGCCCACTGGTCAAGGGAGGTGCCGCCGTCGGCGCAGGGGATCAGCCCCACCGCCACGCCGTGGTCGCGCACATAGTCGGCGGCAAAGCTTTCGGCCAGGCACACCCCCGAAAAGGAGCGGTCCCCGTGGATGGGGCGGAAAGCCTGCTGCCACCGGCCGTTGCGCAGCACGAGAATATTTTTGTCGTTCAGCGGTGCGGCCGCTTTGAGGAAGCCGCGCCCGGCCATGTTGGACTGGCCGATCAGCAATACGGAATGGATCATGTCACACCCCGAGCAGCGCGGCGGCTGCCGCCCGCAGCGCCTCTGTCATCTGCTCGGCCGCCGCGGCATCGGCGCCGGTGGCGGTGAGGTATGCCTTGATCTTCGGCTCGGTGCCGGAGGGGCGCACGATCAGCCCGTTGCCGCCCTCCAGTTTAAAGGAGAGCACATTCGAGCGCGGCAGGGTGATCGGCTCGGTACGGCCGGTGTGCAGATCGACGGCGACCTGCTCGCGGTAGTCGGCAAAAGCGACCACCTTCAATCCGGCGATCTCGGTCGGGCGCTCGGCGCGCAGACGATCCATCAGCGCCTTCATGGTGGCCATGCCCTCGGCGCCCTCGAACTGGGCGTTGAGCACGCCGTGGCTGTAGACCCCGTGCTCCGCGTACAGGCCGGCGAGCACGTCCAGCAGTGTTTTGCCCTGTGCCTTATAAAAAGCGGCCATCTCGCAGATGAGCATGGAGGCGACCACCGCGTCCTTGTCCCGCACATGGGTGCCGGCCAGATAGCCGTAACTCTCCTCAAACCCGAGGATGTAGTTTTCGGGGTGGCCGGCCGCCTCCTGCCCGTTGATCTGCTCGCCGATATACTTGAAGCCGGTGAGCACCTCCACCAGACGGCAGCCGTGCTTTTCGGCCACGCGGCGGGCGAGGTCGGAGGTGACGATGGTCTTCACCGCCATGGGAGCCGGCGGCAGCGTGCCGGCGGCCTCACGGCAGGAGAGGATATATTCGAGAAGCAGGCAGCCCACCTCGTTGCCGGTGGTGAGCACATATTCCTCCCCCTGCCGCACCGCGATACCCACGCGGTCGCAGTCGGGGTCGGTGGCCAGCAGCAGGTCAGGCTTGGTCTGCCCGGCCAGCTTCAGCGCCAGCTCGAACGCCTGCCGGAATTCGGGATTCGGGAAGGGGGTGGTGGGGAAATTGCCGTCCGGCAGTTCCTGTTCCGGCACCACCTGCACGTCCGCAAGGCCGATGCGCCGCAGGATCGCCCGCACCGGCTTGTTGCCGGTGCCGTTGAGCGGCGAATAGATCACCCGGAGCGGCGCCTTTTCGCAGATGCCGGGGTTAATCTGCTGCGTCGCCACTCGGTCGAGGAAGCGCTCGACCAGCGGCTGTCCCACCATGCGGATGAGCCCGTCGGCCAGCGCCCGGTCGAAATCGGCCACCGACACGCCGTCAAAGATATCCACCGCCCGCACATAGGAGGTAACCTCGTTCGCGTCGTTGTCCGTCATCTGACAGCCATCCGGACCGTAGCATTTGTAACCGTTATATTTGGCGGGGTTGTGACTGGCGGTGACCATGATGCCCGCCTGACATCCCAGTTCCCGCACCGCAAAGGACAGCACCGGCGTGGGCTGCAGTTCATCGAAAAGATACACCGTGATGCCGTTGCCGGCCAGCGTGCGCGCCGCCTCGCGAGCGAACAGCTCCGACTTGATACGCGGATCGTAGGCGATGGCCACGGCCGAGGCGTCATGGTGCGCTTTGAGATAGTCGGCCAGCCCCTGCGTGGCTTTGCGCACGGTGTAGATGTTCATGCGGTTGTCCCCTGCGCCGATCACCCCGCGCAGGCCTGCGGTGCCGAAATCCAGCTCGCAGTAAAACCGATCGAAGATGGCCTCTTCATCGCCGGCCACCGCCTGCAGCTCGGCCGACAGGTCGGCATCCTCCGTGGCGCGGGCACACCACAGATCATACAGAGCATTCACATTTCTTTCCATAAGTGCAGGCCTCCGGTTACCTTATCTTACTCGCGTTTTCCCCATTCTATCACACAGCCGTGAAAAAAGAGGGGGGATTTTGGCGGCTTATCCCGCCGCAGCGGTGGTAGCCGCGGTGGTCGCGTCAGCCGTCGCGTCAGCGACAGTCGTCGTGGCCGTTGCTGCGATTTCGGTCGCCTGTGTCACGGCGGCGACAGACGTTGTCGTGACGGGCGCCGCCGTGGTGGTGGGCACTGTCTGTCCGGGCGTGAGCGCCGCGATCGCCGCGCGCAGCTGCGCATCGGAATCGGGGGTGATGAGCTCGAGCGCCTTTTCCTGCTCCGCCATCAGCGAGACCGCCACATCGGGAGTCAGACCGGCCCCCTCCCAGTTGCTCTTGTCCAGCAGCTGGAATTCGCCCACCGTGATGCACACGGCACAGCCGTCCGCCGCCAGCGGGAAGCACTGCTGCACCATGGCGCAGCCCGCGGTGGTATCCCCCACCAGCGTGGCGATGTGTGCCTGCCGCAGCGCCGCCGCGATCAGCTCGGCCTCGCCCGCGGTGCGGCTGTTCACCAGCACCGCCGTGGGCACGTCCAGCAGCGCGGCCTCTTCCGCGCGCAGCTCGGCAGAGCCGTCATTATCGGTGTAATAGCCGTACAGGCCATAGGGCAGCAGGAAGGAGAGCACCTTTTGGGCCGCCTCGGGCGAGCCGCCCTCCACGCCGCGCAGATCCAGCACCAGATCCTCGACCCCCTGCTCCTTCAGCGAGCCGAAGACCGTCTTCAACTGTTCGGGCGTGGCGTCGTTGACCGCACGGATGCGGATATACCCGGTGGTGTCCAGCATTTTGCCGCTCACCGTCTCGGGTGTGAAGGAGGCGGAGGAGAGTTCGAAAGCGGTATCTTTTTCCTCGCGCCGCACGGTGAGGATCACGGACATGGAACTGTCCAGCGCCTCCTGCACCGTGGCGAGCGGATCGCTGCCCAGCGACTCCTTGTTCAGCGCGGTGATGATGTCCCCCTTCTGCAGGCCGGCACTGTAGGCGGTGGAGCCCTTCTGCACGGTGCTGACCGCCACGCGGCCCGCCTCGTCCAGCGCCACCTCCAGACCGAAGCCGGTGCTCTGGCCGGAAAGCGCCTCCTGCCGGTCGGCATATTCCGCGGCCGTCAGAAAGCGGGCGTATTTGTCGCCGATGCCGGCCACCTCGCCGGAGGCCATGGCATGGCGCAGCACTTCTTCGTCGATGACGCCGTAATAATTCTGCCGCACGGCATTATCGGCGTCCGATATATAGGTGTACATTGCCTGACGGTTGCTCAGTTCGTTCACCTGCGCGTTGAACCGCCGCATGGCCACCAACATGGTCACGCACACCGTCACCGCTACCACAATGATCATCAGCGACAGTGCCGCGCCCCACGAAAGTCGTTTTTTCATACCTGTCCATATCCTCTCTTTCAGGACTTCAGATAGCCGTTTGCCAGCGGATCCACCGCCGTGCCGTTCACCCGCACCTCAAAATGCAGGTGGGGGCCGGTCACATCGCCGCTGGAGCCGGCACGCCCGATCACGGAGGTGCCGCCGCGCACGGTGTCGCCCACATTCACCAGCACCGCCGACAAATGCGCATACAGTGTTACGATCTGCCGGCCGCGGGAATCCAGGCCGTGGTCGACCATGATGAACAGGCCGTAACCGCCGCCCCAGCCGGATTTGTTGGCGTAGATGACCTTGCCGTCGGCGGCGGCCACCACGTTCTGCCCGTAGACCGGCACGCGACCGTTGGCGATATCGATGCCGCGGTGGGTGGTACCCCAGCGGCGGCCGAAGCCGGAGGAGATGTTATGCACGGCGGGCACCGGCCAGCACATGGTGCCGTCGGTGTATTTACCGCTGCTCTTGGAGGCGCTGAGCAGTTTCTTGATCTGCGCGTCCAGCGCCGCCTCTTCTTTTTGCTTCTTCTGCAGGTCGGCGTTCACATCCGCCACATCGGACTGCAGTTTTTTGAGCACCGCGTTGGACTCGGCATAGAGAGCGTCCAGTTCCGTTTTTTTGGCGTCTGCCTCGGCCTTGATGGCCTCCACCGCCTGCCGGTCTTCCACCAGAGCGGCCTTGTCCGCCTCCAGAGCGGCTCTTTCGCCGTTGAGCTTTTCCACCTCGGCGTTGAGCTCGTCGATCATCTGCTGGTCGTTGTCCGCGATGCGCTCCGCGATGTTGGATTTGAGCAGATAGTCGATGTAATTATCCATATCCAGCAGCATCTGCAGGGCACTCAGGTTCCCCGACTGCGCGATCACCCGCAGCCGCTCGCCCAGCAGGGTGAATTTCGCGTCGATCTCGTTTTCCTTTGCGTCGATAGCCGCCAGCTTTTCGGCAATGACACTGTCCTTTTCGGCCAGATCCGCATTGAGCAGGTCGATCTGCTCCTGCAGCAGGTCGATCTGTGCCTGACTGTTTGCGATCTTCGCCGCAAGGGAATCGGCATATTCCTGCTGCTTGGCCATGTCGTTCTTATAAGCCGACAGTTTCGAGCGCAGTGCCGTCTCCTCCTGCTGCAGCGCCTTCTGCTGCTTTTGCAGGTCAGACAGGCTCGCCGCACGGGTGGGTGCCGATGAAAGCGACAGCGTCGCCCCCACCGCCAGCACCAGCGCCATCACCAGTGACAGCACCCGCGCGGATACACGGTCATTCGGCCGCTTTTTGCACATCAAAGGGACACATCCTTTCACAAATCATACGGAAACGTAGCCGTTGGCGATCGGGTCGACCGCCGTGCCGTCCACCCGCACCTCGAAATGCAGGTGAGGGCCGTACGCCTCACCGGTGCTGCCGACACGGCCGATCTCGGAAGTGCCGCCCACCACACGGTCGCCCACGTTCACCGACACCGCGGACATATGGGCATAGAGGGTGACGATCTGCCGGCCCCTCGCGTCATAGCCGTGGTCGACCATGACGAACAGCCCGTAGCCGCCGCCCCAGCCGGATTTGTTGGCATAGATCACCCGGCCGTCGGCCGCGGCGACCACTTTTTTACCGTAGATCGGTATGGGGCCGTTGGCGATGTCGATACCGCGGTGCATGGTGCCCCAGCGCGGGCCGAACACGTCCGAGAGGGCGTGTACCGCCGGCACCGGCCAGTACATGGAACTGCCGTTGTATTTTTCCGACTTGGCACTTTCGGCCGCGGCATCCAGCAGCAGCTGCCTGATCTGGCTGTCCAGACTGTCCGCCTGCTTTTTCTTCTGTGCCAACTCGGCATTGGCCTCGTCCACCGTCATCTGCAGTTTTTTGAGCACCGCGCGGCACTCCGCATAGAGGGCATCCAGCTCCGCCATCTTGGCATCGGCGTCGGCCTTCAGCGTCTCGACCTCCTGCCGCTGCTGCTCCAGCAGCGACTTTTCTTCTCCCAGCGCCGTCTTTTCCCCGTCAAGCTGCTCGATCTCGTCGTTGAGGTCGTCGATCATGCGCTGATCGTTGTCCGCGATGCGGGCGACCACATTCGCCCGCAGTAAAAAGTCCACATAGCCATTGGTGTCCAACAGCATCTGCAGCTCGCTCATATTGCCCGACTGCGCGATCACCCGCAGCCGCTCGCCCAGCGTATCCAGCCGCTGCGCGATCTCGTCCGTTTTATCGGTGATCGTCTGCTCGGCGGCGACGATAGCGTCGCTTTTTTCCTCCATGCCCTTGTTCAGCAGGTCGATCTGCTCTTCAAGCAGGTCGATCTGCTGCTGGCTGTTGTTGATCTTCGCCTTGAGCTGATCGGCATACTCCTGCTGTTTGGCGGCATCGTTTTTGTAAGATGACAGTTTGGAGCGAATGGCATTCTCCTCCGCGACCAGCGCGCTCAACTGCTTTTGCAGATTCTCCAGCGAGGCGGCACGAGTGGGTGCCGGTGAGAGGGACAAAACCGTTCCCACCGAAAGCACCAGCGCCAGCAAAAGCGACAGCGTACGCACGAGCGGCCTGCGCGGACGGATCATAACTGATCGCTCCCTTCGATCTTCAGGTATTTGCTCATGGAGATGACACTGCCCAGCACACCGGTGAGCAGGCCGGCCACCAAAAAGCCCACGAGCAGCACCGGCCACACCCGCGCGAAACTCACCAGTCCCAGCATGGGGCCGAAGGAGAAGTTCTCCGCCATGCGCGTGTAGATGTACCAGATAAGGCCGTAGGACAACCCGCCCGAAAGCAGGCCGAGCACCATACCCTCCACCGCGAAGGGGAAGCGGATGAACGCGTCGGTCGCGCCCACCGATTTCATGATGTAAATTTCCAGCCGGCGGCTGTAGACCGTCAGCTTGATGGTGTTCGAGATGATGAACAGCGACACGAGCAGCAGCACCACGATGATCCACCCGCCGACGGTGAGCACCACCTGCCGGATGCGGGTGAGGGTGGCGGCCAGATCACCGCTGTAACTGACGGTGTCGACCCCCTCCATCTCCTGCAGCTGCATCAGCGTGGCATCGAATTTGGCCAGATCCTCGAAGGTGACGATGTAACTGTCCTGCAGCGGGTTGTTTTCCCCCTGCAGACTTTCGAACAGCGTCTCCGGCAGGGAATCCTGCAGGCGGTCGAGCGAATCGGCCTTCGAGAGGAACTCGGCGTCCGCCACGTTGGTGATCGCCTCGATGCGCTGCTCCAGCGCGCGGGCCTGCTCGTCGGTATAGCCGTCGTCCACGAAGGCGACGACGACATTCTGCTCATAGACCCAGTTGAAGATGTTGTCGATGTTCACAAAGGTGAGATAGGCGCCGCCCGTCAGAAGCAGACAGGAGACCAGCACACCGATGGAGGCCATCGCCATGAACCGATTCTGCCAGATACTGCGGAAGCCCTCACGCACCAGATACTGAAAACTGCTCCACCTCATGACGCCTCACCTCCGTTGCGGGTATCCGAGACCACACAGCCCTCCCGGATGGTGATGACCCGGTGATGGAACTCATGCACCAGCGAATGCTCGTGGGTGACCATCAGCACGGTGGTGCCGCGGCGGTTGATCTCACTGAGCAGCTCCACGATCTCGTGGGACATCTCCGGGTCCACATTGCCGGTGGGCTCGTCCGCGATGATCATGGAGGGGTTGTTCACCAGCGCACGCGCCAGACCCACCCGCTGCTGTTCGCCGCCGGAAAGCTCCGGCGGATAACTGCGCGCCTTTTCCTGCAGGCCCACGAGCCCCAGAATATAGGGCACGCGGCGGCGGATCTCCTTATTGGAGGCGCCCGTCACCCGCATGGCGAAAGCCACGTTGTCGTAGACGTTCATCTTATTGATGAGGCGGAAATCCTGAAAGACGATACCCATGGTGCGGCGGAAATAGGGCACCTGCCGCCGCTTGAGGCGGGAGAGGTCGTACCCGTTGACGATCACGTCGCCGGCATTGGCCGTCTCCTCCCGCATGATGAGCTTCAAAAAGGTGGATTTGCCCGCGCCGGACGCACCGACGATGAAGACGAATTCCCCTTTGTCGATCTGTATGTTCACATCCCGCAGCGCCTTGATGCCGGTGTCGTAGGTCTTGTGAACACCTCTGAACTCTATCACGAATCATATCCTCCTTCTCACGCGATTTCGGTCGTTTTCCGCCGTTCGGCAGGATCCGACACCGTATCTTCAAAAAGTGCGCCGCCGTTCCACGAACGAAATGGCGGCGCTGAAAACTTTTTGTGATGTCCGGCCGGCGAAAAACGGGGTGATCAGTATTTCACGGGATTGGGCGTCAAATATTTTTTCACCATCAACGCCACCTTGAACACGATGGCGTCGTCGAACTCGCGCAGGTCGAGCCCCGTCAGCCGCTTGATCTTCTCCAGACGGTAGACCAGCGTGTTGCGGTGCACGAACAGTTTGCGGGAGGTCTCGGAAACATTCAGGTTATTCTCAAAGAAGCGCTGGATGGTGAACAGCGTTTCCTGGTCGAGCGAGGAGATGGAGCCGCTCTTGAAGACTTCCTTCAGGAACATCTCGCACAGGGTGGTGGGCAGCTGATAGATCAGACGGGCGATGCCGAGATTATCGTAGCTGACGATGCTCTTCTCGGTGTCGAACACCTTGCCGACCTCCAGCGCCACCTGCGCCTCCTTGAAGGAGCGGGCCAGTTCCTTGATCCCCTCCACCACGGTACCGATACCGATGTTGGAGTGGGTGTAGAACTCGCTGCTGAGCGTATCCACGATGGAGCGGGCCAGTTTTTCGAGATCGCGGGTATCGATCCCGGCACGGATCTCCTTGATGAGGGCGATATCCGTCTCGTTGATGTTGATGACGAAATCCTTGTTCTTATCCGGGAACAGGTTCTGGATGATGTCGAACGCGGAAATGTCGGTGTGGGTGGAGATGCGGATGAGCAGCACCGCGCGGCTGACGTCGTTGTTGAAGCGCAGCTCGCGGGCTTTCAGATAAATGTCACCGGGCAGGATGTTGTCAAGAATGACGTTCTTCACAAAGTTGCCGCGGTCGTACTTTTCATCATAATACTGCTTGATGCTGGTGAGCGAAATGGTGAGCAGCGACACATACCGTGCCGTCTCCTCATCGGTGCCCTCCACAAACAGCACATATTCGCAGCGGGGACGGGAGCCGAACGCTTTGTAGGTGTAGTTGCCGATGACGAAGGCATCCTGCACCGCAAACGCATCGGCCGTGACGGCGTCGGACGCCTCCCCGATACGGGACAGGTCACTGCAGGCGATGACGGACAGGCTCTCGTCGATGACGCCGACCGTGCGGTCGATCGCCTCGCACATCTGGTGCACGACACCCTGGAACAAACGGTTGGACATAGCGGATCTCCTCACTTTTCATGTAAAGTCCGGCGGCATCTGCGGCCCCTGCGGCACCCTTCGGGCTTTTCTCTCCGCAGTTCCCGGCACGACGGCGGCCGCCGCTTTCCCGGCCCTTCCCCTCTGGGACGCAGTCCGTTTTGGGCGGACTGCCGATTGCCAGTACTTATATCATACACAAACCGCGCCGATTTTTCAAGGCAAAACGGCAAAAAAGTTAAATTTTTTTCTAAAACTTTGCAAGATTTCACCAATTCGCCGCTTTATATTCACAAATGTGACGCAATTTCCTTGTGTAAAACGCCGACAGTGCCAAAAAAACTCACGCTGCCGGGAAGTCCGCTATTTTTTTAGCGTAGTATTGCAAAATCAGGCGGGCATCGGTGGAATCCACCGTGCCGTTTCCATCCACATCCGCGGCAGAGAGGTTGATCGCACTGCTGCCGATCTTCTTCGCATAGTATTGCAGGATGAGGCGTGCGTCGGTGGAGTCGACCTTGCCGTCGTAGTCCACATCGCCGAGCGTGATCATGTCACCGAAAGACAGCAGGGTGAACTCCACGTCCTTGGTGCTGCCCACCGGCGCCACCCGTTCGAGCGCACCGGCCTTTTCGGCGGCGACGGCGAACTCGCCCAGCGCATTGATCAGCGCCCTCACTTCGGGCGTGCCGGAATCCGAACGCATGAGTGCCGTCAAATACGACTCCACACTGTAGGTGAGGGTGGGGCCGACCGGCTCGCCTTTCTGGCAGACGGTAAAGTTCAGCGGACGGGCCAGTTCACTGAACGGGATGCCGCCCCATTCGGCGACCGGCAGCCCGAAATAGTTGTCGGCGGGGTCGAGCGGCTTGTCCGCGATCAGCTTGCCGTCTTCGTCGGTGACCCGCAGGGACAGGTTCTTCAGATCGGTATAGTTGAGCACGAAGCGCAGCGCCGCATCGGCGTCGAGCGACGCCGAGACGGCATAGAAGCCCACGCCCTCGTCATCGGTCACGCGATACACATTGCTCAGCGCGTGGCTGCCCACCTGCCGTGCCTCTTCGGGCAGGAGGCGGTTGGGCGCCTTGCCGGCACTGCCCTTGAACTGCTGCACGGCGGTGGCATAGTTGAGCATCGTGCGGGCCAGTTCCGGCGCGGTGCCGTTTTCATAGAGGTCAAAGCAGGAGGCGGTCAGATCGAAGCCGGTAACGGTACCCTGATACACGACCTTGCCGTCCTTGTCGAGCAGACGGGGCAGCACCGTCATCTGCTGGCCCACCGCCGAGGCGGCGATACCGTCCACACGGTAACGGCGCATGGCCACGCCGTCCACCGTCACGGGGGTGCCGTCGGTGAGGGACACGGAGGCGCCGCTCACCTTCACGGTGACGCCGCAGTGCAGATCGGCCGCATCCAGATCGTGGGCGGCGGCATACGCCTCACGGTTATCCGGCACATCGACCTCCAGCGCCAGCGTATCCCCCGCCTCCATGTGGACGGCGGCGGCTTTCAGGTCGTCCTCACCCGTGTGGATAAGGTCGAGCGGCAGCACGAAGTGGCTGCGGTTCTTGTTGCTGGCACCAAAAGTGGTCGCCGGATCGTTGCCGTTGGCATGGGGATCATAGGACATCCCGTCGGTGGGGCAGTACCAGTCCACCGCCACCTTTCTGCCGTCCGCGCTGAAGCGGAAGAGCGCGATCATGCCGACGGAGCGGTCGTTGTAGTAATTGTAGGCCGTGGTATCGTCGGTGTCGAGATCCTGCGCGTTGATCATCATCTGATAGACCACACTGCCGTCGGCCCGCTTTTCGTTGCGGGTCAGCAGCGCATGATCGCCCGTGGGATTGCTGGCGTGGCCGCACCAGACGAATTTGACGTTGCTGTAGGGCACGACCACCCGGTCATGCAGTGCCGATTCGACAGAGGGAACATTTTCCGCGGTTATTTCATCCTCCACATAGTTCATTTTCCTGGCACCGTATTCACCGCCATCGCCCAGATAGCCGTGGGTGGCGATGATGATATTGTAGTTCGGGAACTGGCGGACGATGCTCTCCGCCCACACGATGGTCGACAAGCGGGGACGATATTCCAGCTGCAGGATCATCCAGTTGACCCCCGCCACGTTGAAACAATAATAGCTGTTTTCGGTACCGCTGGGGAAATCCGGATTGGAGGGGGTCTTGTCCTCCATTTTGCCCATGTAGGTGCTGCCCGCCGCGGTGCGGTTAATGTAGTCGGCACCGAAATAGGTGTTATAGTTGGCGGAATTGCGGTAGGTGAAGCCGTTCGGATAGTCGTGGTTGCCGGTCAGATTGTTCCACGGCACGGAATAGGCGAATTTGTCGAAGCCCTTCTGCACTACTTTCCACGTGGCGACATCGTTGCCCCAGGTGTTGTCACCCATGCAGGAGACGTTCACAATGTGTTCCTTTTCGATATTGGCGGCCACCCAGTCGCTGATATCCTCCCACTGCTTCACCGTTTTGGAAAGGGTGACGTTCTGCAGGTCGGGCAGCACGACCATGGTGTAATAGTCCTCACCCACCTCTTCGGCGGGGTCGCCGTAATCGAACCACTGATCGCGGCGGGAGCCGTGATAATACGCACACAGCGTGCCGCTCGCGTCATACACCGTCTCAAGGATGTGGGTGATGTTGTTGTGCAGCTCCCACAGCGCCGTCAAGCCGGCGGCCGAGGCAGCCACCTCGCCGCGGGGGGCAGCGGCCGCGATCTCGGCCGGGGTGCGCACCACGCTCCACAGCCGCATATCCGCCACCTTGCCGTTGAAACGCTTTTTGCCGGTGCCGTCGGCACCGATGCAGTGCGCCGTCTCAGGCGCACCGGTCTTGACAGAGGAGAGCGCCGCCGAGGCGATCTCCTTGCCGTCGGCATAGAGGAACAGCTTGCCCTTTGCCGCATCGCACACCGCCGTCACCCGCACCCATTTGCCGGTGCGCAGGTCGGTATCGGCGGTCAGCACCGTGCCGCCGCAGGTGAAGCGCGGACAGCCGTTCACAAAGGCGATCTCATAGACGGAGTCCTCGCCCGCGGCGCCCGCGTTGGAGAACAGCGTGCGCACCAGACCGGTATCCGTCGTCTCCGGCTGCAGCATGACGGCCGCCTCCCACGTGACAGGCAGTGCCGTCAGCGGCTTTTCCATCTGCAGATAGGTGTCGCTCGTATCCTTGAAGAAATCCATGCCGGCGTTGAGATAACTGTCGGCATAGGTGATCCACACCTTTTCGAGGGTGGCACGGGCGGGCACCGTCGCCTTGGCGGTGGAGAAAAAGCGGAAGAACCGGATCTCCGCATCGGGCGAAAAGGCAGGGCCTGTCCAGCTGGCGGCAGAGCCGTTGCGCCCGTTGGCAAAATCAAAGGTGACCTCGTTTTTGCCCGCCACCCATGCATTGCAGGTGAACGCGATCTCCGACGTATCGCAGCGCGGATCGTTGTCCAGCTCGATGGAGGTGCCCTCGTTGAGCAGGGAGGCCGCCTCCGCATCCAGCGTGGCGATCACGTGCAGTTCAAAGTGGGAATTGGGGTGCCCTTTGGGCAGCTGCAGTGAGATGAGCTTTGACTCGTTCAGCTCGCCGTCCACGTCCGCCTCGAGGACCATGTTCTCGACCACGGTCCATTCGTCGGCATCTTCCGCCGCTTCGGCGGACGCACCGATCAATTCCAGCCCGGCCGCACAACCGCACAGCAGTGCGGCGGTGCAAAGCCATGCCAGCCACTTTCTGGTGATGTGTGTCATGATGATCTCCCCTTGTGCTTTCAAAATATTATTCTTTGATTATAGCAGATTTCTTTTTGCTTTGCAACCCTCTGTGTCCTTCCCGCCTTGACAATTTGCCAAAACCGTGTATAGTGGTGTAGTAGCCTGTGGCAGGCAGACAAAACTCGCTATTTTCCTCACACGCCTCGCTCAATTGCCTTGACACCGCCCGGCGGCGCTGATAGAATGATTTTGAAAGAAAAGGGACACTTTTTATGAAATATCTCGTCGATCACGATCTGCACATCCATTCACAGCTGTCACTCTGCTCCGGCGATGCCCGGCAGACACCGGAGCATATCCTGCAGTATGCCGTCGAAAACGGGCTTTCCACCATCTGCCTGACCGACCATTTCTGGGATGCGGCGGTAACGGGCGCTTCCGGCTGGTACCGGCAGCAGGATCTCGCCCACATCGTCGCCTCGCGCCCGCTTTTGCAGGCCGAGGGCGTCCGCTTCCTCTTCGGGTGCGAAACGGACATGGACAAGCATTTCACGGTAGGTATCTCCCCCGCGCTGGCGGAGATGATGGACTTTGTCATCGTCCCCACCGATCACCTGCACATGATGGGCTTCACGCTGGACGAAGCGGACGATCCCGTCGACCGCCGCGCCGCATTGTATACCGAGCGGCTTTCCCGGCTGCTGCAGGCCGATCTGCCTTTTCGCAAGGTGGGGATCGCCCACCTCACCTGCCCGCTCATCTGCCGGCGCGCACCGGGCGACATGACAAGCCATCTGGAGGTGCTGGATCTCATTTTGGACAGCACCTTTTACCGGCTGTTTGAAAAGGCGGCCGAAAAAGGGGCGGGCATTGAACTGAATTTCAACTCCTTTGCTTTCACCGAAGAAGACCTGGCGCGGGAACTGCGTCCCTACCGCATCGCCGCCGACTGCGGCTGCCGCTTCTATTTCGGCAGTGACGCCCACCATCCCGCCGGTTTCACAGACGCCAAGCGCAATTTTGAACACATCGTCGATCTTTTGGAGCTGACGGAGGAACAGAAATTCCTCCCGGCACCTTGAATCAGGAGGGCACACATATGAACTGGTACCAGAAATGGGAAAACGGCTTTGCCGAACCCGACCGCCGCTACGCGATCTACCCCATCATCCACGCAGCGATCTCCGATACCGAACGGGTGGAGCAGTATGATGCCTGCGGCTTTGCGGGCGTGGTGGGCAACGTCTCCTATTCCGGCCGCAATGCCGAGGAGAACTACCCGTCCAAGGCGGCGTGGGATGCCGCGGCCGCCGGTGCGCGGGAATACATCCGCCGCGGGATGCACACCTGGCTCTACGATGAATGCGGCTACCCCTCCGGCACCGCCGGCGGTTATGTGACCGAGTGCCACCCCGAAATGGTGGCACAGGGGCTCTATTGCTACGACTACTGGCGTCCCCTCGCCGGCCCCGTGCACTACCGTGCCGACGTGCCGGGCGACCGGCTGTGGAAGGCACTGCTCGTCCCGATAGAGGCGGGCGAGGCGATCGACGTGACCGGCTCGCTCAACAAAAACGGCGTACTGCACATCGACGTCCCCGAGGGCAGATATTATCTCTTCATGATGAGCGCGCGCCGCCTGTTCGACGGCACCCACGCCACCGAAAGCTGGAACGAGCCGCGCAACTATGTCAGCCTGTCGGACAAGGCCGCCACCCGCGCCTTCCTCGACTGCACCCACGAAAAATACAAAGAGCTCCTCGGCGACGAATTCGGCCGCGGCGTGCTGGCCATGTTCACCGATGAGCCCTCCCTCATCTCGTGGGGCATCCGCACCGGCACCTTCCCCATCCTGCCGTGGCTGGAAAGCTATCCCGCCGATTTTGAGGCGAAATACGGCTACGAATTTTACAAAGCCTGCGTTGCGGTGGTGCTGGATCTCGGCCCCGAAAAGGTAAAGCGCCGCTGTGATTTCTGGGAGTTCATCGCCGACACGGTGGCCGACGGCTATTTCGGCCCCATCCGGGAATGGTGCCATCAAAACGGGCTCAAATCCTCCGGCCATCTGCTGGAGGAGGAGCGCCTGCAGTCCCACGTCTACTGCTACGGCTCCTTCTACCGCAGTATGCGGCAGCTCGACTGGCCGGGCATCGACCAGCTGGAGACCCGCCCCGCCTTTCTGATGGATACCGGCAACATCCCCATCGCCCGTCTGGTCGCCTCCTTCGCCGATATCAGCGGCGAGCATGAGGTGTTCACCGAGTTTTCCGACCACACCGTCCACGCCCGCGAGGGCGGCCACGGCGCCATCGGCGACTACTACGGCTCGGTCAACTGGCACCTCGCGATGGGCGTCAACAATTTCACCAGTTACTATTCGTGGGTGGGCATCACCGACGACCAGAAGCGCGCGCTCAACCGCTACACCGCCCGCTCGGGCTGGCTGCTGCGGCAGGGACGGCGGGACAGCACCGTGGCGGTGTTCTATCCCGAAGCTGCCATGTGGGACGCCTACACCCCCTCCACCGAGGAACGGGCCGTCAACTCCTCCGAAAAGGCGATGCGGCTCGACCGCACCTTCAACGCCGTGTCGTGGGGGCTGCTGCACCGGCAGACGGACTATGACTACATCGACTGCGATCTGCTGCTCAAGGGCGAGATCCGCGACGGCCGGCTGTGTTGGGGCGACCGCACCTATGCGGCGGTGATCCTGCCCTGCACCCATGTGCTGGAGGATGCCGCGGCCGAAAAACTGCTGGCGCTCGCCGCCGCCGGCATTCCGGTGCTGTTCTGTGAGGATATGCCCCGCCTCTCCCGCGAAACGGGGGATGCCAGCCCCTTTGCCGACGCGCTCGCGGCGGCATGCGACGGCGGCGGGATGTACTTTGCCCCACTTGACGGGCTTGACGGCCTGCTCGGCCGCCTGCCCGTGCTTTGCCGCCCGGTGATGCTCTGCACCGCCGACGGCACCGACCACCCCGAACTGCTCTCCCACTGCCGTCTCACCGAAGACGGCACCCGCATCGCCTATCTCGCCAACATGTCAAACGCGCCCCTCACCGGTGTACTGCAGATCACCGGCGGCGCGGCCGAGGTGGCCGAGGCCAACGCGGTGACAGGCACCATCGCCCCCCTGCCCGCCGGACAGCCGACGACCATCCAACCCGGCGAGGGCCGCTTCTTCCTGATAAAAGCCTGAATCAAACGGGCCCGGATGCACGCCGTGCACCCGGGCCCGTTTTTTTGTTTATCGCATCCCCCGCAGCAATTCCCGCTCCTGTCGCGGGGAGTGTCCCGTGAGGGCGCGGAACACATAATGAAAACTGCGCACCCCCGAAAAACCGCAGGCGGCCGCGATCTCCGCCACCGGGCGGTCGCTTTCCACCAGCAGTTCCCGCGCCCGCTCGACACGGTACTGATCGAGCAGCGCGCGAAAGCCCATGTGCAGGGTGCGGTTGAGCAGCCGGGAGAGATAGTGATACTCATACCCGCACTGTGCCGACAACTCCTGCAGCGTAAGCGGTTCGGCAAAATGCTGCGCCACATATTCCATCACCCGCATCACGCCGGCCGCCGTCTCCCGCGGGACGAGCGCCGTGTGTGCCAGCAGACAGTCGCCCAGCGCGTAAAAACAGGCCTTGCGCAGCATGACGGACGCCTCCTCACCGTAGAGGCAGGCCTCCACCATCTGCTGCACCGGCGGCGGGCAGCGAAACACCGGATCGGCCGCCTGCCGGTCGGCCACCGCGGCGGCGAAGCGCGGCACATGATCCTCCGAAAACACCGTGACCCGCACCAGCGACCCCTCCCCGCCGCGATAGGCGTGGATCTGGTTGGAAAGCACCCACACCCATTCCCCCGCCGCAAGGGAAAATTCCCGTCCGTCCAGCGTCACGGTGAGCGTGCCCTGCGCCACGAACGCGACCTCGTAATTCTTGTGAAAATGCGTGGGGAATTCGATCTCCCGATAGGTCACGGTGTTGAAATTGTAATTGCCCTGTGAATTGAGCGGCTGATGGATCGCACGCATCCGACCGTCCCTCCCCGAAAAAGATAACCGACTGCCGTAATTATACAATATATCGCATTGAATAGTCAACTTGTTTCTGCTATGATAAAGAAAAAAACAGAAAGGGGCTTTCTCTGCATGAAAGAACTCCATCTTTTCTACCCCAAGGTGCTGGGCACCGTGTCGCCGGAGATCTACGGCCATTTTTCCGAGCACATCGGCGGTGTGTTCTACGACGGCCTGTGGGTCGGGCGTGATTCCTCCATCCCGAACATCCGCGGCTTCCGCAAGGAGTTGGTGGAAAAGTTCCGCGCCATCTGCCCGCCGGTGCTGCGCTGGCCGGGCGGCTGTTACGCCGAGGTGTACGACTGGCGGGACGGCATCGGGGAAGACCGCCCGGTACGCCCCAACTGGTGGACACCCAACGATGGGCGGTATGAGCCCAACGCGGTGGGCACCCACGAATTCAACGATTTCTGCGAAATGGTGGGGACACGCGCCTACTTTGCCGCCAACCTCACCGGCGTGACCCCTCTGCACATCCGCGACTGGATGGATTACTGCCTCTCCCCCCGCGGCACCACCACGCTGGCGCTGGAGCGGGAAAGAAACGGCCATCCCGAGCCCTTTGACATCCCCTTCTGGGGCGTGGGCAACGAAAACTGGGGCGGCGGCGGCAATATGCGCCCGGAGTTTTACGGCGATGAATACCGCCGCTTCGCCGCCGTGATGCACGACACCGCCCCGAAAGCGGAACTGTTCGCCTGCGGCACCGACGCCATGCGCTATGAGTGGACGCAGGGGCTGATCCCGCGGCTCGCCTCCTCCGAGCGGCACGTCAACGGCTTTGCCATGCACTACTATTGCGGCTTTGCGGGCGACCCGCTCGCTTTCACCGACGAGGAATGGGATCAGATGATCCGGCAGGCCTCCCGCATGGAGGAGATCATCCTGCGCAACTGGCACATCATCTGCGGCAACGATATGCAGAATTACTGCCCGCTGGTGGTGGACGAGTGGGGCTGCTGGCATCCCGACGGGAGCGGCCCGAGCCACGGCTACAACCTCTTCGAGCAGCAGAGCACCCAGCGCGATGCCGTGGTGGCCGCACTGACGCTCAACATCTTCAACCGCCACTGCGACAAGGTGCGCATGGCCAACGTCGCCCAGCTGTGCAACAACCTGCACGCCCTCTTCCTGGCGGGCGGTGACGGCTTCACCGTCACTCCGACCTACCATATTTTCGATATGTACAAGGGGCATCAGGGTGCCGCCGCCATCGACACCGTCGCGCCGGAGGGCCTGAGTGTTTCGGCCACGGTGAAGGACGGCCGCACGCTGGTCACGGTGGCCAACCTCTCCCCGCGTGAGGATGCGGAATTCCTGCTCTGCCCCGCGGGCATGACCCTGCCGCACGAGGGCACCGCCACCCTGCTTGCATCCGATGATCTGCACGCCCACAACACCTTCGAGGATCCCCACACCGTGGAGCCGGTCACGGCGTCCTTTGACCCGCACCGGCCCTACACCCTGCCCCGCGGCGGTGTGGTCGCCCTCTCGTTTTGACGGAGGTCTGCATGAACGAGCAACTGTACCGGTATATCACCGATAAACAGCACCACGCCCTGCGCCGCACGACCGGGTGGGATCCGGCGCCCGACTTTGCCGCCCGCGGGCTTGACCCGGCCGAGCGGATGATCGAGCGCTTTGAGCATATGTGCCGCGAGGAGCGGCCCGTCATCCTGCCGGGGGAGCAGATCGCCTTCACCCGCACGGTGGCCGACCTGCCCGACTGCTTCACCCCCGCGGAATGGGAGGCTCTGCGCCGGGAGCATTTCATCCACGAGCTCGGCTACCTCTCCAACCTCTCGCCCGATTATTATGCCGTCATCGCCACCGGGCTGGCCGCCCGGCGGGAGGAGGCGGACGCCCGCGGCCGCCGCGCCATCGACGCGCTGCTGGAGCTGACCGACCGCTACGCCGACGAGGCCGCGCGGCAGGGACTTTCCGAGCTGGCCGCCACCCTGCGGCAGGTGCCGCGCGGGCCGGCGCGCAATTTCCGCGAGGCACTGCAGTCCTTCCGCATCCTCCACTTTGCGCTGTGGCTCGAGGGCAACTATCACAACACCGTCGGCCGCTTCGACCTGCACATCTACCCCTATCTCGCCGCGGATATCGCGGCGGGGGTGCAGACGCGGGAATCCGCGCTGGCGCTGGTGCGGGAATTCTTCCTCTCGTTCAACAAGGACAGCGACCTCTACCCCGGCGTGCAGCAGGGAGACAACGGACAGAGCCTGATGCTGGGCGGGTGCGATGCCGAGGGGCACGACACCTTCAATCTGCTTTCGGAGCTGTGCCTGGAGGCCAGCCGGCAGAACCGCCTCATCGACCCGAAGATCAACCTGCGGGTGAGCCGGCGTACCCCGCCCGAGCGGTACACCATGGCGAGCCGTCTGACCGAGGTGGGACTGGGCTTCCCGCAGTACTCCAACGATGATGTGGTCATCCCCGCGCTCGAGCGGCTGGGCTACGCCCATGAGGATGCCGTCAACTACACCGTGGCCGCCTGCTGGGAATTCATCATTCCCGGTGTGGGGGCGGACGTGGCCAATATCGGTGCGCTCTCCTTCCCCCGCGCGGTGGACGAGGCACTGCACCATGATCTGGCCGGTGCCGCGACCTTCGGGGACTTTTTCGCGGCGGTGAAGGCGCGGGTGACCGCGCAGGCAGCCGCCATCACCGAGGGCATCCGCGATCTGTGGTTCGTCCCCTCCCCCTTCATGGGGGTGCTCACCCGGCCGGACATCCATTGCGGCGCCAAATACAACAATTTCGGCATCCACGGCACCGGCATCGCCACCGCGGCCGACTCGCTGGCCGCGATCCGGCGGTATGTGTTCGAGGAGGCGCGCCTTTCCAAGGAGGCGCTGCTCAAAGCGGTGGACGAAAACTTTGAAAACGATCCCGTCCTGCTGCATCTGCTGCGCTATGAGGCACCGAAGGTGGGCAGTGACGACGACTATGCCGATGATCTCCTCGTCTCCCTGCTCGACACCTTTGCCGACAGCCTTGAGGGACGGGTGAACTGCCGCGGCGGCCGCTTCCGCGCCGGCACCGGCAGTGCGATGTACTATCTATGGCACGCCAACGAACTGGGCGCCTCGCCCGACGGCCGCCGCCGGGGCGAGCCGTTCGGTGCCAACTTCTCCGTCAGCCTCTTTGCCCCGGTGAAGAGCCCCGTGACGGTGGTGGCCTCCATGACCAAGCCGCATTTCGACCGCGCCATCAACGGCGGCCCGCTGACGTTGGAACTGGATCAGAGCCTGTTCGCCGATGCGGACGGCGCCGAAAAGGTGGGGCAGCTGGTACGGGCGTTCATTGCCCGCGGCGGGCACCAACTGCAGCTCAACGCCGTGGATCGCGCCACCCTGCTGGATGCACAGGTCAATCCCGACGCACACCGGCATCTGGTGGTGCGCATCTGGGGCTGGAGCGCCTATTTCGTGGAACTCGACCGCGAATATCAGGATCACGTCCTCGCCCGGCAGGCATACGCGCTATGACCGGCACGATATTCGATATCAAGGAACTGGCGGTGCACGACGGCCCCGGACTGCGCACCACGGTGTTTTTCAAGGGGTGTCCCCTGCGCTGCCGCTGGTGCCACAACCCGGAGGGCTTTATCGCCGCGCCGCAGTTGATGGTGAAAGAGGCGCGCTGCCGGCACTGCGGCCTGTGCCGCCGCCCCTGCACCCACCCCGAGTGTCAGCCCTTCGGGCGGTGCCTGCACATCTGCCCCGAAAACTGCCTGTCGGTGACGGGGCGCACGGTGACGGATGACGAACTGGCGGACGAACTGCACGCCTCGGCCGCCCGGCTGGGCGACCTGTTCGGCGGCTTCACCTTTTCCGGCGGAGAGCCGCTGGCGCAGAGCGGATTCCTGCTCGCACTCGCCGCCCGGCTGAAGCCGTATCATCTGGCGGTGGAGACGAGCGGTTATGCCGACCCGGCGGTGTTTGACGCGGTGTGCGCGGCGGTCGATCTCGTCATCATGGACGTGAAACTGGCCGACCCGGCCGACCACCGGCAGTACACGGGGGTGGACAACGCCCCCATCCTGCGCAATCTGGCGGCACTGCAGGCCGGCGGCAAACCGCACCTGCTGCGCACCCCCCTCATCCCCGGCATCACCGACACGCCGGAAAATCTGGCGGCGATCGAGGCGCTGACCGCTGGCTCACCGTGGGAGCGGCTGCCCGAAAACAGCATGGCCGGCGCCAAATGGCAGATGCTGGGCATGACCTTCGGCCGGCCCTGAACAAAAAAGAGACCGCCCTGCGTGCTTTCGCACGCAGGGCGGTTTGTCATATCTTTTTCCGGGATCGTTTTTTGCAAAACGGCTGATCGTCTTGGCGTGATATTGCAGGATAAGTTATTCGTTCCCGCCGTCGCCCTTGACCAGCGCGCGGTACATCCGGATGTATTCGTTGGCCGAGCGCCCCCAGCTGAAATCGCGCTCCATCGCGCGGCGGCGCAGAAGCGGCAGGTCGTTTTCGTTGCCAAAAGCGCCCATCGCGCGGTGGATGGCCGCCAGCATATCCCCGGCGTTGTAGGTCTTGAAGGTGAAGCCGAAGCCGCCCTCTTCGCCGCAGTCGACGATGGAGTCTTTGAGGCCGCCGGTCTCCCGCACCACCACCAGATCGCCGTAGCGGCAGGCGACCATCTGCGCCAGCCCGCAGGGCTCACTCTTGGAGGGCATGAGGAAGATATCCCCGCCGGCATAGAACTTGCGCGCCATGTCGGGGAAGAAACCCTCGTAGAAGCAGAATTTGTCGAAATGCCGCTCCTTCACCCCGCGGAAGAAGTTTTCGTACGTCCAGTCGCCGGAGCCGAGCACCGCGAACTGCACATCCTCCTGCAGCAATTCGTCCAGCACGTATTTCACCAGATCCAGCCCCTTGTGGGAGACCAGCCGGGTGACCATGACGATCAGCGGCACATCCGCCCGCACCGGCAGACCCAGCTCGCGCTGCAGCGCCTCCTTGTCCGCCGCCTTGCCGGCGGGCGCCTCCGCCGAGAAATTCGCGGCGATCACCGGGTCGGTCGCCGGATCGTAGGAGACGGTGTCGATGCCGTTTAAGATACCGCGCAGTTTCCAGCCGCGTGCCCGCAGGATGCTGTCCAGCCCGAAGGAATACCACGGGTCGCAGATCTCGCCGGCATAGGTCGGGGAGACGGTGGTGACCTGATCGGCCGTCTCGATGCCGCCCTTCATCAGGTTGATACAGCCGTCCTGCTCCACCAGCGAAGCGGCGGTGTCCGGCAGGCCGAACACGTCGCCCAGTATCTCCATGCCGTATTTGCCCTGATACTGGATATTATGGATTGTGTAGACCGTCTTGATGTGCTGATACCCCTCCCGCTCGCGGTAGAACAGGTGGTGGTACACCGGTACGAGTCCCGTCTGCCAGTCGTTGCAATGGATGACGTCGGGGCAAAAATCGATATGCTCCAGCATCTCCAGCACGGCGCGGGAGAAAAAGGCGAAGCGCTCGGCATCGTCATAATGGCCGTAGAGCCCGGCCCGCTTGAAATAGTACTGGTTATCCAGCAGGTAATAGATCACCCCGCCGCTGCGCGCCTCGAACACGCCGCAATACTGCCGGCGCCACGAGACCGGCACCGAAAAACTGGTGAGGAACCGCATCTCGTCCCGCAGCTCCTGCGGCACGCTCTCATAGAGAGGCATCACCACACGGCACCCAACCAGACGGGCGCGGATGGCCTGCGGAAGCGAGCCCGCCACGTCACCGAGTCCGCCCGAAGCGGCAAAGGGTCTGGCCTCACTGGCCGCGTATAAAACCTTCATCACAGTCATCCTTTCATGAAAAACTTCCGGCGGCGTCCGGCCGTCTTAAATCTTCATACCCTTTTTCACATAGACCGGGTAATGTGCCACGCCCTGCAGCGAGGCGGCGTCCCCGACCTGCACATCCTTGTCGCAGATGACATACCCGAGCTTCGCGTCTGCGCGGATGGCGCTGCCCTGCATGATGATGCAGTTTTCCAGCGTCACCCCGCGGTCGACCTTCACGTCGCGGAACACCACCGAGCGGCGCACCGTGCCGTCGATGACGGCGCCGTCCGCCACCAGCGAATCGGTCACTGTGGCGTGCAGGCCGTAGACTGCCGGCGCACAGTCGCGCACCTTGGTGTAGACACGGCGGGCAGGCAGGAATATCTTCGAGCGCACGTCCGGGTCGAGCAGCGCCATGTTCGCCTCAAAATAACCGGCCAGCGAATAGACCGTTGCGGTGTATTCCGTCACCTCATAGCCGAAGATGGCCAGATCGGACAGCCCGTGCTGCAGGATGTCCCGCTCGAAATGGTAAAGGCTGTGGGCATTGGCCTGCTGCACCAGCCGGATGAGCAGTTCCCGCCCGATGACGTAGAGGCCGATGCCGCAGGCGGCGGTCGCCTCCCCGGCGGCACCCACGCGGATATCGCTCACCCGCCCGGCGGCGTCGGTCGAAAAGAGGATATCGTCCTCCCGCCCGATGGGGGCACCGACCCGATAGGCCGCGGTGACGTCCGCGCCGCTGTCGATATGGCGGCGGATGAGGGCGGCGTAGTCAAGATTGCCCACCACATGGCAGTCGGCGATGAGCACGTATTCCTCTTTGCAGTGATTCAAAAACGCCAGCATATCCGTGAAGGCCGCGATCCGCCCGGCATAGGCCGCATCCGACACGGTGGTGGGCTGAAAATAGAGGCCGCCGTTCTTGCGGTCGAGATCCCACGCCTTGCCCGAGCCGAGATGATCCATCAGCGACTGGTAGTGGCTTTTGGTGGCCAGCGCCACCTTGCTGATACCGGCGTTGACCATGTTGGAGAGCACGAAGTCGATCAGCCGGTAGCGCCCGCCAAAGGGCACCGAGCCGAGCGAGCGGCGGGAGGTGAGCCCGCCCAGACACGCGTCGTGCTGATTGGGGAACACGACGCCCACCACGTTCACATTACGCATTGTCCTGCCCCTCCTTTGCATCGACATCGGTCTCCTGCATGGCCTTGGCCGGCACCGCCGCGCCGCGGCCGATCCGCCGGCCGGCGGCGACCACCGCCACGCCCCAGTCATCAAGGTTGTCCATATCCTCGGGGCGGTTGCCCACCACGGCGTCTTCCTCCACCGTGACGTTTTCGGCCAGGATGGCGTATTGCACCCGGGCGCCCTTTTTCACCCGGCAGCCGGGCATCAGGATGGAGTCGCGGATCTCCGCGCCCTCCTCCACCGCCACATCCGAAAACAGCACCGAAAAGTCCACGGCGCCGTCGATCACGCCGCCCTCGGAAATGATGCTGTTCTGCACCCGGGCAGATTTACCGATGTAGTGGGGCGGCGACCCGGCACTGCGGGCGTAGATGCGCCACTCGGGGTCCTCCAGATCGAGCGGCACGTTGGGATCGAGCAGATCCATGTTCGCCTCCCACAGGCTGTCGATGGTGCCGACATCCTTCCAGTACCCTTCGAAGCGGTAGGCAAACATCCGCTCGCCGGCATTCAGCATGGCGGGCAGCACGTTTTTGCCGAAATCGTTGGAGGATGCGGGATCCGCCTCGTCCTGCGTGAGATAGCGGCGCAGTTTTTCCCACGTGAACACGTAAATGCCCATCGAGGCCAGATTGCTCTTGGGATGGGCGGGTTTTTCGTCGAATTCATAGATGGAGCCGTCGGGGTTGGTGTTCAGGATGCCGAAGCGGCTCGCCTCCGCCATCTCCACCTCGATGACGGCGATGGTGCAGGCGGCATCGTGCTTTTTGTGCTCCGCGATCATTTTGGAATAGTCCATTTTATAGATGTGGTCGCCCGAGAGCACCAGCACATATTCCGGATCGTACCGCTCGATGAAATTCATGTTCTGATAGATGGCGTTGGCGGTGCCCTTGTACCAGTCCGCCCCCTTATTGCGCTGATAGGGCGGCAGCACGTGCACACCGGCACCCGCACGGTCGAGATCCCACGGCTCCCCCGCGCCGATATAGTCGTTGAGCTCCAGCGGCTGATACTGCGTCAGCACCCCCACCGTGTCGATACCGGAGTTGGTGCAGTTGGAGAGGGGGAAGTCGATGATGCGGTATTTGCCGCCGTAGGGCACGGCGGGCTTGGCGATGCTGCGGGTGAGGGCGTAGAGGCGGCTGCCCTGTCCCCCGGCGAGCAGCATGGCCACACATTCCTGCTTGCGATACATAAAACGGTCTTCCTTTCTGCTTGATGACTTGAACGACACTTATCGGCGGGACGATCGGGCCCGGCGCAGCACGATGACGGAGAGCGGCGGCAGTGTCAGCGACACCGACTGCTCACACCCGTGCATCGGCTCCTTTTCCGACAGGATTTTTCCGTTTGCCACACCCGTGCCGCCGTATGCCGCGGCATCGGTGGTGAACACCTCGTGATATTCCCCCGCCGCCGGCACACCGATGCGGTAATTTTCTCGCTGCACGGGGGTGAAATTGCACACCGCGATCAGTTCGCGGCCCTTGCGGTCGATGCGGCGGAAGGCGATGACGCTCTGGGAGCGGTCGTCATGGGCGATCCACGAAAAGCCCTCCCACGAAAAGTCGTTCTCCCACAGCGGCGCGGATTTCAGATAAAAGGCGTTGAGTTCCCGCACGAACCGCTGAAACTGACGGTGCGCCTCATAGTCGAGCAGCAGCCAGTCCAGCCCGGACTGATAGTCCCACTCCTTGAACTGCCCCAGCTCATTGCCCATGAAGTTGAGTTTCTTGCCCGGGTGGGTCATCATATAGCCGAGGAACGCCCGCGCCCCGGCGAATTTCATCTCATATTCGCCCGGCATCTTGTTGAGGAGCGAGCCCTTGCCGTGCACCACCTCGTCGTGCGAGACGGGCAGGATGAAATTTTCGGAAAAGGCATAGAACAGTGAGAAGGTGAGGGCGTCGTGGTTGTCCTTGCGGAAGAGCGGATCCATCGCCGCATAGCGCAGCATATCGTTCATCCAGCCCATGTTCCACTTGAAATTGAAGCCCAGCCCGCCCGCATCGGTGGGACGGGAGACCAGCGGCCATGCGGTGGATTCCTCCGCGATCATCATGGCCTGCGGGAAGCGGGCGAACACCGCCTCGTTGAGCAGCCGCAGAAAAGCAACCGCCTCCAGATTTTCGTTCCCGCCGAACTGGTTGGGCAGCCATTCGCCCGGCCGGCGGTTATAGTCAAGATAGAGCATGGAGGCCACCGCGTCCACCCGCAGGCCGTCCGCGTGATACCGCTCCATCCAGAAGATCGCGTTGGAGATGAGGAAGCTGCGCACCTCCGGCCGGCCGTAATCAAACACGCAGGTGCCCCACTCCTTATGCTCGCCGCGGCGCGGGTCGGCATATTCATAGCAGGGGCCGCCGTCGAACCGGAAGAGGCCGAATTCATCCCGCGGGAAATGTGCGGGCACCCAGTCGAGGATGACCCCGATGCCCGCCTGATGGCAGGTGTCCACGAACGCCATAAAATCGGCCGGCGTGCCGTAGCGGGAGGTGGGGGCGAAATACCCCGTCACCTGATATCCCCATGAGCCGTCATAGGGGAACTCCATGATGGGCAGCAGCTCGATGTGGGTGTAGCCCATCTCCTTCACATAGGGTACCAGACCCGCCGCCAGGTCGCGGTAGGAATAGGGATTTCCGTCGGGGTGGCGCTTCCACGACCCGGCGTGCACCTCATAGATGTTCACCGGCCGGTCATAGACCGACTCTTTCGCCTTCTTGCGCTGCCACGCCGCGTCGTGCCACACATACCCCTCCGGCTGATACACCTTGGAGGCGTTGGCCGGGGCCGTTTCGTAATGATAGGCACATGGGTCGGATTTGAGCACCGTTTGCCCGTCCGCGCCGGTCACCGCGTATTTATAGGCGTCATATTCACCGGGGGCATCGGTGCGGCATTCCCACACGTCGTCCCCCACCCGCGTCATCGGCAGGGCGGTGTTGTCCCAGCCGTTGAAATCGCCTGTCAGCGCCACCGCCGAGGCATTCGGCGCCCACACGCGAAACACATAGCCGTCCGCCTCCCGGTGACAGCCGAGCAGATCGAACAGGCGGCAGTTCACCCCTTTGTGAAAATGGGGTGACGGCTCGCCGGGCTTTTCATAAAAAAAGATGTTGACATCCTGCATAATCCGACCGTCCTTTTTTGATTCCCTGCCCCCCCGCACGGGAAGACAACTTTTCATTTATAGTTTAGCAGATGTTGGCAGATTTTTCAAGCCCTAAATCAGCGAAAATGCAAAATATCCGTAAATAAGCCATCATCTATTTGGTCAAATTGCACTGTTTTCTCGCTCGCTTTTTGGGCAAGTCCCCACCACCGGCCGCCACACGCTCCCAGTATATCATTTTTGGCGGCCGAAACCTGTCGGCGTTTGCCGCCCGGCAAAAAAAGGGCGTCACCGCCGGGTGACGCCCAAAAGCCTGTTATCTGCGGCCGTCCTCGCCCAGACCGAAACTGATCTGCAGCGCCTCGTCGATGCGGGTCATCGACTGATCGTCCAGACGGCCCATGTGTTCCTTCAGCCGCCGCTTATCCAATGTGCGGATCTGTTCGAGCAGCACGATGGAATCCCGCTGCAGGCCGCTGCCCTCGGGGCTGAGCTGGATGTGGGTGGGTAGTTTGGCCTTGTCCTGCTGACTGGTGATGGCCGCGGCGATCACGGTGGGGCTGAAGCGATTGCCCACATCGTTCTGCACGATCAGCACCGGACGGACGCCCCCTTGCTCCGAGCCGACCACGGGGCTCAGGTCGGCATAATAGATATCTCCTCTGTGTACGATCATCTTCTCACACCTTTTTTGAAATCGGTATCCATAGTCTAACCGATTCCGAACGGGTTTAAACATGGAATTGCTCCAATACAACATATGCCCGTCCTCAAAAAGATGTGCGCCCCGTCACAGCGTGCGCTTCCACATGAGCAGCAGTGCGGTCACCCCGTCATACCGCACGATCCCCTCGGCGTCGCCGTTGGCGCGGATGAAGGTATCGTTCACCTCGCTCGAAAAGGTCATCGCGGGGCCGGAAAACGCCGCCCAGTAGACCGAGCGCTGCGCCAGATCGCGCTGCACGGCCGCCGAACAGCAGGTGTCCCGCACAGCCGTCCACTCGGCGGGCGACACCTCGTAAAGCGCGTTTGACACATAGATATACGCCGAAAGCCAGCCGGAATACCGCCAGCCCGCGTCGGGATGTGCCGTGCAGGCGAGGATGCCGAGGAAATTGCACTCGTCCTCATGCGCAAAGCCGCGGGTGTGTGCCAGTTCGTGGGCGACCGTCATGGGCAGTTCGCTGTCGGCAATGTCCACATTCACGTTCGCCTCGGCAAAAAAGGGAAAATACATCCCCGTGATGCCGGTATACGACCACCAGTGCGACAGCCGCACCCCCTTGGCGCGGTGCACGGTGCCAAAGAGGAACGGGTAGTCGGCCGCGAGCCGGTCGTACCCCGCGCCGCCCGCGGCAAGCGTTTTCGAAAGCGGCACGTCCAGCGTCATGCAGCCGCTCCCGTCTTCGGCACATTCCGCCCGCGCGGCCGAGGCGTTTTCGGCGCACCAGCGGCAGAGCGCGGCCAGTTCTTCGGTGTCGGCCTGTCCCGCCGGCAGCGCCATCAGTTCGGCCAGCGGGCGGCGGGAATAGTTGAGCCCGTGCATCAGCGTGTAGCAGAGCAGCAGCAGGGACAGCGCCCAGCAGACGCCGCGCAGCAGACGCCGCCACCGGATCCTGCGGCGCCGGCAGATGAGCACCACCGCCGCGCCGAGCAGCAGCGGCACCGCGGCCACGGCCAGTGCCTCGGTGAGAGAGACGGGGATATACTGCGTGAGGGTACCGATCACCGCCGAAAGCGCGCGAAATACCCCGCGTACATGAACAGCCTCCACCGCGCCGGGGGCATACCGCGCCGCGGCGGTCAGCCCCAGCGCCGCCGCAGCCGGCAGCAGCGGGAGCAGCACTTTGCAAAGGTGCCGGATCCTCACGTGTATCATCCTTTCCTAAAAAAGTGGTATAATTGCCCCTCCCGCGCGCATTTTATCAAGAAGGAGGGATGCCATATGTTCAAACGGCAGGAGTTCCCCTGTGCCGATGCCCTGATAACGGCGGCCGACTGCCTGTGCCGCGAGGCGGTCATCTTGCAGAACATGGCCGAATACGGCGATTTCGATGAGCGGCTGCGCCATCTGCGGGGGCTTTGCGCCGCCGCCCACCGCAACTGGCGGGAACTGAACGAACGGCTCGGGCGGCTGCTGGTCGCACCGGTGGAGCGGGAGGACATCTCGCTTTGGGTGCGGGAGCTGGCCGAAGCCGCCGCCCTGCTGACGGACACCGCGGTGATGTGGCAGCACGCCCCTTTCGCCGGCGCGCACAAATGGGTGACACGGGTGGCCGTGGGCTGCGGACTGGTGCGGGACCTGACCGGTCAACTGATCCAATGGGGCGAGGAGACCCGTCTGCCGCAGCTGGCCGCCGAGCTTTACACCCTGCGCCGCGAAAGCGATGCGGGTTGGGCGGCAGAGCGGCAGCGGCTGCCCGCCGAAGCGGCAGAGGTCTCGGCCGCCTTTCACGATTGCTGCACCGCCCTTGCCCGCACGGCGGACACCGCCGAGTGGCTGATGCTCAAAAACGGATAATGCGCCGGGCTTTCGGGCCCGGCGCACGCCTTCATTCACGGATCTTCCGACATTCCAGATAATACCGTTTATCCGCGGCGTGACCCATCGAAAAGGTCTTGCGCGGCAGCGAGCCGTCCGCCCGGATGGCGGGGAACAGGTCACTTTTGCCCATACCGGCAAACAAAAAGCCCAGCGTGCCCTCCTCGCGGCAGAGCGAGCGCACGGTGTCCTCGCCGTGGATATAGTCGATGCCGATTGCGGGATGAGCGGCGAGATACTCGTCCAAAAACGCCTGCAGGGTACCCACCGGCAGTTTTGAGGTGGGACGCAGCCGCAGTGTCCGTTCACCGGCGGCGGTGACGCAGGTGAACACCTGTGCATCGGCCGCCTCGCTGCCCAGCGCCGCCGAAAGTGCCGTCAGCACCGCGTCGGCATCGGCGTGGAACAGCACGCGGTAGATCGGCTCGAACTGAATGGCATCGTCGTGCACGTTCACCACCTCCACCAGCGCATAGCGGTTGAGCGGATTGGGGTCGCGGCGGTAGCACTCCTTGGCGGTGGCCAGCGAATGGTTGCCGTCCCCCACCGCAAAGAGCAGGGCGTCCTCCTGCCCCGCCGTCAGCGCCGCCAGCGCCGCGGCCACCTGCCCTTTGGCCTGCTCGTTCAGCAGACGGCCGGTGATGTGCCCGCCGCCCATCATCAGGTCAAAATCATACAGCGTCTCGAACTCCGCCGCCCGGTCGGCCAGCGGCTCGATCACGGTGCGGCCGGGGTCGTCCGCCAGCAGCAGCACGTGCGGCAATTCCAGCGGCGCATCGCAGCGGATCGCCACCCGCGGCGGGATGCGCTCCACCACCGTCTGCTCGGTGGCGCGGATGAGGGTGTGGCTGCCGGGGCGGTAATCGTATTCCTCCAGATCGACCACGCCCAGCAGTCCCCGCCGCACGCCGGCCGAGGTCTGCCGCTCGATATACACCATGCCGTCCGCCACGGTGCGCAGCACGTCACCGGACAGATAGTCCGTCATGGCGGCGTTGATGCCCGCGATGCGTTCCTCGCGGCGGTCGTTGAGAAAAATTTCCGGCAGCGTCAGCCGCAGGGTGGAGGGGGCATCCCCCACCAATTTCTCCACCTGCGCCCAGTAGGCGGGCTCAGAGGTGTACTGATCGCAGGCGACCACCGACCAGCGGGCGGGGTCACAGGTGGGCAAAAGCAGTTCTGTGGGATGTAAACCGTAGGAATCCATAATTACTCTCCGTATATATATGTTTATTTATTGCTTTTTGTATCGCATTGTGCCAGCAAAAACGCCTGCAGTTCGGTCACCGAGCCGACAATGACGTCCGCACCGGCCTGCTCGAGTTCGTCCGGGGCGGCGAAGCCATACCGCACACCCACCGCGCGCACGCCGTTTTCGTGAGCGCCCTCAATATCGAAGCAGCGGTCGCCCACCATCCACGCCTGTGCGGGCGCGCAGCCAAAGCGGTGCAGGGCGTCCGCGATGAGGGTGGTCTTGCTCGTGTTGCGCTCGCTCATGTCACAGCCGATCACCGCGTCGAAGGCGGTGTCCAGCCCGAAATGCGCCAGGATGCGCTCGGTGTAAAGCAGCGGCTTGGAGGTGGTGACGGCCAGCGAGCAGCCCGCGGCGCGCAAAGCGGCCAGCAGCGCGGGGATGCCGTCATAGACCCGGTTTTCGAAGATGCCCACATCGGCATACCGCTCCCGGTAGACGAGCAGCGCCTCATCCGCCTGCTCGCGTGTGAGGCCGTGGTATTGCTCGAAGGAATCCTTCAGCGGCGGGCCGATATACGGGGTGAGCTTGGCGGTGTCCGGCTCATCGATGCCGAAATGCCGCAGGGCGTGCTGCACCGACCGGGTGATCCCCTCTTTCGAATCGGTCAGCGTACCGTCCAGATCAAAAAATACATACATGGCTGTCACCTCCTGCCTCAATGGTAGTATCATACCATATTTTCTCCCGTTTCGCAAGCGGTAAAATATGAGCGGCAGGCGCAAAAAAGCCTTTCGGCAAAAAATGCCGAAAGGCTTTTCGGTTGGTCACAGATAAAGTCGCAGGTCGTCCATCAGGCGCTGCTCCTCGCTCACCAGCGCGGTGGCGAGGTCGATGCTTTCGCCCGACGCCTCTTTCCAGCGGTTGATATCCTCGCTGAGTCCCTGGATGCCGGTATTGCAGCCGTTGATGACGAGCTTGGCGATCTGGTGGTCGCGGTCGCTGCCGTCCCCCATCATACGCATCTCGGTGGTCATCCACACCCCGAGACGCGCCATGGCGTTGGGCTCCTGCCCCTCGATATCGTGTGCGTTCAGTTTCAGGTCGATCTCCTCGCCCAGCGACTTATGCCGCTTCAGCGTAGCCTCCAGGCGCTCCTGCATCTGCGGGCTCTGCACGTGGTCCATCACCTGCTCCAGCGAGTTGATGGCGGTCACCACGCCGCGGTGACATCCCTGCAGCAGTTTTGCGGTATCATTCATCTGCTTTCGCCTCCTTCATCCACAGTATGCCCGCCAAAAAGCCGTTTATGCGCACGGGCAGACACAGGCGGCCAGCACGGTGATGTCGTCCTCCCGCCCGCCGCCGGCCTGCTGCAGCCGCCGGGCGGCCGACGCCACCGTTTCGGCCAGATCCTGCATGGTGCCGTTTTCGGTGTCGTAATCGCGCAGCACCTCTTCGGCGGCGGCCACGCTCTCGCTCACCGCACCGTCGCTGAAGAGCAGCAGCACGTCGCCGCCTGTCAGCGTATCGGTACTGCGCTCGAAATTCACCTCGCGCAGAATGCCCAGCGGCAGCGAGGAGCGCTCGATGCGGCTGACCCGGCCGCCGCTGCGCAGCAGCGATACCGCCGCCCCGGCTTTCAGGCTGTCCAGCTGCCCGGAAAACGGGTCGATCACCGCCACGTCCAGCGTGGCGAGGCTCTCCTCCCCGCCCTTCACCATCAAGGCGGCGTTGACCATGCGCAGTACGCTGTCCGCGCCGAAGCCCGCCTCCAACAGACGGGCCGTCAGCCCGGCAGTCATCGCGCCGTCCACCGCCGCCCGGCCGCCGCAGCCCATGCCGTCGGAGAGCACCATCACGGTGCGCCCCTCGGCGTCGGTGAACACATCGGTGGCGTCGCCGCACAGCCGCTCGCCCGAACAGCAGAGTTGGGCGCGCCCCACCGTCACCCGCCAGCGGGGACGCTCACGCAGGGACACCCGTGCTCCGGAGCCCATGCGGGTGACCTGCGGGCGCTGAAAAGTGCGGCCGCAGGCGTCGCTCACCTGCTGCCGCCAGGCCAGCTCGTCAAAATGCAGGTCGGTATCGGGTACGGTCAGTTCCACCTCCATGTGCCCGCAGCGTCCCAGTGTGCACAGCACCTCGTCCGCCGCGAGCCCGTATTCCGCGCACACCTCCCGCACCCGCGCGGCCGCCTGCTCGTCCACGGCGGCGGGATCGGAAAAGGCGGCGGCGAGTTCGCCCAGCATGGCCGCCATGGCGTAAAACTGGTCGCCCGCCACCGCGCGGATCTCCGAAAGGCGGCGAAAAGCGCTCTCCCGCATCAGAAACCGGCCGTAGCCGCCGTTGACCCGCTCCAATATCTCCCCGGCTTTGGGACATTCCGCGAGCCGCCCGGTCAACTGCCCGCGCTCCACGCTTCCCGCGGCGCGCAGATGATCGGTCATGTGATTGAACGCATCCATCGTATCATGGTAGCCCGTGTCCCAGCAGCGGGAATGCTCCGGGCAGCTGCGGCACAGTTCCTCCGACACGCCCCGGCACAGACTGCCCAGATCCGGTGCGCTGATGGCGGCCATCTTGCCCGAGACGGCGTCCACCGTACCGGCAACCTCCCCCATGGCGTGGGCGGCGTGGGAAAGGCGCCACATCACCGAGCGGCGCAGTCCCTCCACCGCGGGCAGCTCCCGCCCGCGCAGGAACAGGCCGTTGATCCGCCGGTCGAGCGAGGTGGGCAGCAGCACGAACAACACCGCCGCCAGCGCCGCCTCATAGGCCGTCTGCGCCATGGCGGCGCCGTCCCCCGCCGCCATGGCCAGCAGGGTAGCGGTGATGAGATACATCCCCGCGGCCGCAAAACGGTTGACACGGGCGAACACCCCCGCCGTCAGCCCGCCGAACGCAAACCCCACGGCGCGCACCGCCATATCCGGGTCGGTGAGCAGCAGTGCCGCACCCAGCGCGATCCCCGCAATGGCGCCGCTTTGCTCCTTGCCGCTGCGGGCAAAGAGCAGCACCGTCGCCGCACACAGGATGCGCCCCAGCGAGATGCCGCCCACCGCCACGCCGTTCAAAGACATCAGCGCCACGGCGGCCACCGCCGTCACCGCCAGTTGTTCGGCGGGGAGCAGACCCTGCCGGTCATGCTCCGCGTGGTGCATCAGCCCGTCGGTGACGGTGCACAGCCGGGCAAAGCCCGCCGCCAGCACCCCCTCGCACACCAGCGCCAGCGCGGTGTAGACCGACACGCCGCCGGGGATCTGCACCGCAAAGCCGGCGGTAAGCGAGGCCACGAAGGCGGCGATCGGCGGCAGCAGCCGTGCGGCCGCCGCGCCCTTCAGCCCGGCGAACGACCAGCGCACCCCGGCGGCGATGGTCACCGCGGCGAGATACCGCAGCAAAAAGAGGGTGCTGCCGTTCAGCAGGTAGCCCACCGCCACCGCCGCGGGGGTGAGCAGTGCGCCCACCCCGCCGGCCGCGGCCGCCACCCCGACACCGAACGGTGACAGTCCGCCGTACACGCTCACCCGCGGCGCGAGCAGACCCATCACCGCCCAGAAAAGCGAAATGGCCACCTGCCGCGCGGCCGAGTCGCTCCGCTTTGCCCCGACGTTTTTTGTGCTCTGTGCCGAAACCGCCTTTTCTTTCACCGTTTCCACGTCCTCTGTTTTTTCTTCCATTATATCGGCCGCAAACGGCTCTTTTTGTCAAAACAGGCAGACCGGGGAAAATTTTTGAAGCGAAAAAAGAGCCGGCGCATCACGCAAAGGAAACTTGCTACTTTGATATCATATACCATTTTTGTAAAATAGCGAACAGCGGGGACTGCGCAAAGCGTTTTCGGACGCTTTGTTCGTCGCGGCCACTGCGGCGGAATATCAAAAAGCGACCTTGTCGACCCGTTTTAAAGCCATTCGGCGCTCTTTTCGACACAAAACGGCCTTTTTTGAATTTGTGAATTTTTTATGATTTTTGGCCAAAGCGCGAGTAAAAAGCCTTGACAAATCTTGTTCAGAAGATTACAATATACGTTG
>JAZRVU010000098.1:0-3686 GCA_045599305.1 Acutalibacteraceae bacterium | reverse complement strand
CTGCGAAAGGGTAAGGTGCGTTCATGCGGATGTCTGTCGAATCCGCCCCTCAAGGACTATATCGGCAAACGTTTCGGACGTCTGACAGTCATAGACTATGCCGGGAAATTAAATCCCAATTCCACGGAACACTATTGGCGCTGCAAAAAGGTGTTAGCCGGATTCAATGATTTGAAAACGCTGAAGCCGATGCTTTCCGAGGAATGGCATCCCGAACGGAACGGTAATCTGAAACCGGAAATGGTTTCATGTGGGAGTCATAAAAAGGTGTGGTGGAAGTGCAGTGAAGGACACGAATGGCGTGCTGTGGTTTATTCTCGTGCAGGGACGCAGGAAACCGGATGCCCGGTATGTGCCGGCCTAAGAAAGAAAAACGAAACGCTGAATGTATATTTGGCTTGTATAAACAGATGAAAAACGATGGGCTCGCCGATATTATGTCGGCGAGCCCATCGTTTGCTGTTCCTATTCGGTTTTTTCTGATTTCTCCCGTAAGAACATCGGGCTAAACGCGGGGATTTTTTGAAAAACAGAGTTAACCTTCGTACCGGTAGCCCATGTCGATGGCCTTGAAGTTGGCGTCCATCAGATCCTGATGGCGTGCGGATACGCACTTTTTCAGGCCGGCCATCAGATCCTCATAGGAGACGGCGCCCGTCTCGCGGATGATCTTGCCCACGATGATCATGTTGGCCAGCGTGGGGAAACCGGCATCCGATGCCATCTGCGTGGCGGGGATATAATACGCCTTCACGTCGTCCCGCGCGACCTTGCGGTCGATCAGCGTGGAATCGACGAACAGGGTGCCGCCGGGCACCACGGTGTCCTCGAACTTATCCAGCGAGGGACGGTTCATGACCATGAGGATATCCGGCGTGTCGATGATGGGCGAGCCGACCGGCTCGTCGCTCAGGATCACGCTGCAGTTGCAGGTGCCGCCGCGCATTTCGGGGCCGTAGGACGGCAGCCAGCTGACCTGGCGGCCCTCGGTGAGGCCTTTATAGGCGAGGAACTTACCGGCAAACAGCAGGCCCTGCCCGCCGAAGCCGGCGATGAGAATACGGTTGGTGCTCATTACGCCTCGCCTCCCTTGTCCTTATAGACGCCCAACGGATAGTAGGGGATCATGTTCTGCTCCAGCCATTCCAGCGACTGTTCAGGCGTTTTGCCCCAGTTGCTCGGGCATGTGGAAAGCACCTCGACCAGCGAGAAGCCCTTGCCGTCGATCTGATTCTGGAACGCCTTTTTGATGGCGCGCTTCGCGTTTTTCACGTTCTTCACGTTGTTCACGGTCACACGCTCCAGATAGGTGGCGCCGTCGAGCTGCGAGAGCATCTCGCACATCTTCACGGGATAGCCCTGCGTGTTCACGTCACGGCCGTAGGGCGAGGTCTGGGTGACCTGACCGGGCAGCGAGGTGGGTGCCATCTGGCCGCCCGTCATGCCGTAGATGGCATTATTGATGAAAATGACGGTGATGTTTTCACCGCGGGCGGCCGCGTGAACGCTTTCGCAGGTACCGATGGAGGCCAGATCGCCGTCGCCCTGATAGGTGAACACGATCTTGGACGGGTCGGCACGCTTCACGCCGGTAGCCACGGCCGGTGCACGGCCGTGCGCGGCCTGCACCATGTCACAATTGAAGAAATTATAGCAGGTGACGGAGCAGCCGACCGACGCGATACCGACGGTGCGGCCCTCGATGCCCAGTTCGTCCAGGCATTCCGCCACCAGGCGATGTACGATGCCGTGCGTGCAGCCGGGGCAGAAGGAAAACTCCGCATCGGTCAGCGCGTGAGGCTTCTGAAATACGATACTCATGCCTGCACATCTCCTTTCTCGATCTGCCGGATCTTCTCCAGCACCTCAGCCGGCGAGGGAATCATGCCGCCGACACGGCTGCACAGGTACACCGGCTTCTTGCAGCGGGTGGCCAGCTCCACATCCTCGATCATCTGGCCCATCGACAGTTCCACCGACAGGAACGCCTTGACCTTATCGGCCGCGGCATTGAGCACCTTCTTCGGGAACGGCCACAGGGTGATCGGGCGGATGAGGCCGACCTTGATGCCCTGCTTGCGGGCTTCGGCGATGGCGTTCTTGGACACGCGCGCGGCAATGCCGAACGCCACGATGCAGATCTCGGCGTCGTCCATCATGTATTCTTCATACAGCACCTCGTTCTCCTCCACGAGCTTATACCGCTCATAGCGGGCGAGGTTTTCGCGCTCCAGCTCCTCCGGCTTGAGGAAGAGGGAGTTCACCACGTTGTGGGGACGGGCAAGACCGGTACCGGTGACCGCCCACGGCTTTTCATAGGTGGGCACATCGCCGAACTCCAGACTCACGGGCTCCATCATCTGACCCATGGTACCGTCGGCCAGCAGCATGGTGGTCATGCGGTATTTATCCGCCAGATCGAAGCCGCGGACGGTGAGACTGGCCATCTCCTGCACACTGTTGGGCGCCAGCACGATCATGTGATAATCGCCGTGACCGCCGCCGCGGGTGGCCTGGAAATAATCCGACTGGGAGGGTTGGATACCGCCCAGGCCGGGGCCGCCGCGCTGCACGTTCACCACGAAGGCGGGCAGATCGCAGCCGGCGAGATAGGACAGCCCCTCGCTCTTGAGCGAGATCCCGGGGCTGGACGAGGAGGTCATGACACGTTTGCCGGCGGAGGAGACACCGATGACCATATTGATCGCGGCGATCTCGCTTTCAGCCTGCAGGAACACGCCGCCGATCTTGGGCATCCGCTTGGCCATATAGGCCGCGACCTCGGTCTGCGGTGTGATGGGATAGCCGAAGTAATGGTGGCAGCCGCACTGGATGGCCGCTTCCGCAATGGCTTCGTTCCCTTTCATCAGCACTTTTTCGGACATTTGGTTTCACTCACCTTTCTTATTATTCCTTTTCCACGGTGATGACACAGTCAGGGCACATGGTGGCGCAGAACGCGCAGCCGATGCAGGCTTCCTGATCGGTGATCTCGGCCGGATGATGGCCTTTGGCATTCAGCTTTTCTTTCGCCATCGCGAGCAGGTGCTTCGGGCAGGCGCCCACGCACAGGCCGCAGCCTTTGCAGCGATCTTCGTCAAACGTTACCTTTGTCATTTGCTTTTCCTCCTTTACGTTCGCCAATCGGTCGATTTTTGCAGATGCAGCGGGAACAGATCGGGGATCTGCCCCGCGAGTTGACTTGCCACGGATCCTTCGGCGGTGGTCATCACCACCGGCAGGCCGGTGAGCGCCGACACCGCCGCGGCGTATTCCGTGCTGCGCAGCACGGTCTCGGGGGTGGTACCGGCACCGAGATTGGAGTTGTTCACCAGCCCCGTGAAGGGCAATCCTCCGGCGGACTCCACCTCCCGCAGCACCGCGGCCGTATCCTCCGGCGTGGCGGTCAGAGGGCGGTGGCAGTTGATGACCGCCAGCATGGCGTAATCGTTTTCCTCCAAAATCTTCGGCACATACCGCCCCAGCGCCAACGCGCCGCGGTCATCGCCGCCCACATCCAGCACGGCATGGGCGGTGCGGTCGTCGGTGACGGCGTACAGCTCGCCGGGCAGGGCGGGGATATCCACATTGGAATTGGCATAGGGCGAGGCGATGAGGCGGATGCCCGCCGCCGCCAGTTCATCGGCGCTGTCCTTGGTGCGGAAATAGGGGTTGACGATATCCAG
>JAZRVU010000097.1:0-11312 GCA_045599305.1 Acutalibacteraceae bacterium | reverse complement strand
GTGCCGCCCGCCCAGCGGGCCACCACGATCAGGTCTGCCGCGTTATAGAGCAGCTGCAGCAGTCCGGTGGCGATCAGCGGCAGAGCATAGAGCAGGATATTTCCCAAAAGCGGCCCTTCGCACATTTCCACGGTGTGGCGTGTGGACATCCTCCTCACCTCCATAAAAAGACAAAATTCACCTTATTATACTCCCTCTATTTTACGATTGCAAGGGAATAAAAGGAAATTTTTTAATATTCGTAGTGTGCGGCAATTGGCGCAAAACGGTTGCAAAATTTTCCCGTTTGTGCTATGATACCCGCGAAGGAGTTGATGACCATGCGGTATGAGCGTGTGTACCTGAAAGAGGGACGTACCGATGTGTTTTTGGACGTCTATGTGGCGGATAAAGTGTTCGATTTTGTGCGGGATGCGATTTTGGTCATTCCCGGCGGCGGATATCATACCGTCTGCAGTGAACACGAGGGGGAGCCGATCGCCCAGGCGTTCATGCCCTACGGTTTCAACGCCTTTGTGCTGCACTATTCCGTGGATGGCGCGGGATATTTCCCGGATCAGCTGATCGAGGCGAGTCTGGCAATGAAGTATATCCGCGACCACGCCAAAGAGTTTTGCACCGATCCCGACCGCGTATTTGTGACCGGCTTTTCCGCCGGCGGGCACCTTTGCACCATGCTCGGTACGCTGTGGCATCTGGATGCGGTGAGGCAGGCGATCGATATGCCGTTCGGGTATAACAAGCCCACCGGCATCATCCCGGTCTATCCGGTCATCACCGCCGACATGCGTCTGGCTCACAGAGGCTCTTTTTACAACCTCTGCGGTGCCGATGTCACCGAGGAGCAGATGGAAGCCGTATCGCTGGAAAAGTGTGTAGATGAGCGTTCGGCGCCGGCCTGCATCATCCATACCTCGGATGATCAGGTGGTCGATTCGCGCAACTCTCTGTGGCTGGCAGAGGCATACGCCGCCAAGGGGCTGCCGTATGAATTGCACGTGTTCCGCCACGCCCCTCACGGCATGGCGTTGAGCAATCCCATCACCAACACGGCCAATCCGCACAACGCGCATTGGGTGGAACTGGCGGTGGAATGGACAAGAGAAATCAAAAAAGCGGAGGAATGAACGATGATCACGATTCAGAACGGCCGTATGACGGCCAAATTCAGCGAGGTGGGTGCCGAACTGAAAAGCCTGTGCTGCGACGGCACCGAGTATATCTGGGGCGGCGACGAGAAGATCTGGGCCAATTCCTGCCCGCTGGTTTTCCCCATCTGCAGCGGATTGAAAGACGATCAGTATATCCTTGACGGGAAGACCTACACGCTGGGCAAGCACGGCTTCGTGCGCAAGAAACCGTTCGAGGTGGAAAGCGTGGGGGAGAACTGCGTGACATTTCTGCTGTGCGCCGATGAAGAGACCCGCCCGCAGTTCCCCTTTGAATTTGAACTGCGGCTGCGCTATCTTCTGGAGGACGGCCGTTTGACGGTGACATATGAGGTGAAAAACGTCGATGACCGTACCATGTACTTTTCCATCGGTGCCCATGAGGGGTATCTCTGTCCCGAGGGCATCGAGGAGTATGACGTGATCTTCCCGCAAAAGGAAGATTTGATCTCCAGCGTGCTGGAGGGCAATCTGATCGGTGATCAGACGAATGTCATTGCCGAAAGCACCGATACCCTGCCGCTGAAATATGACTACTTTACAGTCGACGCGCTGGTCTTCAAGCACCTGCGCTCCCGCAGCGCCACGCTGCGTAACCGCCGTACCGGACGGGGCGTGCGCGTGACCTGTGAAGGTTTCCCGTATTTCCTCATCTGGACCAAGGCGAATGCCCATGCACCGTATGTATGTCTGGAGCCTTGGTGCGGCATTTCCGACAGCACCGGTACCGACCAGAATTTCAAAACCAAAGAGGGCATCGAGCAGGTCGCGGCGGGGGAGACCTTTACCCGTGTCCACACGATCGAAGTCTTTTGAATAGTAAAATGGCGGAATTCGCTGAATTACGCCATTTTTCTCTTTTTCACCATTGACAGGATACGGCGGCTGAATTATAATATTTTCTATATTTTTATGGCGGGGTGATCGTGTGGAAGAGTCAGAACCTCTGCAGCAAAAGGCATATAAGCGCAGCCGGGTGTACTATAACATCGAGGCCGCATTGGAATATTTGATCTCACTGTTGGTGACGGGTACTTTCCTGGCCCGTCTGACCGATTATCTCGGTTTCAGCGACAGCCTGACCGGTATTATTTCCTCCATCATTTCACTGGGCAGTTTGTTCCAGCTGCTGTCGCTGCTCTATCGGCGGCATCAGGTCAAGCGCTTCGTGGTGGCGCTGAGCGTGGTCAATCAGCTTCTGTTCATGCTGCTTTACATCATCCCGCTCAATTCCGAGCAGGGGGTCGCCTCCGGCTGGAAAACGGCGCTGTTTGCCGTGATCATCATTTCGGCCTATGTGATCTATAATGCGGTGTTTCCCAAAAAGATCAACTGGTTCATGTCACTGGTGGATCCGCGTCAGCGGGGCGTGTTTACCGCAAATAAAGAGATCATTTCGCTGATAACAGGTATCCTGTTCACGCTTGGTATGGGGCAGTTGGTGGACTATTTTAAGGACAAGGGCGAACTGCGTACCGCGTTCATTCTCTGTGCCGTCACCATTTTTGTGCTGATGGTGATGCACACGCTCACCATGGTGCTCTCGATCGAGCGTCCCGCGGAGGAGACGGAAAAACGTACCGGCGCGCTGCGCAGTATGTTGTCGCTACTCAAGGATAAAGAGATCGTTCGGGTGGCGATCCTGCTGGTGCTGTGGCGGCTGGCCACCTATTCCACCACCTCCTTTTTGGGCTCCTATCAAAACAAGGAACTCGGGTTTTCCCAGTTGCTTTCGGTCATCATCACCTCGGTCGGCAGTGTGGCGCGCATGATCATCTCCCGTTTTTGGGGGCGGTATGCGGATAAGCGCTCCTTTGCCCGCATGGTGCGCATCTGTTACATATTTGCCGCCGTGTCGTTTCTGGCGGTGTCGTTTGCCACTCCCAAGACCGGTGTGGTCTGTTTCCTCATCTATAATGTGCTGATTGGCGTGGCAAACGGCGGCACCGGCAGTGCCGAGTTGAATCTTGTGTTTGAACGGGCATCGGCCGAAAAGCGGGCCGATGCGCTGGCATTCTGCCATGCGTTTGCCGGCGCCGCCGGGTTTTTGACGACTCTTGCCGTCAGCCCGCTGGTGTCATATATTCAGAAGATCGGCGGCCTTACGGTGTTCGGCGTCACGCTGTATGCCCAGCAGGTCACTTCGGTGATCGCCACGGTGCTGTGCGTCATCACGATCCTCTATCTGACCTTTGTGGTGATGAGAAAAAGAAATAACAAATAATAAATTCCCGAAAAATGTCGCCGCAAAATCCTATGATACAGCGATTTTACAGGCTTCACGGGCTTTTGTCCTACCTATCGAAGAATTACAAAATGTATCTTTTTTTACAAATTATTTTAATATTTTAACATTTTAAAATGGCGGATTTTATGCTAATATGAATATGCAGACTTCAAATCATGTAAAGGGAAGGAAGAATATTCATGAAAAAGCGACTGCTATCTGTTTTTTTGTGCCTTTGCCTGCTGGTGCCCGCTATGGGACTGTCCTTCGGACAGTCCGCGAGTGCCGAGACGGGGTATGTCATCGCCGATCTGGGGTATTCCATCAGCGGTGCGAAAACCGTCCTTACCAACAAGCAATTGTTCATCGAGGGCTTGAAACTGGATGAGCCCATCGACCTTACTCGGTACGGTTTTCCCACCAGCGGTAAGATCGGTGCCGGCAAACTCGGTATCCAGTTCGATCTGAGCATTGCCGGCGATGACGGTCTGGTGAACATGATCGTTGACGGCGCCAGCGGACAGATCGAGCTCTGCAGCGGCGGCGACTGCGATAAGGGCGAATTGGATATCTCTTCAGCCAGACTGAAATTCGTGAAAAACCAGTGGACGCGAATGGTCATCGATCTGAGTGAATTCAATTTTATGAAGGCGGATTCCGATCCCTTTGTGCCCTCTCATTTCGACTATTTCCGCGTGTATATGATCAGCTTCCCCGATAATCTCATCGGTCAGTCCTGCGTCATCAAGATCATAAACGTGCGTCTGGTCGACCTGACAAAACCGGCGCCCTCCGTGGAGGAGGACCCCATCGGCGACGGCAGCTTCAATGCCGACCCGCCGGTATTCAAGCAGGTCGAATTCGGCGAGACCTTCCGTGACGATATCGTTGTGGCCGGTTATAACCTGGGCGAATATATGGCTTCTCACAACATCAAGGACGTGAAAGATTACGGTGTCGTGATCCAGAGCCTGCTCGACGGCATGGCTTTCCACGGCGGCGGCACGGTGTTCATCCCGGCCGGCGAGTATGATTGCTATACGCCGCTGAATATCCCCACCGGCGTCACACTTTGCGGCGAGTGGAGAAATCCTAACGAGTATCCCGAGATCAAGGGTACCGTGCTTAAGGTGCATTGCGGCGAAAATCAGTTGAATGATCCCGCCTTCATGACGCTGACCACCAACTCCAAGGTGCAGAATCTGGCTTTCTGGTACCCCGAGCAGGGCTTCAAGCAGGTCAAGATCTACCCTGCGACCATTGAAACGACAGAGTTTACCTGTTTGGAAAATATCACGCTGGTCAATTCCTATTTCGGTATCGATCAGACATATGGTATGAATAGCCCGAACGAGATCAATATTTACGGCACGCCTCTGTCCTCCGGCATCGATGTGGATATGGTGTGGGACATCATGCGCCTTGAAAACCTGAACTTTGCGCCGGACTACTGGATCAATTCCGGTCTGGCGGGTGCACCGGCTTCCAAAGAAGATGCCGACGTGCTGCGCGAACTGCTTTATTACAACTCTACGGCTGTTACCATCCGCCGCATCGACTGGTCGTATCTGGCAAACATCACGGTCAAAGGGTACGCCACCGGTCTGGCTATGGCCAAGAGCATGGGCACCTCCAATACGCAGTATCCCTATGGCCAGTGCTCTAACCTCACGTTCGACGGCTGCGGCACCGCTATCTATTCTCTTGGCGGGCGCGAGGTCATCACCGACTCCACCGTCGTCAATTGCGATACCGGCGTGTGGATGACGTCCGGCTCGCTGCGCCTGATCGACTCCGATGTCAGCGCCAATCGCTACGCGGTCAATAACACCGGCGATGGCATGACGCTGCTGCTTTCCTCCCGCATCCATTCCGGCGAGGTCTATTGTGAAAGCGGCTATTTCGGCGCCAGCAACTCCACCTTCGAAAACGAAGCCCCTCATGTGGCGCTTGACAGTGCCGCCCGCGGGACATATCTGGTGGGCAACCGCGACGGCAGCGGGAAGCCGATCACGGTGGATAATCCCTATCTCATCCCGCTTTCTTATGACAATGCGCCGTTTGAACTGGACGAGATCGGCAGCATCGGCGAAAACGTTGTGACCGCGGCGGATAAGAAGCCCGCTTCCAATGTGGCCTATGTCTTTGAAGATGTGGCAGCCAAGGTCGGCGCTGCGGCGGATAAGACCGGTGCCAAGGACATGACCGAAGCGCTGAACAAGTCGCTCGCTTATGTCGCACAGCAGGGCGGCGGTGTGCTGTTCCTGCCCTCCGGCTTCTACCGTATCGACGGCACGGTCACCATCCCCACCGGGGTGGAACTGAAAGGCAGCTGCGACTTCGCGCGTATTCCGTTCATGACCGGCTCCATCCTGCAGATCTACGGCGGTAAGGGTGACCCCGATGCCGCTTCGGCTATCGTGATGAAAGAGGGCTCCGGTCTGCGTGCCGTGGTCATCGACTACCCCGAACAGACGGTGGATGACCTCACTTTGGTGAAATTCCCTTATGCCATTCAGGGGCAGGGCAAGGACATCTGGCTCTTCAATGTCGCGTTCCACAATGCGTGGAACGGCATCGACCTGATGACCTATCGGTGTGATAACCACTATGTCAGCGGTGCCTGCGGTGTCTGCATCAACAACTTCCTGAAAGTCGGCGGCGGTGCGGAAAACGGCGTGATCCGCAACTATCAGCTCAACTATATCGGTTTCCTTTACGGTTATAACCCCTCCACTTACGGCGGCTGGAAGAATTATCCGCACACTCTTGCACAGGCAGAAGCGGCTACGCCGCTCCTGGAGAAATACATGCAGGAAAACACCGTCATCAGTGAAGTCGGTGATGTGGAAAACGAGATCTTCTACAATTGCTTCAACTATGCCGGCGACATGGGACTGCTGTTCCGTGCCGAAGAGACCGGCTCGGCCAATGCCACCATTTACGGTCACGGTATCGACTACGGTACGGTTTCTGTGAATATCGAGCAGGCAGAGCGGTTGAAATTCGTCAACTTACAGGTGACCTCCTTCAACTCGATCGGTGACCAGTTGACGAAGGATATGAACTGCGTCCGTCTGGGCGAAGACTGCACGGCCACGGTGGACATCATCTCCATGGACGAGTGGGCCGAACCGAACCGTTCCATTCTGGAGGTGCAGAACGGCACGCTGAATGTACGGGGGCTGTTCCTCGGCTCCAGCCTCGCGCTGGGCACCGTCGTTTCCGAAAAGGGCACGCTTAATCTGTATGACACCTACTGCACTCGTTCCGCGACCACGCCGCTGGCCGATGAAAATTTACAGAACGTGCACATGAACGGCGGCTATTTCTGCGCGGATCTGGTCGATTCCGATCAGTTCGGCGATTTCAAGAACATAGTGAATTATGTGACCCGCTGGGATGTGCCTACCAATGCGCAGCTGGATCCCAATACCACCATGATCTTCACCGAAGCGTTCACGGAGTATGATACCGTGCCCGTTGCCAAGCGTACTGTCTGGTTCGATGACGACGAGGGCGGACTTGTCACCACGAGAAATAATGTGGTCAACATCAACCTGACGTCCGCTGCGGCGACCGCCGGTATCTGCACGCCCAATTTCAAGATGGACGGCGGCCGCAAAGATGCCAAGTATCATTTCGAGACCCGTATGAAGATCAACAGCATGCGGAACACCGATATGAGTCAGGCCATGCTGAGCGTCTACAGCAATGACGACGATCTGGCCTATCTTGCTTTCGTCACCAAGAACAATGAGGTGACCGTCGGCGGCGAAGTGATCGGCACCCTTGAGGCCGGCGAATGGTATCGCCTGGCGGCCGAGTTCGATTTCTGCGATGCGGATAACAAGACGTATCAAATCGTGCTGATGGATGACGACGGCAATGTCGTGGCGACCAGCAAGGAGATCCCGCTCGGTGAATATTTCCAGGGTGCGTCGGCTTATGTCAACCGCGTCTGGCTCGGCGCCATGGCCGATAAGGACGTAAGTCCCACTACCGTTACCGCCATGACGGTGGACTATATGTTTGCCGCCTGCAAGACGGGCGGTGCCGCCGGTGATGTCAACGGTGACGGCAAGGTCGACTCCACCGATGCCCGCCTGATCCTGCAGTATTATGCGAAGAAGATCGGGGAAAGCGCACTGAATCTGGCCGTGGCCGACGTCAACGGCGATGACAAGGTCGATTCCACCGACGCTCGTCTGATCCTGCAGTTCTACGCAAAGAAGATCTCCGGTTTCTAAAAAACAAACAAAACTCACCCCGGTGCTGCGGCATCGGGGTGAGTTTTATTATTAGCGGAATTTACTCAATACATATTGACATGAGCATAATAGTGTGATATTTTTAAAAAAGATGTACCTTTTTGTGACTTTTGCGGCAAAATCTATTTGAAAGAGAGGAAGAAAACACATGAAAAAGCGACTGTTATCCATCTTTTTGTGCCTATGCCTGCTGGTGCCCGCTATGGGGCTGTCTTTCGGACAGTCCGCGAGTGCCGAGGCGGGGTACGTCATCGCCGATCTGGGGTATTCCCTCAGCGGCGCGCAGACCGTCCTTACCAATAATCAATTGTTCTCTTTCGGTATCAAGCTGAAAGAGGTCATCGACCTTACCCAGTATGGTTTTCCCACCAGCGGTAAGATCGGCGCCGGCAAGATCGGTATTCAGCTCGATCTGAGCCTCACTGGTGATGACGGCTTGGTGAATCTGATCACCACAACGCCTCCCGGCCAGGTCGAACTCTGCAGCGGCGGCGATTGCGACAAGGGCGAGATGTTTGTAAATACATCCAAACTGAAATTTGTGAAAGATCAGTGGACGCGGACGGTCATCGATCTGAATGAATTCAATTTCCTGAACCCTTCATCCGATCCTTTTGTGCCCACCCAACTCAATTATTTCCGTGTATACATGGTCAACCTGCCCAGCGATCTCGTTGGTCAGTCCTGCGTCATCAAGATCATGAATGTGCGCCTGGTCGATCTGACAAAATCGGCGCCCTCCGTGGAGGAGGACCCCATCGGTGACGGCAGCTTCAATGCCGAGCCGCCGGTGTTCAAGCAGGTCAAATTCGGCGACACCTTCCGCGACGATATCCTTGTGGCCGGTTATGATCTGGGCGAATACATGAGCGCTCACAACATCAAGGACGTGAAGGACTACAGTGTCGTGATCCAGAGCCTGCTCGACGGCATGGCTTTCAACGGCGGCGGCACGGTGTTCATCCCGGCCGGTGAATATGATTGCTATACGCCGCTGAGCATTCCCACCGGTGTCACGCTTTACGGCGAGTGGAGAAACCCGGATGAGTATCCCGAGATCAAGGGGACCGTTTTGAAAGTGCATTGCGGCGAAAATAAGGGGAGCGACCCTGCTTTTGTGACACTGAGCACCAACTCCAAGGTGCAGAATCTGGCCTTCTGGTACCCCGAACAGAGTTTTTCGCAGGTCAAGATCTACCCCGCGACCATCAAAACGACAGAGTTCACCTGCGTGGAAAATGTGACGTTTGTCAATTCCTATTACGCCATCGATCAGACCCATGGCTCGAACAGCCCGAACGAGACCAATATTTACGGTACGCCTCTGTCATCCGGCATTGATGTGGATAGCGTCATCGACATCATGCGCCTTGAAAACCTGAACTTTGCGCCGGACTACTGGATCAATTCCGGTCTGGCGGGCGCACCGTCTTCCGAGGAGGATGCTGCCGCGCTGCGCAACCTGCTTTACTATAACGCCACGGGTATCACCATCCGCCGCATCGACTGGTCATATCTGGCGAACATCACGGTCAAGGGATATGCCACCGGTCTGGCCATGGCCAAGAGTCTGGGTGACTCCGCTACGCAGTATCCCTATGGCCAGTGCTGTTACCTTACGTTCGACGGCTGCGCCACCGCTCTCTATTCGCTTGGCGGACGCGAGGTCATCACCGACTCCACCATCGTCAACTGCGATACCGGTATTTGGATGACGTCCGGCTCGCTGCGCCTGATCGATTCCGACGTCAGCGCCAATCGCTATGCGGTCAATAACACCGGCGATGGCATGACGCTGCTGCTTTCCTCCCGCATCCATTCCGGCGAGGTGTATAGCGAAAGCGGCTATTTCGGCGCCAGCAACTCCACCTTCGAAAACGAAGCCCCTCATGTGTCGCTTGGCAGCACCGCCCGCGGGGCGTATCTGGTGGGCAATCGCGACGGCAGCGGGAATACGATCACGGTGGATAATCCCTATCTCATTCCGCTTTCTTATGACGATACGCCGTTTGAACTGGACGAGATCGGCAGCATCGACGAAAACGTTCTGACTGCGGCAGACAAGAAGCTCGCTTCCAATGTGGCCTACATCTTTGAAGAGGTGGCGGTCAAGGTCGGCGCTGCGGCGGATAAGACCGGCACAGAGGACATGACCGAAGCGTTGAACAAGTCGCTCGCTTATGTTGCGCAGCAGGGCGGCGGCGTGCTGTTCCTGCCCTCCGGCTTCTACCGTATCGACGGCACGGTCACCATCCCTACCGGGGTGGAACTGAAAGGCAGCTGCGATTTCCCGCGTGTGCCGTTCAAGACCGGCTCCATCCTGCAGATCTACGGCGGTAAGGGAAATCCCGACGCCGCTTCGGCTATCGTGATGAAAGAGGGCTCCGGCCTGCGCGCCGTGGTCATCGACTATCCCGAGCAGACGGTGGACGACCTTACCTTTGTGGAGTTCCCCTATGCCATTCAGGGACAGGGCAAGGACATCTGGCTCTTCAGCGTTTCTTTCCACAATGCATGGAACGGCATCGACCTGATGACCTATCGGTGCGACAATCACTATGTCAGTTCTGTCTGCGGTTTCTGCATCCATAACTTTATGAAAGTCGGCGGCGGTGCGGAAAACGGCGTGATCCGTAACTATCAGCTCAACTATAACGGCTTCCTCTACGGGCATAACAACTATACCTTTGGCGGTTGGAAGAATTATCCCCATAATGACACCCAGTCGCTCGAGGCGACTCCGATTTTGCAGAAATATATGCAGGAAAACACCGTCATCTGCGAAATCGGCGACGTGGAAAACGAGATCATCTACAACTGCTTTAACTATGCCGGCGATGTGGGTCTGCTGTTCCGTGCCGAAAAGACCGGCTCGGCCAATGCGACGCTTTACGGTCACGGTATCGACTACGGCACAGTTTCCGTGAATGTCGAGCAGGCCGAACGGCTGAAATTCGTCAACTTCCAGGTGACCTCCTTCAACCAGATCGGCGATCAGTTGACGAAAGAGATGAACTGCTTCCGCATGGGCAAGGATTGCACGGCCACGGTGGACATCATCTCCATGGATGAATGGGATAACCCGAATCGTTCCGTGCTGGAGGTGCAGAACGGCACGCTGAATGTGCGCGGACTGTACCTCGGCTCCAGCCGTGCGCTGGGCGCCATCGTGTCTGAAAAAGGCACGCTCAATCTGTATGATCTCTATTGTAGCCGTCCCGGCACATTCCCGTTGGCCGACGAGAATTTGCAGAACGTGCACGTGAACGGCGGCTATTTCATCGGCGATCTGGTCAATTCCGATCAGTTCGGCGATTTCAAGAACACAGTGAATTATGTGACCCGTTGGGATGTGCCCACCAATGCCGTTCTCGATCCCGATTCCACTATGTTCTTCACCGAAGCCTTCACAGATTACGGCTCTGTGGCCTCCAACAACCGTACGGTCGGCTTTGATCTGGGCGGCGATGACAAGAGCGTCACCGCGAAAAATGATATGGTCAGCATCAATCTGTCGTCCGCTGCGTCGATCGTCGGCATCTATAAGTCCAATATCAAGATGGACGGCGGCCGTGATGATGCCAATTATCATTTCGAGACCCGCTTGAAGATCAACAGCATGCGGGATACCGATAAGAGTCAGGT
>JAZRVU010000096.1:0-30989 GCA_045599305.1 Acutalibacteraceae bacterium | reverse complement strand
CTTTTTGCAAAATCCGCCCGCCCTATTTGGGCAAAAACACAAAAAGCATTAAACAAAAAGGGTGCCATCACAAAGGGATTTCTCCCTTTGTGATGGCACCCAACGCTTAATGCTTTTCAAATCGCCACAGGCGCAGGCGGTCGGCTTCGTCGGCGTAGTCGATCCCCACGCGCGGCAGAGCCACCGTGGGATAGGAAATACCGTCGTCCTCCAGCCACAGTTCGTCCGAGCCGACAAGATCCAGCCCGTTCTGCGCCACGGTGACGCCGAGCGCGCGGGTGGCACGGCCGGGGCCGGATGCGCCCTCCACCCCGCGGATGAGTACCGCTTCGGGGTGGCCGGCAGGGCCGGTGACCACGTTGAGCAGATGATGGATGCCGTAGCAGAGGTACACATATGCCACGCCGCCGGGCTCATAGAGCATGGCGGTGCGGGGCGTTTTGCCGCGGTGGGCATGGCAGGCGGTGTCCTCCTCGCCGTAATAGCACTCGGTCTCGGTGATGCGCAGGCGCAGCACGCCCTGTGCGGTACGGCGGCAGAGCCATTTGCCCACCAGCGCGGGCGCCAGTTCGGTGGCGGGTGCCGCGTAGTCGGCGGCGGTGAGACGGCGGCCGCTCATGCTTTTAAAAAGCGGGGCAGCAGCTCCGGCAGGTCGCTGAAATCGCGCAGCACGGCGTCCGGCGCCGCGGCGGTGCCGAAGCCGTAGGCCGCATGAATGAACGGCACGCCCGCGGCACGGGCGGCCGCCTCGTCACCGGCGGTGTCCCCCACATAGACGGCGTTGTCTGCCGCCAGAATGCTTTTCAGCAGTGCGATGTTCTCCCCCTTGGTGAAATGGGTCATGCCCTCGCACAGGATGCCGTGCACGCAGTCGGTGAGGTGATGGGCGGCCAGAAACGCCTCGATGTAGCCGCACTGGCAGTTGCTCACGATGCCGACACGGTAATCGGCCGCCAGACGGCGCAGCGTCCCGGCCACGCCGGCGTACAGCGTGCCCCCCTGTGCCGCCAGCACCGACACCTCGTCGTCACAGGCGGTCAAAACCACCCGCTGTGCCAGTTCGGCCGGCTGGTCGGGCAGAAAGAGGGCGGCGATCTCCCGGAGCGTTTTGCCCATAAAGCTCTCCATGACCTCCACCGTGACGCGGCGGTCGATGGCGGGAAATTTTTCGGCCAGTGTGCGGTTCCACGACACCGTCATGGCGGCGCAGGCGTCCCACAGCGTGCCGTCCAGATCAAACAGAACAGCGTTCATTGCGATCTCCTTTGAAAACAGGGACTGTGCATGCACAGCCCCTGTTCGGTCAATGTTTGTGTTTCCTTTCGCAACGGTCGCGAAATCTGCCGAAGGAAAAGCTTCAGCATCGGCAACGGCCGTGAAACCACCCGAAAAGAATTCCCGTTTCCGGCGTCAGCCGGAATGGGCGCCGTGGCTTGGCGCCCAAGGGAATTCTTTGGAAGGAAAAGCGTCAGCTTTTCCTTCAGTCCTCGCGGCGCTGACGACGGCCGCCGTCGCGGCTGTCGCGGCGATAGCCGCCCTCGCGGCGCGGACGGTCACCGCGCGGCGCATCGGAGACGGTGTTTTCCGGCACCAGGCCGTCCACCTCGATGAGGGCATCGCGGCGGGAGAGATTCAGGCGGCCCTGCTCGTCGATCTCGGTGACCTTGACGATGACTTCATCGCCCACGGACACGACATCCTCGACCTTTTCCACCCGCTTGACATCCAGCTTACTGATGTGGACAAGCCCCTCTTTGCCGGGGGCAATCTCCACGAACGCGCCGAAGGTCATCAGACGGGTGACGCGGCCCTTGTAGATGGCGCCGATCTCGGGATCCTTGGCGATGGTCTCCACGATGGCGAGCGCCCGCTTGGCATCCTCACCGTTGACGGCGGAGATGAAGACGGAGCCGTCCTCTTCAATGTCGATCTTGCAGTTGCAGTCGGCCTGGATCTTCTGGATAACGGAGCCGCCCTTACCGATGACCTCGCGGATCTTATCCACGTCGATCTTGGTGGAAAGCATCTTGGGTGCCCACTTGGACAGCTCGGGACGCACCTCGGGGATGGCCTTGAGCATGACCTCGTCGAGGATATAGCAGCGGGCGGCGTAGGTCTTCTCGAGCGCCTCCTTGATGATGGCGGGAGTCAGGCCGTGCACCTTCAGATCCATCTGGATGGCGGTGATCCCCTTCTTGGTACCGCCGACCTTGAAGTCCATATCGCCGAAGAAGCCCTCAAGCCCCTGGATATCCACCATGGTCATGAAGCGGTCGCCCTCGGTGACCAGACCGCAGGAGATGCCCGCCACAGGTGCCTTGATCGGCACGCCGGCGTCCATCAGAGCCAGCGTGGAACCGCAGATGGAGCCCTGCGAGGTGGAACCGTTGGAGGACAGCACTTCGCTGACCAGACGCATGGTGTAGGGGAACTCCTCCACAGAGGGGAGCACCGGCACCAGCGCGCGCTCGGCCAGAGCGCCGTGACCGATCTCGCGGCGGCCGGGGCCGCGGCTGGGCTTGGTCTCGCCCACGGAATAGGACGGGAAGTTATAGTGATGCATATAGCGCTTCTCGGTCTCGTCGTCGATGCCGTCGAGGATCTGCGCATCGCCGGTGGAGCCCAGCGTCACGGTGGTGAGCACCTGTGTCTGGCCGCGGGTGAACATACCGGAGCCATGCACACGGGGCAGCAGGCTCACTTCGGCGGCCAGCGGACGGATCTCGTTGATGCCGCGGCCGTCCACACGCTTGCCGTCATCCAGCAGCCAGCGGCGCACCACGAACTTCTGCAGCTTGTAGAGGCAGTCGTCCAGTTTGGCGGTCTGCTCGGGATACTGCTCGTCGAACTTGGCGTGCACCTCGTCATAGACCGGCAGCAGGCGCTCGTCGCGCACCAGCTTATCGTCGGTGTCCAGCGCATAGCGCACCTTTTCGATGGCGAATTCCTTCACCGCTTCGTACATATCCGGATCGGGATCGTTCGACTCGAAAGCGAACTTCGGCTTGCCGATCTCCGCCTGGATGCCCTTGATGAACTCCACGATCGGCTGGTTGGCGGCGTGGCCGGCCATGATGCCGTTGAACATGGTCTCGTTGTCGATCTCGTTGGCACCGGCCTCGATCATGGCGACCAGGTCGGCGGTGGAGGCGACGGTGACGTGCATCTGCGAACGGGCTTCCTGCTCGGCGGTGGGGTTGATGACATACTCACCGTCCACCAGGCCGACCACCACGCCGGAGATGGGGCCGTCCCACGGGATATCCGAAATGGAGATCGCGATGGAGGCGCCGATCATGGCGGTGGTTTCGGGCGGGCAGTCATGGTCGACCGACATCACGGTGCAGACGATGGAGACATCGTTGCGCATATCCTTCGCGAACAGCGGACGGATGGGGCGGTCGATCACACGGGAGGTGAGGATGGCCTTTTCGCTGGGACGTCCCTCGCGGCGCAGGAACGCGCCGGGGATGCGGCCCACGGAATAGAGCTTTTCTTCATAGTCCACGGAAAGCGGGAAGAAGTCCACGCCCTCACGCGGTTTGGCGGAAGCGGTCACGTTGCACAGCACCACCGTCTCGCCGTAACGGACGAGGCAGGAGCCGTTGGAGAGCTGCGCCATTTTGCCGGTCTCGACCACCAGCGGGCGGCCGGCCAGCGTGGTTTCAAATACACGACTGTTTTCAAACATGGTTTTGTTCCTCCGATTCTTTTTGTTTTTTTATTTTTACCGGAGGTACCGCGGCGCTTTAGCAATAAAACCAGACGGCGGCACGCGCCGTTTCGTTTTACCGCTAAACACACCCCAACACCTCCGGAAAAAAGCGGGGAAAGCAGGTTGAGGCAGACGGAGCGGGCTCCGTCTGCCTCAAGCCGACTCTTACTTGCGGATGCCGAGTTTTTCCACGATGGCACGATACCGCTCGATATCGGTCTTCTGCAGATAGTTGAGCAGACCGCGGCGGCGGCCGACCATTTTGAACAGGCCGCGGCGGGAGTGGTTATCGTTCTTGTTCGCCTTCAAGTGCTCCGTCAGATCGGCGATGCGCTTGGTCAGCACGGCGATCTGAACCTCCGGCGAGCCGGTGTCTCCTTCGTGGATCGCGTACTTTTGCATGATGGCGGTTTTCTCCTCCGGCAACATCATACTCTTTCACCTCTTTCATAATATTTGCCGCAGACCAAGCACGGGGAAAACGATCCGAGGGTTCCTCCGCCGACCGGGTCAGGGCATGCCATGGGCGCATTTCACCCATTAAGCCTTGATAGTATACCACGCCTTTTCGGATTTGTAAAGCGTTTTTTGGAAATTATTTTTATTTTATTTCAGCCCGCGCAGCAAAAAGCCCTGTCCCATGAGCCGGGCAAGAGGGCGCGTGGTGCGAAAGCACAGCGGCAGCAGCAGCGCGACCGTCACCTCGGTGACGAGGGTGGCCACGGCGGCGCCCATGACGCCGTACCGCGGGATGAGGGTGAAATTGAGCGCGAAATTCACCGCCGCACCCACCGCGGCGAACAGCACCACGAAGCGGCTGTGCCCCTCGCACACCATCCAGATGCCGCGGGTGGTGCCCATGGTGGAAAAGAGCCGCGACCAGATGAGCACGGCGAGCACCGGCACGGCCGCCGTAAAGGCGGGGCCGGCGATGAGGCGGATGATCCACCCCGCGCAAAGCGAGATGCCGATCGCCGCCGCGACACCTATCCAGATGACGGCCGCCCACAGGCGGCGGTAGCGGCGGGCATAGCTTTCCTCGTCACGCCCCTTCTGCTCCATCACCATGGGGCGGGCGGAGTCGATGAGCGCCAGCGGCACGAACGCCCACATATTGCACACCTTGGCGGCGGCATTGTAGATCCCCACCGCCGAATCGGCGCCCTCACGCACGAGGGAGCCGAGCATGATGGTGTCCATCTGGGTGTAGAGCGTGATGAGCAGTGCCGATACGATGAAGGGGGCGCTGCGGGGCAGCAGATAGCGGGCCACGCCGAGGGAGAAACGCAGTTTCCCGGGAGCGGTGCGGTGATAGAAAATGCAGAGGCAGACACCGATAACGAGGGCATCCGCCACCGCGGCCAGCGCAAACCAGCGCACATCTGCCCGCAGGGCGATGAGCGTCAGCCGCAGGCCGCAGACCAGCAAAAAGGCGATCAGCTTGGAGATGGCGGTGTAGCGCGAGCGCAGCTGCGACTGGAACCACAGATCGATGCTGTCCAGCGCGACCGGCAGCAGCGAGAGCGCTTGCACCGCGGTGATGAACAGCAGTTCCTTTTCACCCGGGCGCAGCAGGGTGACCAGCCCGGCGATGATCCCCACCGAGCAGAGCGCCGACAGCGCCCGCAGGCCGATGGTGGTGCCCACCAGTTCCCCGGCGGGATATTTCTGCTGCACGATCTCGTTGACGAGGATGCTGTCGATGCCCAACTTGCACAGGATGGTGAAGATGGTGACATAGGAGGCACCGTAGTCGATGAGGCCGGAGCCGGCATCGCCGAGATAGCGCATGGTCAGCGAGGTGGTGACCAGTGTCAGCACCAGATGCAGCACCCGCTCGGCCAATATCCAGCCGGTGTTGCCGAGGAACCGGGCGGCCAGCGGATTCTGCCGCCACTTTTCACGCAGATTCACCGGTGCTTCTCCCCTCTCTGGCGGGCAATGCGGCCCCACACGCCGGTGCGGGCCGCCTTTTCGGGCTCACACACGTCGGTGAGATGGGCGGCATAGCCGTAGAACGTCCAGAAGGCCGCGCCGAACACGGTGGTGGTATAGAGCAGGCGGGCCTCCATCATCTCCATGCAGAGGATGGTGACCAGCAGCACCCCGAGGAAATTCAGCGTGGCCCCCTCGGCCGTGCCGCGACGGCGCCACATCCACCGCAGTGCCCGGCAGGCGGAGAGCAGCAGGAACGCCGCCATCAGCAAAAAGCCCACCCCGCCCGAGCAGGCCAGCACCATGACGGGCATATTGTGCAGGCCGCCGCGCACCAGATTCAGATGCAGCCACGACGGCACATAGGGCTTGGCAACGGCATACATTCCCTCCCGTGTGGTGCCGAAGAAGGGCGCGGACAAAAACGCGTGCCAGCCGCCGTTCCACAGGCCGGTGCGGCCGGTGAGCAGCCCCACCTCACTGATATCCTCGACACGGGTGAGGTCCAGTTTCTCCACAGCTTCGGCGGCGTCAGCGGCCGTATCGGTGACAGCGGCGGCATCGGCTTCGGCGCCCTCGGCGGCGGCCGGTATACCGACGAGCAGGTCACCTTTCTGCACCGACCGGATGACCGTGGCCGTAACACCCGGCGCATAGGCCATGACAGCCTTCACCGGGCCGCCCAACGCCAGCACCGCCACCGCGGCCACGACGGCGACCAACGCTTTCAGCCCGTCAGCCAGCCATTGCCGCCGCAGACGGAAAGCCGGGCAGACGAAGAAGACGGCCAGCGCCGTAAAGAGCGCAAAGGCGTACCACGCGGTGCGGCTGAGGGTGAGCACAAGGCAGATGTACTGCAGCGCGATATTGACCCAGCAGTACACCCGGCCGCCGCGGCGGCCGGTCACCCGCAGCAGCAGCACGCTGCAGGCGATCGAGATCACATTCAGCGCCGAGCCGGTGTTGCAGTTGTAAATGCCGTGCAGACGGTTTTCGGAGATGCCGAAGATCACGTCGGTGACGAATTCATCCGAGATCTGCAGCGTGTAGCGATAGCGGATATTGAGCAGGAAGGTGACCAGACAGGCAACGGTGAACAGGAAGGTGATCAGCACGAATACCCACGCCAGCACCCGCACCTCCCGCTCGGCCTTTTCGGCCGGCGCCGCGGGATCATAGGGGAACAGCACGCAGAAAAAGAGCAGCATGTAGGCAAGGTCGGCCAGATTGCCCGCCAGCCCCGCCGCGCGGTTGAGCAGGATCGACACCGCATAGGCGGCGGCAAACAGCAGCAGGAACACCGCATAGCGGTTGCGCAGGAAACGCCGGCGGGAAAACAAGTCCGCCGCGCCGACGACTGCGCCCCACAAAAGCAGCAGCTTGATATACGGCGCGATCACCGCGTGGATGGTCGGTATGGCGGCAAAGAGCAGCACCACCAGTGCCGCGATGCGGATGGCCAGCGGCTCACAGAACAGCGTGCGGCCGACCGCCGCCAAAGCGTGACCGATCTTTTTCATGATATCACCCTTTCAACGCCCAGAAGAGGCGGCTGAAATTCTTTTTGAGCAGCAGCTTGACCCGCGCCGCGCACAGCACCGCGCCAATACGGCGGCGGCCAAGCAGCCGCACCACCAGTGCGGCGTAGCGCGAAAGTCCCGCCGTGGATGCGGCACAGCGGGCGAGCATGGGGTCGTCCGCCAGACGGACGAGGTAGGCGCGCCGCGCCGCGCGGTCGCAGCCCCACGCGGGGCTGTAGAGGCAGTCGACACAGGCGACGACACCGTTTAAATAGAACGGGCGGATGTGCCGCTCATACTCCTCGCCGGACAGTTCCCACGCGGCCAGACGGTCGTAAAACGCGGCGGTCAGTTGGCGCATGAGGTCATAGATGTTGGCGGGAAACTTGCGAAAAATGCCCTGCAGGTCGTTGATCTTATAGGAATACAGCACGTCCGGCAGCACCGTGACCGATGTGGCCCGATCGAACACCTGCAGGTTGAAGGCGCCGTCCTGAAAACGGCGCATATCGGGGAAGCGCAGACCGTACCGGGCGATGAAATCGGCGCGGTAGAGCTTGTTCCACGGGTAGCCGACCACCCCTTCGGGGAAAAGAGAGGCGGCGAAGCGGCGGCATTCCGGCGCCCCCGTGAGGGTGGCGGCGGGCAGCGAGACCCGCTCGCGTTCACCGGCGCCGTCCCACGCACGGTAGCCGCAGAGGGTCACCTCGGCCCCCGTGCGCTCGGCCGCCGCCACCAGCGTTTCCACCATGGCGGGCAGACATTCATCATCGGCGTCGGGGAACATGAGGTACCGCCCGGCGGCCGCCTCGATACCGGCATTGCGGGCCGAGCCCGCGCCGCCGTTTTCCTTGTGGATCACCCGCACACGCGGGTCGCTTTCGGCCGCCCGGTCGCACAGCGCGGCCGAGCCGTCGGTCGAGCCGTCGTCCACCAGCCATATCTCGATATCCCGGAAGGTCTGCGCCGTGAGCGCCGCCACACACGTCTCCACATAGTCGGCGGCATTATAGATCGGTACGATCAGCGATACGGTGGGCATTTTTTACGCTCCTCTGTGCATCAGCTTCTGCAGCCGCGCGTAGTCCACCCCCAAAAAGTGGAGCAGGCGCACCGCGGCATAGCGGCCGGCCGTGGCGCGGGCATAGGCCGGATAATCCTTCTTCAAAAACGCGTGGAATTCCCGTCCCTGTGCCGCGCCCTCGCGGCGGTCCTCGTTATAGATCCACGCGATGTTGTAATGGGTGTGGATGAGCAGGCAGACGCGCCTGTCCACATACTCGCCCAGCGCCCCCTCAAAGCCGGAGGAGACGGCAAAGCGCAGTACCTCCTCCGTCATGCGGCGGTGATGAGAGATGCGCCGCACATAGTTGCGGCAGTCCACGCTCTGCCCCGCGTTGCCGATGAGATAGCGGTAGAGGTCGAGATGCAGGAACGTCACCTCGCGGCAGGCGGCGGTGGCTTTTAAGATGTACTCATAGTCCACATAGAAGATGCCCTCGCAAAGGGTGATCCCCCGCTCGCGCAAAAGGGCGGTCTTCACCGAGACGGTGTGCAGATTGTAATAGTCGCACCACGCGGCGGAGCAATAGGACAAGAACGGCACCGCCTGCCCGTAGGGCGTGCCCGCGGGAAGCGGCTGCGGCGTCTCTTCGCCGGTGACCATGTGCACCGTGCGCCGCTCGTCCACCACCATGTCGGTGTCGATCTTCGGCAGGCGGCGCAGCAATTCGACCAGCGCCTCGGTATCCATCCAGTCGTCGCCGTCCAGCACGCGGAAATACTTGCCGGCCGCCTCGCGCATACCGGTATTCACCGTGGAGCCGTGGCCGCCGTTTTCTTTGGAGATGAGGCGGAAGATGGCGGGATACCGCTGCACGAATTCGGCGGCGATGGCGGTGGTGCGGTCGGTGGAGCCGTCGTCCACCACCAGTACCTCGAGCGTGTCGTTCAGCCGCTCGTCGGCAAAGGAGGAGAGGCATTTTTCCAGATAGGCCTCCACATTATAGGCTGCGACCGAGACGGTGAGCCATTTCATCGGTGTATCCCCCTTTTCATTGTTTCAAGACCCGCAGCCGATACGCCACGCGTCCCGCCAGCAGACAGAGCCCCGTGCACCGGCGGCGCAGAAGACCGTACAGCAGCCGCATCGCCGCCCCCTCCCCCACGGCGTGGGGGATCAGTTCGCAAAAGAGCGGCTCGGTGTACAGATCTTTCAAAAAAGCGCGGCGATCGGCGGCGGACATGGCCATGCGCGGGTCGTTATGGCGCGAGAGCGCCGAGAAGATATAGCGGGCGTAGATATCCCCGAGCAGGCGGCGGGCGGCATCATCCGCGATGCCCCATTTCACGCAGAGTTCCCACATCGTGCGCACCCGCAGCTGTGACAGCGGGAAATAGCGCGGCACGAAGCGGGAGGTGAGGCTGCCGCTTCGCTTATAGTAATGATGCGGGGCGGTGGGCAGCACCGCCAGCGCCCGAATATGCGGGGCGTAGGCCGCATTGAACAGAAAGTCCTCGTAAAGCGGCTCGTTGGGGGAGGTAATGCCGTATTGCAGCAGGATCTCCCGCCGGTAAAGTTTATTGGCGCAATAGCCGAAAAGGGTGCGGCGCTCGAGTTCGAGCAGGGTGCGGTGCACCGTGTCGGGCGTATCGCAGAAGGCGGCCTCAGCGGGCACGGGACGGCGCCGGACGATGCGGCCGTCCTCGCCCGCGAACTCCTCCGTGAGCCCCCACACCACCGTGTCGGCGCCCGTGCGCCGCAGCGCGGCAAGGGCATCCGCCAGCATGGTCGGCTCCTCGGTGTCGTCCGAGTCGATCATGACCACATAGTCGCCGGTGGCGAGCGCCAGCGCGGCATTGCGGGCGGAGCCGGCGCCGCCGTTTTGCGGCAGGTGGCAGACATGGATGCGGGGGTCCTCCGCGGCCAGCCGATCACACAGCGCGGCACTGCCGTCGGCGGAGGCGTCGTCGACCAGTATGAGTTCCCAATCCGGCTCGGTCTGCCGCCGGATGGAGGTGACCATCGCCTCCAGCGTGGACACCGTGTTATAGACCGGTGTGAGAATGCTCACCTGCGGCATGAGGACACCTCCCTTTCAGATAATGCAAAAAGGCAACGCGGTGACCGCGTTGCTTTCAGCGCCGCGCCTTGAGCGTGGCAAACCGCCGGACGTTCCCCGCCTTGACACGGGAGATATACCGGCCCTCGGCGTAGCAGAGCCCCGCCGCCTGCCATTTCATGGGCAGCAGTGCCAGCTTCATCATGGCCGAGCGCGGCTGCGCCGTTTTCAGTGCGTAACGCGCCCGCTCGGTGGAGATCATGCGGCGGATCTCCTCGCGCTTTTCACGGGCAGAGAGGGTGCAGCTGCGGTTGGTGAGGTTTTCGACACAGCCGAGCAGCCGCTCGATATACCGGCGCTGCAGCATCTCGTCCGCCTCGGGGCTCCACGCGTCCCAGTGATCATAGAGTTCGCACAGCCAGCCGTGCTCCTCCTCCCGCTTTTGGTACATATCCGCCCGGTAACGGGCCGTTTCCGATTCGGCGCGGGCGCGGATGAAGTGATAGTAGGTCTTGTCCGACACGGCCACCCGCTCCACCTCGCGCACCACGCGCAGGTTAAAGGGAAAATCGTCCCAGAAGGTGTCGGGGAAGGTAATGTTCTGCGCCTGCAGGAAATCCAGCCGGTAAAGCTTGTTCCACGGGGTGTAGAGCAGGTTGTGATCGAACAGGCGGTAGGCGTTTTCGCGAAACGCCCGCTGATCGGCAAACACCTGCGCGGGCTGCGAGCAGACGGTGGTGACATATTCCGTATCGGAATAATAGGTGTCGATAAAGAAGCCGGTGACCACCAGCTGGGCAGACTGCTCACGGGCGAGCGCCACCATATCTTCGAGCATGGTCGGCTCCGCCCAATCGTCGGAATCGAGGAAATAGACATATTCGCCCCGTGCCCCTGTCATCGCCATGTTGCGGGCCGAGGGGGCGCCGCCGTTCTCCTTGTGGATGACGCGGATGCGGGGGTCTTTTTGGGCATATTCGTCGCAGATCTCACCGCTGCGGTCGGGCGAGCCGTCGTCCACGATGAGGAACTCGAAATCGCCGAATGTCTGGCAGAGGATGCTCTCGATGGCGCGCGCCACATAGTCCTCCACCTTGTAGACCGGCATGATGATGCTGACTGTCACGTCACTCATGTTCACGTTCCTCTCCGAATTCCCGCCGCACCGCCGAAAGCGCCGAGGCGATCACCTTGTCCATATCATAATAGCGGTATTCCGCCAGCCGCCCGCCGAAGATCACGCCCGGCGTGGCCGCCGCCAGCGCCCGGTACTGCTCTGCCAGCGCGTCGTTCTTTTCATCGTTCACCGTGTAATAGGGCTCGCTCCCCTCGCGGTAGGGGCAGGGATATTCCCGCGTGATGACCGTTTTCGGCTGAGTGCCGAAAGCGAAATGCTTGTGCTCGATCACGCGGGTGAACGGGGTCTCGGCGTCGGTGTAGTTCACCACCGCCACCCCCTGATAATTGTCGGTGTCCGGCACCTCGTCCTCGAACCGCAGGGAGCGGTATTCCAGCCGACCGAGCGAATAGTCGAAAAAGGCGTCCAGCATACCGGTGTAGACCACCTTTTCGGCCTTGGCCGAAAGGGCGGCGCGGTCTTTCAGGAAATCGGTCTTAAGCAGCAGATCGCACCCCGCGAGCAGGGCGTCGGTCAGGGCGTTATACCCCTGCTCCGGCACCCCCTGGAAGGGGTCGTTGAAATAGTTGTTATCGTAGGTGAAGCGCACCGGCAGGCGGCGGATGATGAAGGGCGGCAGTTCCCGGCAGGGACGCCCCCACTGCTTTTCGGTGTAGCCGCGCACGAGTTTTTCGTAGATGTCGCGCCCCACCAGCCGGATGGCCTGTTCCTCGAGATCACGCGGCTCGCCCGTCACCTCGGCGCACTGCCGCCGCAGTACGGCGGCCGCCTCGTCCGGGGTGTTCACCCCCCACAGCTGATGGAAGGTGTGCATATTGAAGGGCAGATTATAAAGTTCGCCGTGATAGTTCGCCAACGGCGAATTGGTGAAGCGGTTAAAAGGGGTGAGCGCATTCACATAGTCCCACACCCCCCGGTCGGCGGTGTGGAAAATGTGCGCTCCGTAGCGGTGGACGATGACCCCCTCGCGCTCCTCGCAGCGGATATTGCCGCCGGTGTGGGCGCGCCGCTCCACCACGAGGCAGCGCTTGCCGCGCTTTTGTGCCTCATGGGCGAAGACGCTGCCGAACAGGCCGCTTCCCACGATGAGATAATCGTACACCCTCACCGGCTCCTTTCACATAATCATTCAGTATGAGTATACACCGCAGGCCGGGTATTGTCAACCTTTGGTATCGTACCATGTGTCGCCGCTGTGGCAGTCCGCCGTCAGCCGCACCGACAGGGTGGCCGCCTGCTCCATCTCCTCGCACAGCAGGCGTTCCACCGCGGGCACCTCGTCTGCCGGTGCCTCGACGATCAGTTCGTCGTGCACCTGCAGGATCAGTTTCGCCGCGAGCCCTTCGCGGGCAAGGCGGTCGCGCACCCGGATCATGGCCATTTTGATGATATCCGCGGCGGTGCCCTGAATGGGGGCGTTGCGCGCCACCCGCTCACCGAAAGCGCGGGTCATGGCATTGCCCGCCCGCAGTTCCGGCAGCGGACGGCGGCGGCCGAAGAGGGTCACGGCATAGCCGGTCGCCTTGGCATCCTCCACCATCCTGTCCATGAAGCCGGCCACCGCGCCGTAGTGGGCGAGATAGCCGTCGATATACGCCTTGGCCTGTCCGTAGGAGACACCGATATCCTGCGAGAGCGAATGGGCGCCGATGCCGTAGATGATACCGAAATTGACCGCCTTGGCGCGCGAGCGCATCAGCGGGGTGACCAGTTCCTCCGGCACACCGAACACCTGCGCCGCCGTCATGCGGTGGATGTCCTCGCCGGTGTTGAACGCGTGCTTCATCGTCTCCTCATCGGCCATGTGCGCCAGCACCCGCAGTTCGATCTGCGAATAGTCGGCGTCCACCAGCTTCCAGCCCGGGCGGGCACGGAAAAAGCGGCGCAGTTCCCGCCCCAGTTCCTGCCGGACGGGGATGTTCTGCAGATTCGGCTCGGAGGAGGAGATGCGCCCGGTGCGCGTTTCGGTCTGGTTGAAGCGGGAGCGCACCCGGCCGTCGGGCTCCACCACCTTCAGCAGTCCCTCACAATAGGTGGAGGTGAGTTTTTGCAGGGTGCGGTACTGCAGCAGTGCCTCTACCACGGGGTACTCCGCCCGCAGGTTTTCGAGCACATCGGCGTTGGTGGAGTAGCCCGACTTGGTCTTTTTGCCCGCCGGCAGACCCATATCCTCGAACAGGGCTTTCGCCAGCTGCTTGGGGGAATTGAGGTTGAATTCATAGCCCACCGCGTCGTAGACGGCGTTTTGCAGATCGGTGATCTGCCCGGCCAGCCGCTCGCCGAAAGCGGCGATGCCCGCCGCGTCCACCGCCACGCCGGTCTGCTCCATTTCGGCCAGCACCTCGGCCAGCGGCAGTTCCATATCAGTAAGCAGCGCCGTCTGCCCCTGCTCGCGCAGTTCGGACGTCAGCCGGTCGCACAGCGCGTCCAGGCCCTGCACGGGAGTGGGCGCCGCCGCACCGTAGACCTGCAGCAACCGGTCGAGCGTGTAGTCCTTGGCCAGCGGGTCGAGCAGATAGACGGCCAGCATCGCGTCCATCGTGAAGCCGGCGGGACGCACCCCCGCCGCGGTGAGCGCGGCATACAGCGTTTTGTAATCGTAGGTGCGTTTTTGCACGGCGCCATCCGCCAGCAGGGCGGTGAGCGCCGGGTCGCACAACGGCAGCGAGGCGGCCATCCCCCCCGCCAGCAGGTGGGCGGTCTCCCCCTCTGCGAGCAGGGTGAGCGTCCCCGTCTCTTTGGCGGCGGCCAGCACGGCGGGCGCATCGGCGGCCGTGGCCGCTTCGGCGGCTTCGGCTTCGGCGGCGGGGACGGGCGCGGCGGCGTTCAGGCCGCGGCGCTCCATGAATTTGAAAAGCTCCAGCCCCGTCAGTTCCCGCGCCAGTTCTTCGCGCTGCACCGGCAGGCCGCAGTAGGCGGCGATGTCGGTATCGACCGGTGCCTCGCGGCAGATGGTGCCGAGCGTATAACTCAAGCGGGCGCTTTCGCGTCCCTCCTCCAGTTTGCGGCGCACGGCGGGTTTCAAATCGGCGGTGTCCAGCGCGTCATAGAGCGCCGCCACCGAGCCGAACCGCTGCACCAGTTCGAGTGCGGTCTTCTCCCCCACGCCCGGCACGCCGGGGATGCGGTCGCTCGCGTCCCCCATCAGCGCTTTCAGGTCGATCATCTGCGGTGGCGTGAGGCCGTACTGCGCCATCAGCGCCGCCTCGTCCATCACCACCGTTTCGGGCTGCCCCTGCCGGGTGGCGGCCAGCAGCACGGTGGTGTGCGCGCCGATGAGCTGGAACGCGTCCCGGTCACCGGTGGCGAGGAAGCACTCGCCCCCCGCCGCCGCGGTGGCTTCTGCCAGCGTGCCGAGGATATCGTCCGCCTCGAAGCCCTCCCGCTCCAGCACCGTGCAGCCCATCAGCGTCAGCAGCCGCTTGATGACCGGCATCTGCTGGCGCAATTCATCGGGCATGGGCTTGCGCCCCGCCTTATACCCGTCATATAACTTGTGGCGAAAGGTGGGGGCGTGCAGGTCGAACGCCGCGACGATGCCGTCCGGCTCCACCTGCTTTTCCAGTTTTTCCATCATGTTCAGAAAGCCCACCACCGCGTTGGTGAACCGCCCGTCCTTGGTGGTGAGCAGACGGATCCCGTAAAACGCCCGGTTCATCAGGCTGTTGCCGTCTATGACCATCAGACGCATACATTTCGCCCCCGTTTCTTCCAGTATATGATACTCAAAAATTCGAAAAAAGTCCAGTCTTTGCGGAAAATTTCGCAAATTTGTCACACATTCCCCGCCAAATATTGCATTTTGCGGGTATTTGGGGTATACTGGACACATCGCTACAAAAAGGAAGTGAGGGTCAATGACCGATCACCGCACCGCCCCCGTCGCCGTGATGGATTCCGGCGTGGGCGGCATCAGCGTGCTGCGCGAGCTGCGCCGCCTGATGCCGGGAGAAAACTATCTCTATTTCGGTGATTCCGCCAACGCCCCCTACGGCGAAAAGACGGCCGACGAGGTGCGCGCACTGGCGCTCGCCCGGGCGGAAGAATTATTCGAGAGCGGCGCCAAGGCGCTGGTGGTGGCCTGCAACACGGCTACCGGCGCGGCCATCGGCGCCCTGCGGGAGCGCTTTGCCGACCGCCCCGTCATCGGCATCGAGCCGGCGCTGAAGCCCGCCGCCATGCAAAAGGAGCAGCCCACCGTGCTGGTGATGGCCACTCCCCTCACCCTGCGGCAGGAAAAATTCGGGCATCTGCTGGCGCAGTATAACGCCCGCGCCCGCATCCTCACCCTGCCCTGCCACGGACTGGTGGAACTGATCGAGCAGGGGATCACAGACGGGCCCGAACTGGAAACCCTGCTGCAGACGCTCTTCAAACCGCTCGCCGGGGAAAAGATCGACTCGGTGGTGCTGGGCTGCACCCATTACCCGCTTGTGCGGCAGACGATCAGCCGCACGGTCGGCGCGCACGTCACCCTCTTCGACGGCGGTGAGGGCACCGCCCGCGAGACACGCCGCCGTCTGGAAGCGGCCGACCTGTGCAACCCCGCCGCCGACGGCGGGCAGATCACATGGCGCAGTTCCGCGGACAGCGAGCGGTTCACCGCCCTGTGCCGGCGGCTGATAGGAGACTGAACAGCCCGCGGGGTAGGTTTTGGTTTATACAAATCGTAATATTTGCTTTTAAATTTACAAAAGGAGATGGGTCTATGCTGGATAATGAGATCTTGCGGGCACTGCGCTCCCGGCGCAGCGTGCGGCGGTATCTGCCGCAGCAGATCAGCGGTGAGGAACTGGACGCCGTGCTGGAGGCGGGCACCTATGCCCCGACCGGCATGAACCGGCAGTCCCCCGTGATCGTGGCGGTGCAGAACGCCGATGACGTCGCCGCCGTTTCCGCCATGAACGCCGCCGTGCTGGGCAGCGACCGCGACCCGTTTTACGGGGCGCCGACGCTGCTGGTGGTGTTCGCCGATCCCGCCTGCTCCACCGGGCTGGAGGACGCCTCGCTGGTGATCGGCAATATGCTCAACGCTGCCTATGCGGTGGGGCTCGGCTCCTGCTGGATCCACCGGGCGCGGGAGGTGTTTGCCACCGCAGAAGGACAGGCGCTGATGAAAAAATGGGGCGTACCGGCCGGTATGGTGGGTGTCGGTAACGTGATCCTCGGCTATGCGGCCGATCCGCTGCCTGCGGCGCGCCCGCGCAAGGAAGACTATGTCCGGCGCGTCTGACCGCCGCCTGTTCGGCGGACGGGCGGCGCCGCTGCTGGCGCTGCTCTGCTGTCTTTTGTGGGGCAGCGCGTTCCCCTGCATCAAGATCGGCTACGGCCTGTTCGGCGTGGCGGGGGATGACACCGGCTCGCAGCTGCTGTTCGCGGGCTGCCGCTTTGCCTTGGCGGGTATCCTCGTGATCGCGGCGGGCAGCCTGCTGACACGGCGGGTACTGCGCCCTGCGCGGCGCGACCTGCTTCCCATCGCGCTGCTGGCGCTCACCCAGACCATGGCGCAATATTTCTTTTTCTACATAGGGCTGGCGCACGCCAACGGGGTCAACGCCTCCATCGTCAACGGGTCGGCCGCCTGCATCACGGTGCTGATGGCCTGTTTTGTATTCCGGTGTGAAAAATTCACATGGGCCAAAGGGGTCGGCTGTGCGCTCGGCTTTGCGGGTGTGCTGCTCTTGAACATTTCGGGCGGGAAATGGCAGTTCGTCCCCACCGGCGAGGGATTCGTCCTGTTGTCGGCGGTGGCGTCTGCCACCTCGGCCATCCTGATCAAGCGCTTTTCGGGCGACCACGATCCGGTGCTGCTGAGCGGCTGGCAGTTCTTCTGCGGCGGCATCGGGCTGATCGCCGTCGGGCTGATCGGCGGCGGACGGCTGGCACCCACCGGCCTTGCGGCGCCGGCACTGCTGCTCTATCTCGGTTTCCTGTCCGCCGCGGCCTACACCCTGTGGGGACTGTTGCTGCAGCAGAATCCCGTCTCCCGCATCACGGCCTACGACTGCACCATCCCGTTGTTCGGCGCGATGCTCTCGGCGTGGTGGCTGCAGGAGACCGACCAGCTGCTGCGCTGGCAGGTACCTGCCGCTCTCGCATTGGTGGTGGCGGGCGTACTGGTGATCGACCGCGGGGCGGTCAAAAGAAAGGCGGGATGATCTGTGTTTCGAAATATGCGGCGGCAAAAACAGGCGCTGTCCGATGAGGAGTGCCGCACGATCCTGCGGCAGGAGCCGCGCGGGGTGCTTTCGGTGCTGGGCGATGGCGGCTATCCCTACGGGATGCCGATGGATTTTTACTACGACGACGAGAGTGGCCACATCTTCTTTCACTGCGGGCAAAAGGGTCACAGGATCGACGCCGTCAGACGGTGCGACAAGGTGTCCTTCTGCGTGTATGACAAGGGCTTTCGCCGCGAGAGCGAATGGGCGCTGAATATCCGCAGCGTGATCGTGTTCGGTCGGATACGCGTGGTGGAGGATCACGACAGGACCATGGAGCTCTGCCGTAAACTGGGCGGCAAATACACGAAAGATACCGACTACATCGAAAAAGAGATCGCCGGTTTCGGCTCCGGTGTACTGTGTCTGGAACTGATCCCGGAGCACATGACGGGAAAACTGGTCAACGAATCCTGACAAACATAAAAAAACAGACGATGCACACGCATCGCCTGTTTTTTGTTTCGCAAAAACGAAATTACTTGAGCTCGACCTTGGCGCCGGCTTCTTCCAGCTTCGCCTTCATGGCTTCGGCATCGTCCTTGGAAGCGCCTTCCTTGACGGGCTTCGGAGCGGTGTCGACGAGTTCCTTGGCTTCCTTCAGGCCGAGACCGGTGATCTCGCGGACGACCTTGATGACGCCGATCTTCTGCGCGCCGGCATCGACCAGCACGACATCAAACTCGGTCTTCTCTTCGGCAGCGGCGGCCACGGGGCCGGCAGCAGCGACAGCGACAGGAGCGGCAGCGGACACACCGAATTCCTCTTCGATGGCCTTGACCAGCTCGGACAGTTCCAGAACGGACAGCGCCTTGATCTCTTCGATCATGCTCGTGATTTTCTCAGACATGGTTTTACCCTCCAATTTTTATGTGTTTTTTTGTGTTCATGCGGAATTATTCCGCAGCAGCCTCGGCAGCCGGGGCTTCGGGAGCGGCTTCCTCAGCGGGAGCGGCTTCCTCAGCGGGAGCGGCCTCTTCGGCGGGAGCGGCTTCCTCAGCAGGGGCAGCTTCCTCGGCGGGAGCCTCGCCGCCCTTTTCGACGATCGCATTCAGCGCCACAGCCAAACTGCGGATCGGGCCGTTCAAGACGCTAAGCAGCATCGAGAGCAGACCTTCCTTGCTCGGCAGTTTCGCCAACTGCTGCACGCGGTCGGCGTCGATGACTTCGCCATCGATGAAGCCGGCCTTGACTTCAAACGTATTGCTCTTTTCCGCATACTCGCACAGGATGCGGGCGGCGGCGGTGTAGTCGGTGCTGACAGCCAGAGCGGTGCTGCCCTCAAGCACGCTGTCCAGACCGTTCAGGCCGACATTCTCGGCGGCACGGCGGAGCATCGTGTTCTTGACGACGGCGTACTCGACACCGGCCTCACGCATCTTGCGGCGCAGAGCCGTATCGTCTGCCACGCTGATGCCCTTGTAGCTGACGACGACGCCGGCCACAGCATCTTTCAGCTTCCCGGTCAGAGCTTCGACATACGCTTGCTTTTCCTGCAGGATCTTCTCACTTGCCATGATTGTTTTCACCTCCAAAATTCGGATGGTGCTGTTTCTTTCCAAAAGAAAGCCCTTTTGTGTTTCCACAAAAGGGCGTGACTGCGTGATGGCGGCCTTGCGGCCGATAACGCAATGCTCTGCCTCGGCAGGCGCCCTTTGAAGGACTTACGGGTCAAAACCCACCTGCTGTCTGTGGAAGAACAGCAATGTATCACTCGGATACGGATATTTTACCAAACAGAGTTGCCTCTGTCAAGTACTTTTTTGACGATGCGATCGCCTGCGATCAGCCGCCCAGACGAGCCGGGTTGATCTTCACGCCGGGGCCCATGGTGGAGGCCACGGAGCAGGTGCGGATATACTGGCCCTTCGCAGCGGCGGGCTTCGCACGCACGATGGCGCCCAGCAGCGCATCGAAGTTCTCCTGCAGCTTCTCCACACCGAAGGAGACCTTGCCGATGGGGCAGTGGATGATGTTGGTCTTATCGAGACGGTACTCGATCTTACCGGCTTTGGCTTCGGTCACGGCACGGCCCACATCGGGGGTGACGGTACCGGCCTTCGGGTTGGGCATCAGGCCGCGGGGGCCGAGCACCTTACCGAGACGGCCAACCAGGCCCATCATGTCGGGGCTGGCGATGACCACGTCGAAATCCATCCAACCGCCGTTGATCTTGGCGATCATATCCTCATCACCGATGAAATCGGCACCGGCTTCCTGAGCAGCCTGCACCTTGTCGCCCTTGGTGAACACCAGCACGCGCACCTGCTTGCCGGTACCGTTGGGCAGCACGACGGCGCCGCGGACCTGCTGGTCAGCGTGACGGCCATCGACACCGAGCTTCACGTGGACTTCCACGGTCTCGTCGAACTTCGCCTTGCCGGTCTTGACGACCAGATCCAGCGCTTCGTTCACTTCATATTGGTTGGCACGGTCGATCAGCTTGGCGCTGTCGACATATTTCTTACCATGTTTCATTACGGTTCATTCCTCCCTGTGTGTTATCGCGCGGACTTACACCCGCGATATGGTGGTAATCGGAACGTCAGAGGGTTTCCTCCCACCCGTTCGGGTTGTGCAAACTCACGCTTCGACTTCGATACCCATGCTGCGCGCCGTGCCGGCGACCATGCTCATGGCCGCTTCGATGCTGGCAGCGTTCAGATCGGGCATCTTGGTCGTGGCGATCTGCTTGACCTGCTCTTTGGTGAGCTTGGCGACCTTCGTCTTGTTCGGGACGCCGGACGCCTTGTCGATACCGCAGGCCTTCTTGATCAGAACAGCCGCAGGGGGCGTCTTGGTGATGAACGTGAAGGAACGATCCGCATAAACGGTGATCACGACCGGGATGATAAGACCGGCATCGTTCTTGGTACGCTCATTGAATTCTTTCGTGAAAGCCATAATGTTCACGCCGTGCTGACCCAGAGCCGGGCCCACAGGCGGTGCCGGCGTTGCTTTACCCGCCGGGATCTGCAATTTGATGTAACCGGTAACCTTTTGAGCCATTTTACATTGCACCTCCAAAAATCGTGGTAACTGGCGGCACCCCCGACGGGAGCACCTCCCACAGCCGGGATCCTGCCCGGCACACAGTAGAAGCGGCGTGGCCGCTCATACACCTTCGTTTTGCGCAGGAGCTTACTCCATACGCTCTGCTTGATCCGGCGCCAACTCCACCGGGGTCTCGCGACCGAACATGGAGACCGTGACGCGAACCTTGCCCTTTTCGAGATCGATCTCGTCCACCACACCGGAGAAATTCTCCAGCGGGCCGTCGGTGATACGCACGGTATCGCCGACCTGATAGTCGATCTCCATTTCGTGGCGCTCCACACCCAGAGCGGCGACCTCCTCCTCCGTGAGCGGAACGGGCTTGCCGTTGGGGCCCACAAAGCCGGTGCAGCCGCGCGTGTTGCGCACCACATACCAGGAATCGTCGGTCATGACCATCTTCACCAGCACATACCCGGGGAAGATCTTGCGCTCCACCTCACGGGTCTTGCCGTCCTTGGTCTCACTGACCATTTCCGTAGGGACACGGATCTCATGGATCCAATCCTGCAATTTGCGGTTTTCGACGATCGTCTCAAGATTGGTCGCCACTTTGTTTTCGTAGCCGGAAAAGGTATGCACCACATACCATTTTGCCTGTTCTGCCATGGATACCTTCCCTTCCTCTCAAACGATCACAGCTTCAAAAGCAGGTCGACCAACGAGGACAGACCGAGGTCGATCAGGCAGATGAAGACGGCCGCGATGGCGCACACCGCCAGCGTGATACCGGTGTTCTTCATGACTGCTTTGAACGTCGGCCAGGTGATCTTCTTGTATTCGCCCTTCGCATCGGTCCAGTACTTGATCGCACGGGCGCCGGCCTTTTCCTGCTCGCCGCTGCGCTTGACCTTCGCACGGCCGAGGAAGAAGACGATGAGACCCACGATGACCAGCAAGAGGCCGATCGCGAACACGACCTTCTTCGCCGTGAGGTACTGCGGATCGAACAGGAACTTCATGTAACCGCCCAAACCGTTGACGTCCAGTGCGTTCATGATGCCGGTGGCACCGACGAGCAGTGCCATGATCGCGGCGACCGCGCCGACGAACCACATAACAAAGCCCCAGAATACCATGGTGTGTTTCCTCCTGTCGTGTGATTACTTGGTCTCGCGGTGAACGGTGTGCTTACGGCAGAAACGGCAATACTTGTTCATTTCCAACCGGTCGGGATCGTTCTTCTTGTTCTTCATGGTGTTGTAGTTGCGCTGCTTGCATTCGGTGCAAGCCAAAGTGATCTTCACTCGCATTACGGCATCTCCATTCTCAATAGATTATTTAGCCTCCCTCGTGATGGGGAGCGCCCCGAAAAAGGGCACAAAAAGAAAAGCCCCCACTTGAGGTATTATCCACTATAGCACACTCCGTCGCCGCCGTCAAGTCTTTTTTTGCATTTTTTTCTTTTTTTCTTTCGGAAGCGTCCATTCCCCTTGCGCCGACATAAAAAATATGGTAGAATAATGCATATATTTAAAAAGAGGGGGATGCCATGAAGGTCACAGTCACCATCCGCAACCGGCAGGCGGCGGACGGAGAGCGCGCCACCACCGCGCTGTCGGCCACGGGACTGCTGCGCCGCTTCGGCCGGGTGACCACGCTGACCTATGTGGAGGAGGCCGAAGACGGCACCCGCACCCCCGTCACCCTGCGGGTGGACGGTGCCGAGGTGCAGGTGCAGCGCGGCGGCGCGGCGCCGTCGGTGCTGCGGCTGCTGCAGGGGCAGCGATGCACCTGCGAATACGCCACTCCCTACGGCACCTTCCCCATCGTGACACACGCCCGCGCCGTGCGCGACCGCCTGTGGGAAGACGGCACGCTGGAATTGCGCTACACGCTGGAATTCGGCGGCGGCGTCACCGACAACACCCTGCACCTCACGGTGCATCAAATGGAGGAAACGATATGAAAACCCTTACCGAACGGCTGACCGATACCGTATCGGCCGCTTTTGCCGCGGCGGGCTACGATCCGTCGCTGGGCGCGGTCACCGCGTCTGACCGGGCAGACCTCTGCCAGTTCCAGTGCAACGGCGCGCTCTCGGGCGCCAAGCTGCACCATAAGGCGCCCCGCGCCATCGCCGCGGACGTGGCGGCCATTCTGGCGGCCGACCCGCAGTTTGCACTGGTGGACGTAGCAGGCCCCGGCTTTATCAACCTGTCGCTGACCGACGAGGCGCTGCTGTCGGCGCTGGCCGACATGGCGGCCGACCCGCATCTGGGCGTGCCGCAGGCCGAAGCGCCGATGACCATGGTGATCGACTACGGCGGGCCGAACGTGGCCAAGCCGCTGCACATCGGCCACCTGCGCTCCGCCATCATCGGCGAGGCGCTCAAGCGTCTGGCGCGGGTGAACGGCCATCACGTCATCGGTGACGTGCATCTGGGCGACTGGGGCACCCCCATCGGCCTGGTCATCACCGAACTGCACGACCGGCACCCCGACTGGGCCTGCTTTGGTGAGGACTTCGACCCGGCGCGCGACACGGTGCCGGCACTGGACGCCCCCTCGCTCAACGAGATATACCCCTTCGCCTCCGCCCGCAAAAAAGAGGATGACGATTTCCGCGAGCGTGCCCAGAAGGCGACCTTCGATCTGCAGCAGGGGCGGCCGGGCTACATCGCCCTGTGGAAGGAGATCCTGAAGGTCTCGGTGGGCGATATCCGCACCGCCTATGACAAGCTGAACGTCTCCTTCGACTACTGGTACGGCGAGAGTGACGCGGACAAATACGTGCCCGAACTGATGGGCATTCTGGAAAAGGGCGGGCTGCTGCGCGAGAGCGACGGTGCCTCCGTCATCGACGTGGCCACCGAGGCGGACACCGCCCCCATGCCGCCCGTCATCGTACGCAAATCCAACGGCTCGGTCACCTATGACACGACCGACCTGGCCACCATCCTGCAGCGCGTGCAGGACTTCGCCCCCGACCGCATCCTCTACCTCACCGACGCACGGCAGGGACTGCATTTTGAGCAGGTATTCCGTGCCGCGCGGCGCGCCGGGCTGGTGGACGGCCATGTGGCGCTGGACTTTTTGGGCTTCGGCACCATGAACGGCGCGGACGGTAAGCCCTACAAGACCCGTGACGGCGGCGTGATGCAGCTCAACGATCTGCTGGCCGCGGCCACCGAGGCGGCCTTTGAAAAGCTGAACGGCTCGGCCTATCTGGACGGGCTGACCGAGGAGGACAAACGGACGCTGGCGCAGAAGGTGGGCATCGCCGCCGTGAAATTCGGCGATCTGGTCAACAACCCCACCCGCGACTACGTGTTCGATCTGGACAAATTCCTCTCATTTGAGGGCAAGACCGGCACCTACCTGCTCTACACCGTCACCCGTATCAACTCGGTGCTGAAAAAGGCCGGCGACGATGTCGGCACCGTAACGGGGCTCTACTCCGACACCGAGCGCGAACTGGTGCTGAAGCTGCTGCTTTCGGGCGAGACCTTCCGCCGCGCCATGCAGGAGAACGCCCCCAGTTTTGTCTGCGAAAACGCCTATCAACTGGCCTCGGTCTTCTCGAAATTCTACCATGACAACCGCATCCTGGACGAGGCAGATGCCCAAAAACGCGCCTCGTGGCTGGCGCTGATCGCGCTGGTGCGCCGTGTGCTGCTGCTGCACCTCGACACGGTGGCCATCGACGCGGTGGAAAATATGTGACCCATTCAAAAAAGGCTTCGCCCATATCGGGCGAACCCTTTTTTTATTTTATTGCGCATCCTGAATGACGATGTCGTCGATATAGGCCTTGAAAAGGGTGTAGCCGGTCCCCTCGTAGGCGACCGCCACGGCGGTGACACACCGGCCGGCCGGGACGGCGTCGAGCGGCTGCACGACCTCGATCCAGCCGTCGGCGGCGCCCTTGGGCGCCAGCACGGCGGGTGCGTACTGCGACAGGCGGCTGCCGTCGTCGAACACCAGGTCGATGCCCGCACGGTCGCCGGTCTCGTTGAACGCCCGCATACGGTAGCGCAGCTCCATGCCCGGCTTCACCGGGATGACGGCGCGGCCGATGCGGTAGCACACGCTGCAATGCCGCTCGGACATACCAAAGCCGCTGAACGCCAGTGCCCCGCGGCCGGTGAAGCAGGTCTCGCCCGGCACGGCGCGCACGGCGTCGGCAATCTCGAGCTGCACGGCGTCCTGCTCGAGGATGCAGCCGTCCGACACGCAGATATCCACGGGGCAGAATGTCGGCTCACCCGGACACTCGCGCACCCACGTCTTGGCAGGGCGGGTCTCGAAGCCGTTGCGCCAGTAGACAGGCCCCTCGGAGTGGGGCACCGGCGCCTCGTCGGTGAGCGGCAGTTCGCCGCGCAGCAGGCGGGTGACCGCCCCGCCCAGCCGCAGGTAGAAGTCCGATGACAGCCACCAGCCGTCGGCCGCGTGGGTGAGGTGATAGCGGTCGTCCTCCGGCAGCATGGCGGAATCGGCCGCCGCCTTCATGATGGCGGTGGCCTCGTTATATTCGTCGAACATGGCAAAATAGCCGGCGCTCACCCCCACGGCGGCGTAGCGCTTGGCCTGCGCCCACAGGGTACTGCCCGCGGCGCGGGGGGTAGCGTTGGGCGCGGCACCGAACATATTGCTCCACGAAAAGCCGGCGTGCATGACCGGCTGATAGTCCAGCCCGCGGGCGGCACAGAAGGCCAGATCCTCCGGCAGATGCCGATCGATCCAGCTTTCGAGCGTTTCGGGACGGAAGCGTCCCGGCGTCCACGGCGAGATCATGTCCAGCGCGGCGTAGACGGCGGCATAGTCGCCGGTGTCACCGATGTAGCTGTTGTCCGGCAGGCCGCCGATGACATAATAACCGCGCTCCTTGAGCCAGGTGACGAACCGCAGAGCCTCGTCCGCGGTGGGATAACGGCCGCTTTCCATGGGCGAGAGGCCCCACACACAGATGACGGGCTTGCCCTTGGCGTGGGCATAGGAGGGGGACGCGATCAGTCCCTTGCCCTCCACATTGTGCAGGACGTCCGCCTCAAAGCGGGCGACGGTGTCATCCTGCCAGTGGCCGCAGCCGGAGGTGTCGTACATGATATAAAAGAGACGGCCGTATTTTTCGGCCGAGCGGCGAATGGCGGTGAGGTGGGACGGCTCGGGCTCCTCCTCGGTGGAGGTGGCGCCGTAAAAGCGCTGCACGCCTACCCCGTCGATGCCATAGGTCTGCATCCAGCGAAAATGCACGTCGATGACGGCGGGATCGTGGCTTTCAAAGATCTTCACGGGGCGGCCATCCGGAAAACAGGTGCCGGTGGCGTGGGTGAGCGACGAAGCCGGATAATCGGCCAGGTCGGGGAACATCTCCATCCGGTCGCTCCAGTGGCGCTCGGGGTCATTGGTGTGGAACCACGCCTGATAGCCCGCAAAGGTGCGGCCGAACAGTTCGTTTTCGGGGGTCGCGGCCGAAGGCGCCACGGAAAAAGTGTTTGCTGCCATCTTGATACCATTCCTTTCTTTACATGGCCAAAAAAGCCGGATACACTCACAATCAGCCGAAGAGAGCCGGGTATACCCATGATATACCACAAATCGACACGGAATGCAACGGTTTTCGCCAAATCGGCGAAAAGGATTTTGAAAAGAAATGCCGCACCCGCGGTTTGGCTGCGGGCGCGGCATCATGCACTTTTCGGCAGGCGGGACACCCGCCGGGAAAAACTGAAAAATGGCGGCCTTACGGCCGCCATTTTCCTTTTAAACCGTCTCCGGTCTAAATATCCAATCTACTAAAAATTACTTGCTCTTCTTGGTGGACAGAACGACCAGAGCAGCACCGGCAACGGCGACAGTGGCCATCAGAGCCCACGGAGTGGCTTCGCCACCGGGAATGGGAGCAGCGGTGGTGGGAGCAGCGGTGGTGGGAGCAGCAGTGGTGGGATCAGCCGGAGCCTCAGTGGTGGTGGGATCAGCAGGAGCTTCGGTGGTGGTGGGATCAGCAGGAGCCTCAGTGGTGGTGGGAGCAGCAACAACGATAGCATCGGGAATCTCGACGGGCTCGTTGAATTCCGCACCGAGGTCAACAGTGCCGGCGCTGAGGTCATCGGGGTTCTGAGCCTTCAGACCATCAACAGTGAGTTTGATGCCATACTCGGCAGGGGTCTCAGCATCCTTCAGGGTGAAGTTCATGCTGATCAGAGCGCCGACGGAATCTTCACCATCAACACCGGCGAAGGTCAGGAACACTTTGCCTTCCTGATCGTCATACTTTTCGTTGATGATAGCACCGGACAGATCGGACACGGGGCTGACCTTCTTGATCACGTTGAGGGTCATCACAGCGGGATCATACTCGAAGAAGAAGCCGCCGTCCATCAGATAGAAGTCTTCAGCTTCCAGAGCGGACGCATCATAGGTGATCTCGACGGTGTAGGAACCGTCATCATTCTTCGTGGCCTGAGTGTCGAAGCTGATCTTGTCGCTTGCTGCGCTGGCGCAGAAAGGAACGCACGCCATCAGAACGAGGGCGAGAGCCAGGACAATTGCAGAAATCTTTTTCATTTTACCTTACTCCTTTTATAAAGATTTAGATTGGATGGTGTCATTATACACGGAAAACGCGGCCGCGTCAAGCCCTTTTTTCAAGATATTTTTGGAATACCTTTCGTTAAAATGACCAAATTTTCAGCCTGCTTTTTGTAACTCGTGCTTTCCGGCCCTTTTTTGCCGTTTTTCACGTTTCATCGAAGAACTTCTTGTGCACCGCGATGACCGCACGGTCGGCATCGGCGGCGTCGATCAGCACGGAGACCTTGATCTCGCTGGTGGAGATCATCTGCATGTTGATATTCGCCTCGCTCATGGCCTCGAACATCCGGGAAGCCACCCCTTCGTGGGTCTCCATGCCGGCACCGACGATAGAGATCTTGGCGATGTTGGTATCGTAGGTAAGGCTCTTGGCGCCGACCTGATCGGCGTAATCGCGCAGGGCGTTGACGGCGGCTTCGCCGCAGTCCTCCGGCACGGTGAAGGCGATATCCTTGGTGCCGTCGCGGCCGATCGACTGCAGGATCATGTCCACGCTGATATGCGCCTGCGCCACGCGGGAGAAGATCTTGAACGCGATGCCCGGCTCGTCCGGGATACCCACGAGCATGACGCGGGCGACGTGGCTGTCCTTGGCCACACTGCTGATCATCATTTTTTCCATTTTCACAGCCTCCTTGACTTTGGTGCCGGGCACCGGATTCAGGCTGGAGAGCACCTCCAGCTCCACGTTGTACTTCTTCGCCATTTCCACCGAGCGGTTGTTGAGCACCTGCGCACCCAGTGTGGCCAGCTCGAGCATCTCGTCATAGGTGATCTCGTCGAGCTTGCGGGTGTTCGGCACCTTGCGCGGGTCGGCGGTGTAGACGCCTTCGACATCGGTGTAGATCTGGCAGACATCCGCCTTCATGGAGGCGGCGATGGCCACCGCGCTGGTATCCGAGCCGCCGCGGCCGAAAGTGGTGACATCGTCATACCGATTGATGCCCTGGAAGCCCGCCACCACCACGATGCGCTTTTTCTCGAGCTCGCTGCGGATACGCTCGGTCTCCACCCGCTTGATGCGGGCAGCGGAATAGGTGGTGTTGGTGCGGAACCCCGCCTGCCACCCGAGCAGTGACACCGCCGGGCAGCCCAACTCCTCGATCGCCATGGCCAGCAGCGCGATGGAGATCTGCTCACCGGCGGCGAGCAGCTGATCCATTTCCCGCTTGCTGGGGCGCTTGGAGATCTCCTGCGCCTTGGCGATCAGATCATCGGTGGTGTCCCCCTGTGCGGAGACGACCACCACCACGTCATTGCCTTTTTTATAGGTGTCGGTGACGATACGCGCGACATTATACACGCGCTCGGCGTTGGCCACCGAACTGCCGCCGAATTTCTGGACTACTAACATACCGAAAACCTCCTTACAACTCCGCCACGCGCAGGCGGCTGATCACCTGCAGGCCGGCGGAGGCGATCGCGTCGGACAGGGCCTGCTCGGACAGCACGGGCGTGAGGAACGCCCATTCGCCGTCGGGAGCACCGTCCACCGGCGTGACATCACCGAACAAATCGCGCGCAGCCGCCTCGTCGGCCTGCCGCACACGCAGGAGCGAGCGACCCGTCTCCTCCCCGTGAGGGGCGACCAGATCCGGACTGCCCGGCTCCCAGAACAGATATTTGCGGGCATTCAGGTGCTTGACCTCGTCGATGACATCGGCCACCACCGCGCTGGCGGTGGGCAGCTTACCCGCACCGCGGCCGTAAAACACCACATCACCGATGGCGTCGCCGCGCACCATGATACCGTTGAACACGTCATTCACATCCGAAAGCAGGCTCTCGCCCGGCACCACCATGGGTGCGACCGACACCTGCAGGCGGCCGTCCTCCAATCGCAGCACCCGGCCGATGAGCTTGATGACGCCGCCCATCGCGGCGGCACAGCGCACGTCCGCGAGCGTGACGGCGGTGATGCCCTCGGTGTACACCTGCTCGGGATAGACATGGCGGCCGAAGGCCAGCGAGGCGAGGATGCAGATCTTGCGGCAGGTATCGTGCCCGCCCACATCGGCCGAGGGGTCCCGCTCGGCATAGCCGAGCTGCTGCGCCAGCGCCAGCGCCTCGTCAAAACTCATGCCGTCCCGGATCATGCGGGTGAGCATGAAATTGGTCGTCCCGTTGAGGATGCCCGCGATCTCGTGCACCTCGTTGGCGGCCAGACACTGGTCGAGCGGACGCAGGATGGGGATGCCGCCGCCCACGCTGGCTTCGAACAGGAAGTTGAGCCCGCGTTCCCGGGCAAGGGCGAGCAGTTCGTCCCCCTTGGCGGCCACCAGTTCTTTATTGGAGGTGACGACGCTTTTGCCCGCGAGCAGACAGCGCCGCACAAAATCATAGGCCGGTTTGAGCCCGCCCATCGTTTCCACCACGATACGGATCTCGGGATCGTTCACGATCTCCTCAAAATCGGTGGTGAACAGATCGGCATAGGGCAGGTCGGGGAAGGCACGCAGGTCAAGAATGCGGCGGATTTCGATGGACTCCCCCGCCTTATGGGCGATGGTGTCGGCATTCTTACGCAGCACCTCTGCCACGCCGGAGCCGACCACACCATGCCCCATGATCGCGACATAGATCATACAGTTGAAACCTCATTTCCTGAAAATACGACATGTATATTATAATATACCACGGCTTTCTCTGTTTTTCAAGTGCGCTTTAACACTTTTATGAAAAAAAGTGCCGCCGATTTGACAACCGTTCCCCGCCGTGATACAATGGTCGCAACGAGTGCGAGGGGGAAAAGGATTTGGACACGATCTATATGACGGCACTGCACCTGCGCCACGGCGGCGCGGAGAAGATGATCGCCGCACTGGCCAACCTGTTCTGTGAACAGGGGCACCGGGTGGTGCTGCTGTGTACCTATGATCTGGGGGAGCCGGCCTACCGGCTGGATGAACGGGTGGAGATCCGGTATCTCACCCGGCGGCACCCCAACCCCGGGGAATTCCGCGCGGCACTGGCGGCACGCCGCCCGCTCGCCGTGCTGCGGGAGGGCTTTTACGCCGTGGGGACGCTGATCGCCAAAAAGGTGACCATGATCCGCGCGATCCGGCAGGTGCGCGAGGGCACCATCCTCTCCTCCCGCACCGAACACGCGGTGTGGCTTTCGCGCTACGGGCGGCCGGGGGTGAAGAAGATCGCCCAGCTGCACCACGACCATGAATTCGATAAAAAACTGCTGGCCGATTTCAAAAAGCGGTACGGGCACATCGACGTCTGTGTGCTTCTGGTGCCCTCCATCTGCCGCGAGGTGGCCGGCTTCATGGCGCCGGGCAACACCCACACCCGCTGTGTGGCCATCCCGAATTTTTACACCGACGAGGTGGTCGGCGAGGGGGACAAGACCCACACGGTGGCCGCGGTGGGGCGACTGCATCCGGAAAAAGGATTCGACCGCCTGCTAAAGGCATGGGCCAAAGCCGACCGCGGCGACTGGACGCTGACGCTGGTGGGCGGCGGCGACGAGGAAGCCGCCCTGCGCTCGCAGGCCGAAGCGCTCGGGATCGCCGATGCGGTGCACTTCACGGGGATGCTCTCCTACAAAGAGACGGTGGACACGGTGCGCCGCGCGGGCGTGCTGGCGATGACCTCCCGCACCGAATGCTTCGGGCTGGTGCTGCTGGAGGCGATGTGCAACGAGACGCCGCCGGTCGCCTTTGACGTGCGGGTGGGGCCGGGGGCCATCATCCGGGACGGCGAGGACGGGTTCCTGGTGGCGGACGGCGATACCGATGCCTTTGCCCGGCGGCTGGAGCAATTGATGCAAGACGAAGCACTGCGCACCGCCATGGGGCG
>JAZRVU010000095.1:0-7656 GCA_045599305.1 Acutalibacteraceae bacterium | reverse complement strand
AAAATGAATGGTCAAGTTTGAAATTTAAAATTTTCTCTATCTCATCATAAGTCAGTTTGAAACTATCTGTACCGTTTTCTTTTATCCAATCCCAAAGCGGTTCATATTTGCTCATTTCATATCACCCACAAATTCTGATTTGTCAATATCTCTTATATCTGATTTTACTGTACAAAACCAAAAAACATCCTTGTCCACTTGTGGCATTGTCGGGAAAGCGGTTTTTTCATAGGCTTTTTCGGTATTGCAGGGGCGTTTGCCCGTATTTTTTCCGAAACAATGCGATGAAGCGGGAGCAGTCGGCAAACCCGGCGGCGTAGCACGCCTCGGTCACCGCCGTGCCGCCGCGTATCAGCTGCTCGGCGCAGGCCAGTTTTTTGCTCTGCAAAAAGTCGTGCGGGGTGAGGTGCACATACCGCCTAAACAGGCGGTCAATGGTGGACTGGCTGATGAAAAAGGCCTCCGCCACCTCCCGGACACTTTGGATACCGGCGTATTCCCGGTCCATATAGCGGATGATCTCCCGCAGCAGGCCGGGCAGTTCCGCGTCCTCGTGTGCCTCTGTCCCCGCCGCCAGCAGGTGGAGCACCTGCCAGAAGCGGAAAGTGGGGGCTTCACCCCCCTCGCACAGATCGCGCAGTGCGGCAAGCAGGGCGTCCTGCCCGCCCGCGGCCGGATGCGAGATGCCGAACAGCCCGTGCTTTTCCAGAAACGCCGGTATGTCCGGGTCACAGGCGGCGTCGAGCCACACGCAGAAATGCTCGTGCAGACAGGGCTCGTGCGGGATGCAGTAGTGCAGATCCCCCGGCCGGGTAATGACGGCGTCCCCCGGGTGGATGGGGTAGACGTCGCGGTTGACCAGAAAGGACACCTGCCCTGTCACATTCACATAGATCTCATAGCAGGTGTGGATGTGCGCCGTATCGGTCGTGGGGTCGGCCGGGTCGGTCGGGGCACTGCGGTGCACCGCCAGAAAGCGGGTCGCCCTGAAGGCGGGAAGTTCCTCTGATAAGTTTGGTTGGGTGTTCATGAGCCCTCCGTGCACAAAATCGCCTATTTTTTGCCTAAAAGTGTCTATTTATGCATGATATGATTTGATACAATGCTATCACTTTGTGCGAATTCTGTCAATACTTTGGAGGTATCATCATGGAATATTTGTTGTTGGCCGGCTCCATGCTGGCCGGTCTGGCAGGCGGTATCATCAAGAAGTTCCTGGAAATGCGGTTTGAGCAGAAGGACTTGATGTACCATATCTATAACGCGATCGTGTCGGCGGTCTGTGTGATATCGCTGCTGCTGATCGGCGGCCTGCCGACGGTCTCGCCCTTTACGGCGGTGCTGGGCGTCGCGTTCGGTATCATCACCGCCCTGCAGCAGATCTTCAATCTGAAGGCCATCAGTATCGGCCCCTTCTCCTACACCACCGTGATCGGCTCGCTCTCCATGATCATCCCGGCACTTTCCGGCGCGATCATCTGGGGAGAGGCACTGCCGCCCATCCGTCTGGTGGGTGTGGCGCTGATGGTGGTGTGCGTGATCTGCTCGGTCGATTTTTCCAAAAAAGGCGAAAAGGCCTCCGGCCGGTGGCTGCTGTACACCATGCTGACCTTCTTCTGCACCGGCGCGATCGGTGTGATGCAGAAGTGGCACCAGAGCACGGAATACAAGGACGAGCTGGATGCGTTTTTGATCGTGGCTTTTGCTATGTCGCTGGTGTTTTCGCTGGTGCGGGCGGCCATGATCCGCAAGCAGACCGCCGCTCCGGCACCGAAGCTGTGGAAGCACGATCTCACCGTGGCGGTGCTGCTGCTCACCGCCCTTTCCGGTGTGTTCGTGGCGGTGTGCAATAAGGTCAACCTCTATCTCTCCGGCGTTATCGACAGCGCCGTCTTCTTCCCGGTGGTCAACGGCGGCGGCCTGGCGCTGGCGCTGCTCGCCTCCATCATCGTGTTCAAGGAGCGGTTGAGTGCCAAAAAGTGGTTCGGCATCGCCGTGGGCACCGTGGCCGTGCTGGTGCTGTGCCTGCCTGCGTAAAAAAATAGAAAAAGCCGCTTCGGCGGACAAGACGGGAAAATTTCCTGCCTTGCCCGGCCGAAGCGGCTTTTTGTTGCGTTATTAACTGCGGCGCAGTTTCCCGAACAGACTGCACAGGGCGAACGCGACGATGTTCACCACCACGATGGTGGCGCCGGTGGGCAGCTCCCACGCGAAAGAGGCGACCATGCCGCACACGAAGCAGATCACCGAGACCGCCGTGGCGGTGAGCACCACCGCCCGGAAGGTGCGGCACACCCGCATGGCCGACAGGGCGGGGAAGACGATGAGGGAGGAGATGAGCAGGGCGCCCATCATGCGCATGCCCAGCACCACCGTGACGGCGGTGAGTACCGCGATCAGCAGGTCGTAAAGCCCGGCGCGGGTGCCGGTAGCGCGGGAAAAGGTCTCGTCGAAGGTCACGGCGAAAATGCGGTTATAGAACAGCACATACAATATCAGCACCGCCGCCGAGAGCAGGATGCTCAGGCGGGCATCAGCGTCACTCAGCGCCAGGATACTGCCGAACATATAGTTGTTCACATCGGTGTTCATGCCGCCGGCCAGCGTCACCACCAGTACGCCCACCGCCAGCGCACCGCTGGAGATCAGCGCGATCGCCGCGTCCCCCTTGATGCGGCCCGTCTCGTTCAGACGCAGCAGCAACACCGCCGCCAGCACCACCACCGGGATCGCCACCGCGAGCGGGGCAAGTCCCAGTGCCGCGGCGATGGCCAGCGCGCCGAAGCCCACATGGGAAAGACCGTCGCCGATCATGGAATAGCGCTTGAGCACCAGACTGATGCCCAGCAGCGCGGCACAGAGGGACACCATCAGTCCCACGACCAGCGCACGCACCAGAAACGGGTAGGAGAGCATCTGCCCGATCATGTCAAACATCTGTCTCACCCCCGAAAAAGCGGTGCCCCGCCTCACTTTGCGCATAGTCCTCGCGGCTGCCGAAGAACAACTGGGTGCGTCCCAGATGCAGTACCGTGGTGGCATATTCCGCCACGGCTTTCAGGTCGTGCGACACCATGACCACCGTGATGCCGTGCTCCCGGTTGAGATGGGCGATCACGCGGTAAAGCTCCGCCGTGACCAGCGGGTCAAGCCCCGCGGTCGGCTCGTCGAGCAGCAGCATTTTGCGGGTGGCGCACAGCGCCCGTGCCAGCAGTACCCGCTGCTGCTGCCCGCCCGAAAGCGCGTGGAACGGGTGATCCTTCAGCGGCAGGATATCCAGCATCTCCATGTGGCAGACGGCCTCGGCCTTGTCGTTGCGGGAATAAAAGGGACGCCACCCCAACCGGTTGAGACAGCCGGAGAGCACCACCTCGGATACACTTGCGGGAAAATCCCGCTTCCATTCGCTTTGCTGCGGCAGATAGCCGATCTCGTTCGGGCACAGGCCGTCCCCGGTGAGGATCTGCCCGGAAAGCGGCGCTTTCAGGCCCAGCAGCCCCTTGACCAGCGTGCTTTTACCGGAGCCGTTTTCGCCCACGATGCAGAGGTAGTCGCCCTCTTCGATGGTGAAATTCACCCCGGAGAGCACCGTTTGCCCGTCATAGCCGAGCGATACATCGCGGCAGGTGAGCAGACTCATCAGCCAAGCGCCTCCTTCAAAACAGTGAGATTCTGCCGCATCAGCGACAGATAGGTCGCGCCGGATGCCAGCTCGTCCGCCGTCACATTGTGGCAGGAGTGGAACTGACGCTTCGCCGCACCGGTCGCCTCACAGAGCGTGTCGGCGATCTTCTGGTCGGAAAATTCGATGTACAGCACCACCGGCACGCTTTCCGCCTTGGCCTTGTCGATCAAAAAGGCCACCGTGGCGGCACTCGGCTCGGCATCGTCGGCACAGCCGGGGAAGGGGGCGTAGCAGTCGAGCCCGTAACTGTCCGCGAAATAGCGGAAGGGGAAGCGGTCGGCAAAGATCAGCGTGCGGCGGGCAGCACCTGCCGCCGCACCGACAAATTCTTCGTCCAGCAGCCGCAGGTCGTCCTTATAGGCCTCGGCCGCCGTGCGGATGGCCGCGGCGTTTTCGCTTTGCAGGCGGCAGAGAGCCTCGGTCAGCTTGTCCACGATCTTCACGGCGTTGCGCGGGGCGGTCCAGACGTGCTCGTCATAGGCGTCCTCCTCGGCATCGCCCTCCATGCCCTCGGTGAGTTCTTCTTTTTTTAAGTCGACGCAGTCCATCAGGGTGAGTATTTCGGGAGCGCCGCCGCCCACCGTTTTCACCATGTCGGTGACCCACGTCTCCGATTCGCCGCCCACCGCCACGAACAGGTCGCAGCTTTGGATCTTCAGGATGTCCTTGGGCGTCGGCTCATAGGAGTGACATTCCTGCCCGGGGGAGAGCAGCAGCGTCACGTCCGCCGTGTCGCCCGCGATCTGCCGCACGAAGTCATAGGACGGGAATACGGTGCAGATCACCTGCAGGCGGTCGCTTTTTTCGGCAGGGACGGCGCATCCGGCGGCCGCAAGACCCAGCGCGGCGGCCAGCAGCAGTGCCGCGGCCTTTTTCAAAAATCTCATATGTTCTCCTTTTTGTGGGCGCAGCCCTCGCAGCGCCCGAGCAGCATGGTGGCGCTTTCATCGGTGGAAAAGTGGTTTTGCCTGAGCAGACACGCCTCCACGAATTCCGAAACGTCGTGGTTCAAATGGACCACTTTTCCGCAGTCCACGCATTTCAAGTGCAGGTGGGCGTGGCATTCGTCCCCGTCCAGCAGTTGATAGGTGAACTGGCGGCTGTTCCCGCGCACGAACCGGCGTACGGTGCCGTCCGTCACCAGTCCCGTCATCAGGCGGTAAAGCGTGCTTTTGCCGGGCGCCTCCTTTGGCGGCAGAGCGACCGCGATCTCGTCAATGGTGCAGGGGCGGTCGGCGTTGGCACGCAAAAAGTCCAGCAGCAGCCGCCGGCCGTCGGTATGATAGGTCTTCGGCATCCACCACGCCCCCCTTTTTCAAAAAATGAGAATTACTCTCAATATTATAGCGGAAGATTTTCATTTGTCAACCGTTTTTGCCAAAAAAGCGGGCGATCGCTTGCTTTTTCGCCGCGATCGGTATATACTGATAAAAAATCGGAGGGGGGAGAGACGGATGGCCACTTGCTTCGTGGTGGGCGCGGCGGCATATTGCCGGCCGTTCACGCCGGGGCCGGATGATTTCGTCATCGCGGCGGACGGCGGACTGGCGCATCTGCGCGCCGCCGGCATCACACCAGACATGGTGCTCGGCGATTTTGACTCTCTCGCCGACCCGCCGCAGGGCGCCCATGTGCAGACCTTTCCCGCGGAAAAGGACGATACCGACGTCATGCTGGCGCTGAAACTGGGGTTTGCGCGCGGGTGGCGGTCGTTTTGCATTCTGGGCGGCACCGGCGGGCGCACCGACCACACGCTGGCCAATCTGCAGGCACTTTTGTGGCTCGCCGCCCGCGGCGCCCACGGTGTGCTGTGCGGCGAGGGGGAGTGCTTCACCGTCATCCGGGAGGGCGAGGTGCGTTTTCGTGCCGGGATGAGCGGCGGGCTCTCGGTCTTTGCCGTGGGCGGCCCGGCCGCGGGCGTTACCCTGACCGGCCTGCACTATCCGCTTAAAAACGGCACCCTGCAGCCGGATTTCCCTCTGGGGGTCAGCAACCGTTTTGAGGGCGGCTCTGCCGCCGTGCGGGTGGATGAGGGCGCACTGCTCATCATGTGGCAGGGCGCCCCTAAGGACGCGGAATTTACATGAATAAACGGAGCGCTGTATTGAGCGCTCCGTTTTCTTATCACAACAGATTTTCCGGTGTGAGCCATTCGCTTTCCCGCAGGCTCAAAAGCCGCTCGCGGCAGCGGGTCACCTCCGCCGCAAAGGCGGGCGGGTCATGCTCCCACAGCGTGGGGAGCAGTGCGGCGCTCTCCGCCGCCGCGTCCACCGCATCGTGCGGCAGGAACAGGTGCAGCGGGCGGACTTCATCGGCAAAACCGGCGGCGAAATCGGCCGCCAGACGGCCGTCCTGCTCCACTTCGTCCAGACGGTGCAGCAGGCGGTCGGTGCGGTCATTCAGCGCACACTGACTCCACACGCACAGGCCGGCGGTCAGCGCCAGCAGCACAGCGGCGATCAACAGACGCTTCATCCCTTTTCCTCCTTGCGGATGAGGTAGGTCTTGCCGGTTTTGTCGGCGGTGAGCAGGAAGATGTCGGCGGCGGCACAGCCGGCCTGCTGCAGCGTGCGGTGCAGCCAGTCCTCATCCTGCCCTGCCATCTGCAGTCCCCAATGGGAGATCTTCCCGTCACTCACCACCACGAACGGCACCCCCGTGTCCGCGGGGGCGGCACCCACATCGGCGGCGGTGGCGGGACGGTCACCCGGCTTCAGACACAGGCTGATGGTGCCGCCCGTTTCCACCACGGCACATTGCACCGTCTCGGGGTCAAACACTCCCTGCTGCCGCAGGGCACCGGTCACGTCCTCCACCGAAAGCCGCAGCTTTTTCATGGCGCGCTGATCCAGCACCCCGTCGCGTATGAGCACGATGGGGCGGCCGCCCACCAGCCGCGCCGCGGCCGGCCATTTTAATATCAGTCCCGAAAACAGCAGTTCCAGCGAGACCAGCACCGCAATGGGGATCAGGCCGCTGGCAAGCGGCACGCCGGTGTTTTCCATCGCCACCGCCGCCATGTCGGCCACCAGCAGCGTGACCACCAGCTCCACCGGCTGCAGGTCACTTAACTGGCGCTTGCCCATCACCCGCATGGCCGCGACAAGCATCACATAGATCACCACTGTACGGATCGCTTCGATCGCCACACGCATCCCCTCCGTGGGGGTATCTTTCCGCATATTTGCCGGAAATATGCATTGCAACCGACATGAAAACGTGATATAATAACCCCAAACCGGCGGCGGTGGAACGCCGCCGAAATGCCTGCGGCATTTGAGAACTCCGTTTTCGTTCGAGAACATTGTATCATCAAAACGCCGTGCTGCGGCACGGCGAGCGGCTTTGCCGCTCTCAAAGGCTGTCGCCTTTGGTTTTGTGATATGATAAGTATATTTGAGATATATTTGAGATATATTTGAGCGAGGAGGTGCGGCGGATGCTGCAGCTGGTGATGGGCCGTTCCGGCAGCGGTAAGACCCATGCGATGATCGACGAACTGGTGACCCGTGCCAAAGCGGGCGAACAGGGATTGCTGCTGGTGGTGCCGGAGCAGTTCTCGTTCGAAAGCGAGCGTACGCTGTTGCGCCTTCTGGGGCCGGCGGCGGGGGCGGTGCGGGTGCTCAGTTTCACCCGCATGGCGGATGCGGTCTCGCGGGAGTGCGGCGGCTTTTCCGGCCGCCTGATGGATGACGTCACCCGCACCCTGCTCATGAGCCGTGCGCTGGCCGAGGCGCAGGATCAACTCACCCTCTATCGCCGTCACGCGGTGCGGGCGGACTATGTGCGCGCCGTGCTGGATGTGGTGACAGAGTGCAAGCTGTATGCCGTCACCCCGCGTCAGTTTGAGGACGTGGCGGCCGTTTTGCCGCAGGGCACTCTGCGCACGAAATTGCAGGAGCTCTCCGCCATCATGGAGGCCTACGGAGCACTGGTGGCGGAAAGCTATGTCGACCCGGCCGATGCGCTCG
>JAZRVU010000094.1:0-4257 GCA_045599305.1 Acutalibacteraceae bacterium | reverse complement strand
TTTTCCCGCCGGTTTTTGCGCCATCATCTGCCGCAGTGGACAGAGGACGAGGTGGCACGCGGTGCACAGAAAATGTACGAACTCAACCGCGGCGGCAACATAGACTATGCGCAGTATTTCGTTCAGCTGCGCGCGGCATTCCCCGAGCTGGCGCATCTGAATGATGAGCAGATCAGTTTTGAGACCTTCGGCCTCTTCCCGTTCGAGACCACCCTGCTGCCGGATGTGCCGCAGGCGCTGGAAAACCTGCGGAAAATGGGCTACCGGCTGGGCATCGTCACCAACGGCCGCGGCTATATGCAGAACCGCAAGCTGGATGCGAGCGGCCTGCGCCCGCTGTTCGATGTGGTGCTGGTGAGCGGCGACCTGGGCGTCCACAAGCCCGACCCGGAGATCTTTTGCCGGGCGGCCGCTTTTCTGGGGCTTCCTCCCGCCGACTGCGTCTTTGTGGGGGACAACCCGGTGAACGATATCGCGGGCGGGCTGTCCGCCGGGATGGAGCCCGTGTTCATCCTCGCCAGCGGCTTTTTCCGCTCGGCGGAAAACGACACCGTCCCCGTGATCCGTTCCATTGCCGAATTACCGGCCCTGCTCGGCCGGCCGAAAGGGTGAGAGCACATGAAGCGTCTGCGTTATGACACCGATCTCTGCGTGGTGGGCGGCGGGCTCGCCGGTATGTGCACCGCCATCGCGGCGGCGCGCCACGGCATCCGCGTGGTGCTCATCCACGACCGCCCCGTCTTCGGCGGCAACGCCTCGGGCGAGATCCGTATGTGGGTGTGCGGCGCACACGGCCGCGACAACCGCGAGACCGGCATTCTCGAAGAACTCACCCTCGAAAACTACTTCCGGAATCCCGGCATGAAGTTCCCGCTGTGGGACGGCGTGCTCTACGGCGCGGTGATGAATGAGCCGCGCATCACCGCCCTGCTCAACACCTCCGTGCTGGACGCCGGGACCGACGGGAACCGGATCGTCAGCGTCACCGGCTGGCAGTCCAACGCCGAGACCTTCCACACCGTGCACGCCCGCTGGTTTGCCGACTGCTCCGGCGACTCGATCCTCGCCCCGCTTACCGGCGCGCGCTATCGCTATGGGCGGGAGTCCAAGGCCGATTTCGGCGAGCGCATCCCGCCGGACACGGCCGACCGCAAGACCATGGGCATGAGTTGTATGTTCCAGATCCGCGAGACCGATCACCCCGTGCCCTTCCTCCCGCCCGCATGGGCGAACGTCTATGCGACCGACGCCGACCTGCCCTACAAGGATCACGAATTGAGCAATAATTTCTGGTGGATCGAACTGGGCGGCGAATGGGACTGTCTGCACGACACCGACCGCTGCCGCGAGGAACTGCTGAAGATCTGCTACGGCGTGTGGGATCATGTGAAAAATCGCGGTGACCACGGCGCCGACAACTGGGAGCTCGAGTGGATCGGCTTTCTGCCCGGCAAGCGGGAAAGCCGCCGCTATGTGGGGACATACACCGTCACCCAGAACGACGTGGAAGCCGAGGGACGCTTCGACGATCTGGTGGCCTACGCCGGCTGGACGATGGACGACCACTTCCCCGAGGGCTTCTATTATTCCGCCGGTCACCCCACCATCTATCACCCCGCCCCGCAGCCGTGGGGTCTGCCGCTGCGCTGCATGATCGCGGCCGACATCGAAAACCTCACCTTTGCCGGGCGCAACATCAGCGTCACCCACGCGGCGCTCAGTTCCTCCCGCGTGATGGGCACCTGCGCCATTCTGGGGCAGGCGCTGGGCACCGCACTGGCACAGGCGGTGCAGACGGATACGGATATCCGCCGCATCGACATCGCCGCCCTGCAGCAGACGCTGATGGCCGACGACTGCTTCCTGCCGTGGCACGACCGCGCCGTCCCGGCGCTCTCGCTTTCGGCCGCCTGCACCCACCCCGCCGTGCGCAGCGGGCGCGACCGCGGGGAGGAAAACCTCTGCACCGTCTCCCCCGGCGAGGCGATCACCTACGATCTCGGGAAAGACACCCCCGTGCGGCAGATCCGCCTCGTGTTCGACAGCGACCTGAACCGTCCCTACCACAATATGCCCTGCCGCTGGCCGCTGGGCGAGCCGGAATGCTTCCTGCCCCACACGCTGGTACGGGATTTCCGGGTGGTGGGACAGAACGCCGCCGGCGAGACCTTCACCGTGGAGCAGCACGACCAACATCAGCGCTTCGTGACCCTGCCGGTGGACTGGCAGGTGAAGACCGTCTCCCTCATCCCCCTCTCGACATGGGGCTGTGAACAGGCACGCATCTTCGATTTCGAGGTGTCCTGACCCTCCATATTGTTTACAAATCGTATATTTTAAGCATAAAATAACAAAAAGCGGGCGTTTCTTCATGAAAACGCCCGCTTTTTTCGTTCAAAACATTCGCAGCACGCTGTCGGCCAGATCGCCCACCGTACGCAGCGCATGACCCACATTGCGCTTCACCCCGCGCCGGTTGTGCCGCAGATAGGTCACCGCCAGTCCGCCCAGCGCCGCGCCGAGCATGGCGCCGGCCATCAGTCCTTTCAAAAACCCGCAGAAGGCACGTCCCATTTTCCGCTCCCCTTTCGTGTGATTTCGGAAATAGTGTGACCCGCGCCCGCAAAAATATGCAATTACGGGTTGCCAAACCCGTCGGTTTGCGTTACAATAAGGAAAGAAATATGAAAAGGATGATGATATGTGAAATACTATCCCCTGCTGCTCACCCCGCCGATGAAGGACTATCTGTGGGGCGGCACCCGTCTGAAGACAGAATACGGTTATCAGACGGATAAGGACATCGCCGCCGAGGCGTGGGTGCTCTCCTGCCACAAGGACGGCTCCTCCGTGGTGGCCAACGGCCCGATGGCGGGCAAGCCGCTGCCCGAGGTGCTCAAAGAGTGGGGCGACGACGCCATCGGCGCAAAGGCCGCGGCCTTCCCCTATTTCCCGCTGCTCATCAAACTGATCGACGCCAAGGATCGCCTGTCGGTGCAGGTGCATCCGGACAATGAATATGCCCTGCGGGTGGAGGGCGAGTTCGGCAAGACCGAGATGTGGTATGTGGTGGACTGCGAGCCGGGCGCCCGGCTGATCTACGGCTTCAACCGCACCCTCACCAAAGAGGAGCTGCGCGCACAGATCGAAGCGGACACCCTGCCCGAGGTCTGCAACTTTGTCCCCGTGAAAAAGGGCGACGTCTTCTTCATCACCGCCGGTACGCTGCACGCCATCGGCAAGGGCATCCTCATCGCCGAGGTGCAGCAGAACTCCAACACCACCTACCGTGTCTCCGACTACGGCCGTCTGGGCGCCGACGGCAAACCCCGCGCCCTGCACGTGGACAAGGCCGTGGACGTGACCGTGCCCACGCCCCCCACCGTTCCCTACGGCGATGTGGGCGAGGTGCAGGCGGTCGAGGGCGGCACTCTGCGCCCGCTCGCCGCGTGCGACCTCTTCACCGCCGAGCTGGTGAACGTGGACGGCACCGCCGCCTTCGGCCGTGACGATACCTTCACCTCACTGCTCTGCCTGGACGGCGAAGCCACCCTCACCTGCGGCGAGGATACGCTGACGCTGACCAAGGGGGCCTCCGTCTTCCTGCCCGCCTCCCTCACCGCCGCGGTGAGCGGCAAGGCGCAGCTGCTGGTCAGCCGGGTGTGAGCCATGCCGACCCTGAATATCGTGCTGGTGGAGCCGGAGATCCCGCAGAACACCGGCAATATCGCCCGCACCTGTGCCGCCACCGGCGCACGGCTGCATCTGGTGGAGCCGCTGGGCTTTCGCATCGACGACCGCAAGCTCAAGCGCGCCGGGCTGGACTACTGGCACCTGCTGGATATCACCTATTATAAAGACCTCGCGGATTTCTTTTTAAAAAATCCCGGCCCGTTTTTCTATTTCACCACCAAGGGCACCCACATCCATTCGGATATGCAGTACCCCGACGGCGCCTATCTGGTCTTCGGCAAGGAGACCGCCGGTCTGCCGGAGGAACTGCTGCATGAGCATCCGGACGCCTGTGTGCGCCTGCCCATGATCGACAACGATGCCGCCCGCTCGCTGAACCTTTCCAATACGGTGGCGGTGGGTGTCTATGAGGTGCTGCGCCAGTGGGGCTACCCCGCCCTGCGCACCGCCGGTCATCTCACCAAATACTGATTTTATTGTCCTCGGCTGTGCCCCGCATGGCCGGGGACAATGATTTCGGAGATTCCCCTCGTGCGAAAGGTCTTCTCTTTGTCAAAAAACGGC
>JAZRVU010000093.1:0-5410 GCA_045599305.1 Acutalibacteraceae bacterium | reverse complement strand
TGCCTCGTCGATGGGACGGTTGACCTTGCCCCAGGCAATCTCATCGTGCACCGCGGGGGTGTCCACGATGAATTTATCGTTGGCGCTGCGGCCGGTGTATTTGCCGGTGACGACCACCAGCGCGCCGGTGTTGGAGAGCGTGCCCTCACCGCGTGCCAGCGCCTTTTCGGTCAGCTGAGCGGGGGTGAGATTGCGCCAGACGGCCTTTGCCCCCACAATGCCGAGTTTTTCGATACCATAGGTTTCCATAACTGCATATCCTCCTCAAAAAAATAGATGAATGATGTATCATGAGCAAAAGCCCAAATCAAATTTAGTATACTGCATTTGCGCGCAAAAAGCAATAGGGAAGTCGGTGGTTTTTGCCTAAAAAATGCAAAAATTTTCTATTCCCGCAAAAAGCGTTGCGCAGGCGGGCAGAATATGGTATAATAACCCCAAACCGGCGGCGGTGGAACGCCGCCGAAATGCCTGCGGCATTTGAAAACTGCGTTTTTGTTTGAGAACATTTTACCATCAAACCGCCGTGCTGCGGCACGGCAAGCGGCTTTGCCGCTCACAAAGGCTGCCGCCTTTGGTTTTGTGGTATAGTATTTTCGGAAAGTGGGGTGACGGATATGACGACCGCACAATACGAACGGTGGACAACTCCCTTTCGCGGCAGGCGGGAAGGGCTGATCCCGACAGCCGACCGACTGATGACGGCGCTGGTGTTTGCCGCCTACCCGGCACTGCTTCTTTTTGCCCGGTGGCAGACCGGCCGCTGGCCGTGGCTGCAGATCTGGGTGCCGGCCTCGTGGCTGGTGATCGTCTCGCTGCTGCGGGTGCTCGTCGACCGCAAGCGCCCGTATGAGCAGTTGGCCATCCGGCCGCTGATCCGGCGGGAGTCATCCGGCCGCTCCTTCCCCAGCCGCCACGCGTTTTCGGTGTGGATGATCGCCATGACGGGCTGGGTGCTCTGCCCGCCGGCGGGCGCGGCGCTTTCGGTGCTGGGGGTGCTGCTGTGCCTCACCCGCGTGCTCGGCGGGGTGCACTTCCCCACCGATGTGCTGACCGGCGCCGCCGTGGGGATATTCGCCGGTCTGTTGGGATATTGGTGGTTACCGCTTTAAAACAAAGGAGACGATAGATATGGATTTTCTCGATCTGGCCAAGGCGCGCTATTCGGTGCGCAGTTTCACCCCCGACCCAATCCCGCAGGCGGACATCGACCGCATACTGGAGGCGGGACGCGTGGCTCCCACCGCCTGCAACAAGCAGCCGCAGAAGATCATCGCCGTGCGCAGCCCGGAGGGGCTGGCGCGTCTGCGGGAATGCACGCCCTGCCATTTTCACGCACCGCTCGCCTTTATCATCTGCTGCGACCGCACGGCCTGCTGGCAGCGGTCATTCGATGGCAAGCGCAGCAGCGATATCGACGCGGCCATCGTGACCACCCACATGATGCTGGAGGCCGCCGATTGCGGGATCGGCTCGACATGGGTCATGAATTTTGACCCCGCCGCCACCCGCACGCAGTTTTCGCTGCCGGATGACACCGAACCGGTGGCCATGCTCGTCATGGGCTACGCCGCCGAGGACGGCCGCCCCTCCGAGCGACACGGCATCCGCAAAAGCAGCGAGGAACTGGTCACCTTTGCCTGAATCGGTAAAATGCGAAGCCCCTTATGACGTTCGTCATAAGGGGCTTTGTGTATTATTCTGTCATGCCTTTCAAAAAATGAGTGAAATACTCGCAAAAGCCTTTGTCGTTGGGATGCACCTGCCCGTCGCCGAAGAACGACGGGTCGCCCGGAACGAAGCCGAAGCCATCCAGCACGGTAACGGTGGGCAGATCGGCCGTCTGCTCGCGGATGACGGCATCCGTCTCACGGAACGGCCCGAACGCCGTGGCCTCCTGCCAGTCATACCGCCAGATGGGGGTAACGGCCCACACCGGCACGCCGGGATAGGCGGCGGTGAGGTTTTGGAAAAAGCGGCGGCATTGGTCGGCATATTTCTCACGGTCAAAGGCGTTCCAATCGTTGGTGCCATAGGCGACCGTGATGAGATCGGGCGTAAAGTCCTCTTTCATAGCGGCCAGTTCCGGGAAGAAGTATTCGCTGCCGATCGCCTTGTTGCGGGCTTCGGCCCCCAGTGCGCGGGTCAGCCGCACAGCGTAGGACTGCGAGGGATGCAGTGCGTCATAGCCGTGGGTGATGGAATCGCCGAAGATCAGCATACGCCGTGCCGGCTTCACCGGCCGCAAAGCGGCGCCGTCCGCCAACTGCAGCTGTCGCAGCACCGCGATCACCGACCACGGAAATTCGATGCGCACGGTCTTTTCGCCGGGGCCGAGCGCAAATGTGCCCGAAAACACACCGGGACGGTACCGGCAGAAGGGAAAATCCGCCGCCGAGCCGAATTGGCCGTCCTCCAGCAGCGGGCGTCCCTCGTCGACCGCGTTGCCCACATGCCCGATCTTTTCGCCGTTCACGAACACCTCGCACAGGCCGTAGCCGCGGGTGGTGGCAAAGGTATACTGCACCTCAAAAAAGAGCGAGGGGCTGTCGGTCACGAATTCCAGCCGCACACCGGCGGTGGAAACAATCTTGATATGAAAATCCGGTTTCATGTCGCAGTAGAGCGCTTCCTGCTCGGCAGTGAAACGGTGAAAATGCACACCGTCTGCCACGTCCTCCACGTACGCCGCTCCCTGTGTGACAGAGGCAATCTGTGATACATCCAATATCATATTTTCTTCTCCTTACTGCTCCAGCGCCATATCGCCGGTCTTCACCCAGCCGATCTTGCGCAGGATCTCATTGAACAGGAACGACAGCACCGCCGGCAGCACGAAGCAGATCAGCGCCAGGCCGATCCAGTCCATGGCACCGACCGTGCCGGGATAGCCGTTTTCCGCTCCGAACCAACCGAGCACGACCCCCACCGGCCCGAGCAGACCGCAGGTGCCCATGCCGGAATTGATGGCGGCACCGTACATACGCATATGGAACACGCAGGTGGCCAGCGGGCCGGTAACGGCCGAGGCCAGCGTGGGCGCGATCCAGATCTGCGGCTTGCGCACGATATTGGGCATCTGCAGCATGCTGGTACCCAGCCCCTGCGACACCAGACCGCCCACCTTGTTTTCACGGTAACTGATAACGGCGAAGCCGATCATCTGCGCACAGCAGCCGGCCACCGCCGCGCCGCCCGCAATGGCCAGTCCCTCGGAGGAGCCGGCGGCCGCCGCACTGCCGGTGAGCACCAGTCCGGCGCAAATGGCCGCACTGCTGATGGGCAGCGTGAGCACCATGCCGATGACCACCGAGGTGATGATGCCGGTGACAAAGGGCGCCTGCAGTGCCGCCCAACCGATGAAGGTGCTTATGTAGCCCACCAGCGTCCCGATGAGCGGCGCGACCCACACTGAGAGCAGGCCGCCGACAAGGATGGTGACGAACGGCGTGACCAGAATGTCCACCTTGGTCTTTTTGGAAACGAGTGAGCCCACCTCGACCGCCGCGATCACGAGGAAGAAGGTGGCCAGCGGCCCGCCGGCACCGCCGAGCAGATTGGCGGCGTAGCCCACGGCTGCCGCCGAAAAGATGACCAGCGGGTCACATTTGAGCGAATAGGCGATGGCGATGCCCATGGCGGCACCGGCCATGGCCTGTGCATAGCCGCCGATGGTGGCCAAAACCGTCAGCCCGGGGATCATCCCCAGCGCCTTGAAAATGGTGCCGATCAGCAGCGAGGCGAACAGGCCGAGTGCCATAGCCCCCATTGCGTCGATGAAATAGCGGTGAAGCAAGCTTTTTACACGGTTCATTTGGACACATCCTTTTCCTTTTTCAACTGCATGCCTTTCTTGTGGGAAGGCCAGTTTTCACGGATCCACACATTGACCTCTGCCCCGACAAAGAAGATATACATGCAAAAATACAGCCACAGAAGTGAAAACACGACCAGCGACAAACTGCCGTAATAGACCGAAAAGCCGCCGATGTTATCAAGATAGAGCGAATAGAGGGAGGAAAACCCCACCCAGCCGCCGGCCGCCACCAAGGCACCCGGCATTTCGCGCAGCAGATTGGTGCGGTGCTGCGGAATGGTAACATACATCAGCAAAAACACCACAAACAGCACCGCCATCGACACGAGCACCTGCAGACTGCCTTTCACGAACACGCTGGTCTTCAGCACCGGGATCCATTGCGAAAGCCAGTTGAAAATGATGCCGCCGAAGCCCAGAAACGCCAACAGCATGATGAGCAGCACGAAGAAGATCAGCACATAAAGAGAAGCCATCAGCCGCACGAACAGGTAGCCGCGGGTGCGGCGGACACCGTAGATACGGTCCAGTCCGCGCATGAGGGCGATCGACCCTTTAGACGACGACCACAGCGCCAGTACCACGGTGATGGAGATCAGCGAGACGGAGGAGCCGGCATACAGATCATCGACCACACTGCGGGCAAATGAGGCGATCGCCTCCGGCACGATCTCGGCAAACACGCCGGTGATCTGCGCCTGCGTAAGCGGCAGATGCGGCAGCAGCGCCAAACCGATGATGGCAAATGGGAAAAAGGAAATGATCACAAACAGCGAGGCCTGCGCCGAATACGCTTCCACCGCATTGGCCTGGTTGCGCGCCAGAAAATCCCGCACGGTGCGCCAGATCCATACGAATGTGCCCATCTTCTTCCTCCCTTTCACATGGTAAAGCAGTATTAGTATAGCATATCCTGTTCCGATCCGCAATAGTACGGCTTACAGAAAATACCGAAAAAAAGTGAACGCCTCTTGCCAAATTGACCGATTTGTGATAAGATAGCGACATAATATGCTCCCGTGGTGGAATTGGCAGACACGATGGATTTAGGATCCATTGCGCAAGCGTGCAGGTTCAAGTCCTGTCGGGAGCACCAACAAAAGAGGACAGCCTGTGGCTGTCCTCTTTTGTTGGTGCGACCCAAAGACAGGACTTGAAACGAACTCCACACGTGAGGCGCACAGAACCGAAGGTGTGGGAGAAGGCCCCGGTGGGGCCTTCGTTCGTGAGAAGGAAGTCCTGTCGGGAGCACTGCCTTCGCATCTCTTTGTTCTCTCCGAAAAAACTTTCCGGGTGGGCTCTCCTCCCATCGCGCAAAAAGAGCCTGCCCCATGAGGGACAGGCTCTTTTTTGGAGCGGCTGATGGGAGTCGAAGCGAGATGGCTGCGGCCATCTCGGGAAAGTTTTTTGTCGGCACTGTTTTCGCATCTCTCTGTTCTCTCCGAAAAAACTTTCCGGGTGGGTTCTCCTCCCATCGCGCAAAAAGAGCCTGCCCCATGAGGGACAGGCTCTTTTTTGGAGCGGCTGATGGGAGTCGAACCCACCTCCGAAGCTTGGGAAGCTTCTATTCTACCGATGAACTACAGCCGCATA
>JAZRVU010000092.1:0-36020 GCA_045599305.1 Acutalibacteraceae bacterium | reverse complement strand
GGATGAACACGGGCTCCATCCCGGCGGACAGCCCGCCCGCGATATCGTTCACCGGGTTGTCCCCCACAAAGACGCAGTCGGCGGGAGGAAGCCCCAGAAAAGCGGCCGCCCGGCAAAAGATCTCCGGGTCGGGCTTGTGGGCGCCCAGGTCGCCGCTCACCAGCACCACATCGAACAGCGGGCGCAGGCCGCTCGCATCCAGCTTGCGGTTCTGCATATAGCCGCGGCCGTTGGTGACGATGCCCAGCCGGTAGCCCATTTTTCGCAGTTCGGCCAATGCCTGCGGCACATCCGGCAGCAGGGTGGTCTCGAGCGGGAAAAGGCCGAAGGTCTCGCGGCTCATCTGCTCGATGTCGAGATGAGCCAGCGCGGGGATCTCCTGTCGCAGTTGTGCGAAAAACTGCATATACTCCACGTTGCCGCCGCGGTTGAGTTCGTACATTTTCTGTGCACCGCGTGCCACCTCGTCCTCTGTCCACTGCGGCAGATGATGGCGCAAAAACCGGCGGGAAAACCGCAGGAACGCCTCCTGCCGGTTTTGCAGGGTGTCGTCAAAATCAAAGAGGATCGCCCGGCGCCCCTGCGGCTCGTCAAAGAGCCGGCGGGCGGCTTCGCCGTCCCGGCGGATCTGCTCGCCCAGCGCCTCAAGGGAATCGAAGCACTGCTCCGGCCGCAGGAATTTCACCGGTGTCACCGGCACCGTCTGTCCGTACAGGTCGCCCGCAAAGTCCGGGATCCACGTTTCGGCCAGCGGCTGTGTACCGCCCACGGTGGGCTTCATACCGATGTTGGTGACACCGCAGGTCACCCGGCCGTTTACTACCACCGCCGAGGCATAGACTCCGAAGGTGGGCAGTACGCAGTCCGCCGGCAGCGGCTGATTGATGGTGGGGGTGCCCAGTGTGCGCCCCAGATGCCGTCCCGCCTCGACCGGCGCGGTGAGGGTGTAGGGGGCGCCGAGCAGGCGGCCGGCGGTGGCCATGTCCCCCTGCTTCACGGCGCGGCGGATACGGCTGGAGCTGATCGGCTCGCCGTCGGTCAGCACGGTGGGGACGACCAGCACCCGGATGCCGCAGGCCTCGCCCAGTGCGGCCAGCGCCGCGGCGTCGCCGGCGGCGTTTTTGCCGAAACGGAAGTTTTCGCCGCAGGCCACCACTTCGGCGTGCAGGGCGCCGCGCAGCACCTCTTTCACGAACGCCTCAGGCGACAGATCGCACAGCGCGGCGAAATCGGCGGTGATGCATTCCTCCACCCCCATGCGGGCGAGCCGGTCGTTCGTCTGTTCACGGGGGAGCAGGAGGCCGTCTGCCAGCTTGGGCAGGGTATCAAAGGTGAACACGGTGGGGCACAGCCCCGAAAACGGCGTGGCCGCCAGCAGCGCATGGATCACCGCCCGGTGCCCCAGATGCACGCCGTCGAAAAAGCCGAGCGCCACCGCGCGGGGCACCGGCCCCGGTGTATTGTCAAAGGGAAAAACAGATCGGATCATACGATAGCCTCACATTCGGGGAAAAGTCGCGCCACGGCAAGGTCCGCCCCCTCGGGACGGCCGAGCCCCAAAAAGCGCCCGTCCGGCGCCGTCACGCGGCAAAGCCCCTGCGGCACGGCGGAAAGCCGGGTGAGGGACAGCGCCCCGCCGTTTTGGAATCGCACCGCCTGTGCGGCGCTGACGGTCAGCACCGGGTAGCAGGCGAGCGCCTGATGTACGGGCAGCAGACGGGCTGCCAGTTCGCCGCGCTCGGCCAGCGCGCGCGCCTCCTCCAACGTGACGGCGTTTTCCAAGGTGAAGCCCGCCGCCGCACTGCGGCGCAGGCCGGTCATGACCGCGCCGCAGCCCAGCGCCCGTCCCCAGTCGTCGCACAGGGTGCGGATGTAGGTGCCTTTTGAGCAGGTGACGTCGATCACGGCGGTGCCGGCGGCTTCGTCAAAGTCCAGCAGTTCCAGCGCGTGGACGGTCACGGGGCGCGCCTCACGCGCTACCTCCACCCCCTGCCGCGCCAGATCGTAGAGCCGCACGCCGTCCTTTTTGAGAGCAGACATCATCGGCGGCACCTGCCAAATCTCCCCGCGAAAGGCCGCCAGCGCCTCTTCGGCCGCGGCGCGGGTGGGCAGCGGGGCGGCGACGGGGGTCACCTTTCCCCACACGTCCAGTGTGTCGCTCACCGCGCCGAAACGCAGGGCGGCGGTGTAGCGCTTGGTGTGGTCGGGCAGAAAATCCAGTGCGCGGGTGGCACCGCCCACCAGAATGGGCAGTACACCGGTGGCCATGGGATCCAGCGTGCCGGCGTGTCCCACCTTTTTGGTGCCGAACAGCCGCCGCATGACGGCGCAGCAGGAAAAGGAGGTCATCTCCGGTGGCTTGTCCAGGCACAGAATGCCGCTGACGCTCATCGAAAAGACCTCCTCTCGGTTGATGTGTTTATTTTGAAATATCCGGTATCGCGGCGGCCACCGCGTCCAGCACGGCGGCCTCTGCCGCTTTTCGCGGGGCCGGGACGGTGCAGCCGGCGGCCCCCGCGTGTCCGCCGCCGCCGAGCAGGGCGGCAATGGCGGCCGCGTTGGCCTTTTCGCCGGTGCGCAAACTCACCTTGAAGCTGCCGTCCGCCTTTTCGCGCAGGGTGGCGCCCACCCACACGCCCTCGATCTGGCGGGGGATGGGGGCGAGCCCCTCCATGTCGTCCTCCGTTGCGCCGGCGGCTTTGACCATCTCGTTGGTGACGGTCATCACCGCGCAGCGGCCGCCGAAGGCATACCGCAGATCGGCCAGCGCCAGCCGTTCCAGTTCCATGCGGGCGCGGGAGCGGCGGTCGAACATCGCCTCGTTGATGCGGGCGAACGGGATCCCCTGCTCCATCAGTTCGGCGGCGAGCCGGTGGGCGGCGGGGGTGGTGTTGGCGTATTTGAAGCAGCCGGTGTCGGTGGCAAGGCCGGTGTACAGGCAGGCGGCCAGCCGCTCATCGAGCGGCACACCCAGTTCCCGCAGCACCCGGTGCATCACCATGGCGGCCGCCCCGCAGGAGGCGTCCAGCAGCAGCGCTTTGGCATACTGCACGTTGGTGCCGTGGTGGTCGATGCACAGGTCGGCCTGCCGCCCCAACTCGTCGAGTGAGCCGAGCAGCTTCGGGTCGGCCACATCCACGGCGCAGATGAACTGCGGCGTGAATGCGGGGAAATCGGTGCCGTCGGTGATATAGGCGTATTTTTCGGGGATCGCGTCGCAGCACAGCGGGCGCACCCGCTTGCCCAGCGACTGCAGCGCCAGCGCCAGCGCGTAGCCGCAGCCGATGGTGTCCCCGTCGGGGTACTGATGCATCAGAATGAGGATATCGTCCGCCTCTTTGAGCAGGGCGGCCGCCTCCCGTTCTGTGACGGGGCGGCTCATGATTCCGACTCCCCGCGGGATGCGCGCTCCTCTTTCAGGTCGTTGAGCAGGCGGGCGATGTCGGCGCTGTGCTCGATGGAGTCATCGGCCACGAACCGCAGCTCCGGCACATTGCGCAGCCGCAGGGCACGACCCAGCTCGCGCCGCATATACCCGGCGGCAGAGGTGAGCCCCTTCACCGCCTGACGCGCGCCCTCCAGGCCGTCCATCGAACTCACATACACGCGGGCACTGCCCATATCTCCCGCGACCTCCACCCGCACGATGCTGACCAGCCCGGTCACGCGCGGGTCCTTCACCGTGCGCAGGATGGCGGTCAACTCGCGGCGGATATCCTCGCTGTTGCGATCCGAACGGTAACTTGCCATAAACGGATCATCCTTTCTGTATATACACGATCATAAGTGTCCTGCCGCCTTTTGCAAGGCGGCAGGCAGGTGCGGCGTCAGTCGCGGTATTCCTCGATGATATAAGTCTCGAACACGTCGCCCTCTTTGATATCGTTGAACTTCTCCAGACCGATACCGCACTCGTAGCCCTCGGCCACCTCGCGCTGGTCGTCCTTGAAGCGCTTTAAGGAGATCATCTTGTCGTCCGCGATGATGATGCCCTCGCGCACCACGCGCAGCAGGTCGTTGCGGTAGACCTTGCCGTGGGTGACATAGCAGCCGGCCACGGTGCCCACACCCGAGATCTTGTAGACCTGACGCACCTCGGCGCTGCCGTGCAGCACCTCACGCGTCTTGGGCGCGAGCATACCCTTCATGGCGGATTCGATCTCTTCGATGCAGTCGTAGATGACGCGGTACATACGCATATCCACGCTGGCGTTTTCGGCCGCGGTGATGGCCAGCGGCTCGGGACGCACGTTGAAGCCCACGATGATGGCGTTGGAGGCATCGGCCAGCGTGACGTCGTTTTCGCTCACGGCGCCCACGGCCCCGTGGATGATGTTGACGCGCACTTCCTCGTTGGAGAGCTTCTCCAGCGACTGCCGCACCGCTTCGACCGAGCCCTGTACGTCGGCCTTCACGATGATGTTCAGTTCCTTCATCTCACCCTCCTGCATCTGATCGAACAGGTTGTCGAGGGTGACCTTCTGATACCGGCTGAACTGTTCTTCCTTGGCGGCGTCACGGCGCTGCTCCACCAGCTCGCGTGCCAGACGCTCGTCGGTGACGGCGTTGAACACATCGCCCGCGGTGGGCACCGCGTCGAGGCCCATGATCTCCACCGGCACGGAGGGGCCGGCCGCCTCCACCTTTTCGCCGCGCTCATTGGTCATACCGCGCACACGGCCCACGGAGGTGCCGGCGACCAGGATATCGCCCGCGTGCAGGGTGCCGTTCTGCACCAGCACGGTGGCGATGGGGCCGCGTCCCTTGTCCAGACGCGCCTCGATCACGACGCCCTTGGCGGCGCGGTCGGGATTGGCGCGCAGTTCTTTCATTTCGGCCACGAGCTGCACCGATTCGAGCAGCTTATCCAGCCCCATGCCGGTCACGGCGGAGACCGGCACGCAGATCACGTCGCCGCCCCACTCCTCGGGCACCAGTTCGTATTCGGTGAGCTGCTGCAGCACGCGGTCGGGATTGGCGGTGGGTTTATCCATTTTGTTGATGGCCACCACGATGTCGATCCCCGCCGCCTTGGCGTGGTGGATCGCCTCGATGGTCTGCGGCATGATGCCGTCGTCCGCCGCCACGACCAGAATGGCGATATCGGTCGCCTGCGCGCCGCGGGCACGCATGGAGGTGAAAGCCGCGTGGCCGGGCGTGTCGAGGAAGGTGAGCCAGTTGCCGTTGATGTTCACACGGTAGGCACCGATGTGCTGGGTGATGCCGCCCGCCTCGCCGGCGGTGACGTTCGTCTTGCGGATGGCGTCGAGGATGGAGGTCTTGCCGTGGTCGACGTGACCCATGACCACCACGACCGGATCGCGGGGCTGCAGGTTTTCGTCGGTGTCCACGCTGTCGTCGATGATGCGCTCTTCGATGGTGACCACCACCTCGCGCTCCACGCGGGCACCCAGTTCCTCCGCCACCAGATAGGCGGTGTCGAAGTCGATCTCCTCGTTGACGGAGGCCATGACGCCCATCAGCATCAGTTTCTTGATGACCTCGGAGGAGGTGACCTTCAGGCGGGAGGCGAATTCGCCCACCGTGATGGTCTCGCCCACCTGCGCCACGACCGGCTTCTTCTGCCGCTCGAGCTGGATGCGGCGCATACGCTCGGCCTCGGTCTCGCGGCGGCGCTGCGGCTTGCGGTACTGCTGCGATTTCTGGTTGATCTTCTGCTTGGCCGCCACGCCCTCACCGCGCACGCGGTTGGAGGACTGCGCCATGACGTCGTATTTCTCGTCGTATTTGTTCACGTTGATCTGGCCGGGCGCACGGGTGTCCACCGTGCGGCGCTCCACCGGCCCGCGCTGTATCGGCTGGGATTCGCCGGCCGGCTTTTTCTTCTTGGGCTGCTGCGGCGGGATGACCACCGGCGGCGTGGCCGGCTTCTTCTCCGCGGCCGGTTTTTCGGCCTTCTCGGCTTTTTCGGTCTTCGGTGCCGCCTTCTTTTCGGGCTTGGCGGCGGCCTTCTCGGCGGCGGCCTTCTCGGCGGCGGCCTTCTCGGCGGCGGCCTTCTCGGCGGCGGCCTTCTCGGCGGCAGCTTTCTCGGCGGCAGCCTTCTCGGCAGCAGCCTTCTCGGCAGCGGCTTTTTCGGCGGCAGCCTTTTCGGCGGCGGCGCTCTTGGCGCGGCGCTTCTCGGCGGCGGCAAAATAGGCGTTCAGATCCGTCACGGCCGTCTTCTGGGTATAGTATTCGAACACGATGTTCAGTTCGTCATCGGTGAGGGAGGTGACGGATTTTTTGGGCACGTCCGAATAATCGGCCAGCAGGGCAATGACGTCCTTGCTGTTCAGTCCCAGATCCTTGGCCACATCCCTGACCGCGTATTTAGTAGCACTCATATGGCATCCTCCTCGTTGGGGGCGGCGGCGCCGGGCAGCGCGGCGGCAAACCCCTTGTCTTCAGTGGCGACCACGCCGACCGGCTTTTGTGAGCCGATCGCGTGCCCGATCTCATCCTTGCTCAATCCGACGGTGAGAAACGGCACGGCACTCTTTGCCGCGAACCGCATTTCCTTCTCCGTTTTCGGCGAGACGTCCTGCGCCAGCAGCACCGCCTGCGCCTTTCCGGCTGCCAGCAGGGCTTTCACCGCGTCAGAACCCGCGGTGAGCCGTCCGGCCCGCCGGGCCAGCCCCACAAGGCCGGCCAAACGTTCATCCATGCTGTGCCAATTCCTCCTCCATGCTGTCGTAGAGCGCATCGGGGATGGCACAGGAAAAGGCCTTTTCCAGGCGCCGCGCCTTGCGGGCGGCGGCCAGACATTCCGCTTTCGGGCACACATACGCGCCGCGGCCGGCTTTGCGGCCGGTCAGATCGAGCGAGATGTCGCCCTCCGGGCTTTTCACCACACGCACCAGTTCCCTTTTGGGCTTCATTTCCCCGCAGCCGGTGCACTTGCGCAGCGGCACCCGCCGCGGCTTCATGGGCTGTGCCATGCGATCCCCTTCTTTCTGAAATCCGATCAAACGGACTTATTCGCCGAAGAACCCGCTTTCGGGGCGGATGTCGATCTTCCAGCCGGTGAGCTTGGCGGCCAGACGGGCGTTCTGCCCCTTGTTGCCGATGGCCAGCGAGAGCTGGGATTCCGGCACCGAGACGTGGCAGGCCTTGGCGCCGTCGGGATCCAGCTCCACTCCCACGACCTTCGCGGGCAGCAGGGCCGCCGCGATGAACTTGGCGGGATCGTCGCTGTATTCCACGATGTCGATCTTTTCGTCGCCCAGTTCCTCCACGATCTTGGCCACGCGGGCGCCGCGCTGACCGATGCAGGAGCCGACCGCGTCGACGTTTTCGTCGTGCGCCAGCACCGCCATCTTGGTGCGGGAGCCGGCCTCACGGGCGATGGCCTTGACCTCGATGGTGCCGTTGAAGATCTCCGGCACCTCGTTTTCGAAGAGACGCTTCACCAGCCCGCTGTGGGTGCGGGAAATGTAGACGCGGGGGCCTTTTTCGGTCTCCTTCACGTCCACCACATACACCTTGATGTGCATACCCTCGGTGAGTTCCTCACCGGGAAGCTGCTCGGTCTTGGGCAGGATGGCCTCGGAACGGCCGATCTCCACCGTGGCGGCACCGGTGGCGGGATCCACCCGGCTGACCTGCACGGTGATCAGTTCCTGATTGTGACGCTGATATTCCTCCATCTGCTGGCCCTTTTCCGCCTCGCGGATGCCCTGACGGATGACGTGCTTGGCCGACTGGGCGGCGATGCGGCCGAACTGCTTGGTCTCCAGCGCGATCTCCACCGTGTCGCCCACCTTGGCGGTCTTTTTGTATTTCACCGCCTGCTCGGGCAGCAGCTCGAGATCCGGGTCGGTCAGTTCCTCCACCACCGTCTTGGTCACCGTCACCTTGAATTCGTTGGTGTCGGGATCCATGATGACGTTGATGTTCTCCTTGCCGCCGAAATCGCGGCGTACCGCCAGCACGATGGCGGTGCGGATCTTTTCGATCAGATAGTCGCCGGAGATGCCTTTTTCCTTTTCCAGCAGACGCAGTGCCTCAAAAAATTCGGCGTTTTCCGCTGCTCTGTTCTTGTCCTTTGCCGTAGCCATGGGTGATCGTCCTTTCTTATGTGAATGTTATTCTTCTTCGGCTATACCTTCGGGCTCTTCGTCGATGACGTGGACGAGAGCCACCTCTTTGCGGGGGAAAGTGAGGAGAGCGCCCTCTTCGGTCTCGATGACGATGCCCGCCTCGGTCAGCCCCTGCAGGATGCCGGCGAATTCGCGCTCGCCGTCCACCGCGTGATAGAGCCGCACCACGACGGCCCACCCCTCACAGGCGGCGAAATGCTCCGGCCGGGTGAGTTCCCGCTCCACGCCGGGGGTGCTGACCTCCAGGGAATAGGACTGCGGGATGGGATCGGCCTCGTCCAGCATCGGATTCAGCCGCCGCGAGAGCGCCACGCAGTCGTTCAGGTCGGCGCCGCCGTCCTTGTCGATGGTGTAGCGCAGATACCACGACGCGCCCTCCTTCACGAAGCGCACGTCCCACAGCGTGAGCCCCAGTTCTGCCGCCACGGGCTCGGCCAGCCGACGGCAGACCGCCGCCACATTCCCGCCGGATCTTTCGGCCATTGCGATCCCTCCTCTAACACAAAAGAGCGGGTCGCCCCACTCTTTTGTCAATCCTTTATCCAATACTGTTACACAGTATACCATCCTCTGCCGGAAAATGCAACACTTTTTTGAAAAAAAGCCGTCCGGGCGCCATTTTTGACCCTTTGCCCAACTTTTCCCGCTTTTCGGCAGCCGTTTTTTTCAAAATGCGGTATAAAAGGCAAAAAATATTGACACACGCGGGGAAATGAGGTAATATAAACCGTGTATACGCTCCGTGCGAAGGTGCCCGGACGGGAAAGAAGGGGTTATCATGAAAAAAGCGATGCGCCGGCTGACGGCGTTTGGCTGCCTGCTGGCCATGCTGGCGGCGGCGGTGCCCGCCGTGACGGCGGCCGACAAGGCCGACCGTACCATCGGCCGGTTGGATAAAGCGCCCTACATGGACGGGGTGATCTCTGCTGGTGAGTGGGGTGCGGCCGATTTTTCGCTGCACGATTATCAGATGGCCACCGTTCCCGGCGGCGCCGCCAAGGTGGAACTGGACGGGCAGGTGTGGCTCGGCTGGGACGCCACCCATTTCTATCTGGCCATCACGGCGATCTATGACGATCACCGGAACGACGAGGTGGACTACACCATTTACAAAGGCGACGCGGTGCAGTTCCAGCTTTCGGCCGACGGCGTGAGCGACCGCCGCTCCTTCTGCATGGCCATCGGCACCGATGGCACCGTGCGGGGCTATCAGTCCAGCAACAATAAGCACATCTATCTGCCCGAAGGTCCCGGCGGCGATCTGTATGTCACCCGTGACGAGCAGACCAAGACGACGGTCTACGAGGCGGCCATTCCGCTTTCGTGGTTCACCAATTCTCTCAAGTCCCTCACCGAGGGGCACAATATCGGCTTTTCCTTTGCGATGCATATGCACAATGGGTACTACTATGAGTGGTATGCCGGCGTGGCGGGCACCAAGGATCTGACGCTGGCCGCGCAGCTGGCGCTCGGCGGCAAAAAAGACCAGTCCGCCGGCGGCAAGCGCGTGTTCACCGGCGACACCGACGGCAGCGGCGCGGTGAACGCCTCCGATGCCACGCTGGCGCTGCAGTATGCGGCCGGCAAGGTGTCCGCCGCGGCAGTCGACCTGCACGCGGGCGATGCGGACGGTGACGGTGCGGTCACCTCCACCGATGCCCGCCTGATCCTGCAGCGCTATGCGAAGAAGATCAGCGTCTTCCCCGCGGGGGACACGCAGGATGTGATCTATGGCGTGCCGGACGGCCGCGCCGTGTCCTCCAACAGCTTTTCGCCCACGGATCTGAAAGCGGGGTACTCCTTCACCGCCTTCTCGTCATTGGAAAAGAAGACCAAGCCGAAGAGCATCACCGACTCGACCAACCAGTTCGGTTACTTTGCGTTTTCCACCGAACTCAACGAGGGCCTGCCCTTCAACCTCAACTGCTACATCAAGGACGGCCGGATCACCGCCATGCTCCCCGCAGGGGCGGATCTCTCCGCCCTCATCCCCACCTTCACCTATTACGGCGGTGAGGTGCGGGTGAACGGCATGCCGCTCGTCTCCGAGGTGACGGTGCTGGATTTCACCGATGACGTCGTGTTCACCCTCATCGCGAAAGACGGGAGCGTCGCCACCGTGACGGCGCATCTGGAAACGCTGGATACCGGCCTGCCCTCCGTGGCGATGACGACGGCGGATTACACCGCCATCACCAGCAAGATGGACTATGAGGACGTCGTGATCTATCTCGGCGGTGCCGACGCGGGCGACGGCGTGATCTATCCCGCCCAGGCCAAGGGACGCGGCAACTCCAGTTGGAACCGCGAGAAAAAAGGCTACACGGTGAAACTGGAGAAAAAGGCCGCGCTGCTGGGGATGAGCGAATCGCGTGACTGGTGTCTCATCGCCAACTACGAGGATAAGACTCTGCTGCGCAACAACATCGCCGAATATCTGGCCGATGCCGCCGGCATCTATTATGTGGTGCATAACCGCCCGGTGGATCTGTGGTACAACGGCACCTACTGGGGCACCTACAACCTGACGGAGAAGATCGAGGTCGAAAAAGACCGGCTGAACATCACGAAATACGAACCCGGCTGCGGCAAGGGCAACACCGGCTTCCTGTTCGAATTCGACGGCCATGTCAACGAGGTCTCCGACGCGCAAAAGGCACAGTGGCAGCAGCCGCTCGGCAGCAGCTATCCGATCTATTACGATCCCGTCAGCGGCGAACTGTTCATGCACATCAGCATCAGCAGCAAGTGGCTGGTCATCAAAAAGCCCTCCGAGGAGGCGCTGCTGAACGATAAGGAACAGCTGAGATATGCGTGGGATACGGTGCAGGCGGCGGAAAACGCCCTGAAGACCAACAACTACACGACGATCAGCAAATATTTCGACACCCGCTCCTTTGCCAAGTGGTATCTGGTGGAGGAATATATGAACAACACCGACGCTAGCTTCCATTCCAGCTGTTATGTCTCGCTGGATGTGGGCGGCAAGTTCACGATGGGCCCCGTGTGGGACTTCGACCGCTCCTCCGAAAACTGCGATTACTGGAATCCCGAAGAGTCGCTGCCCAGCGGCATCTACAATTCCGCCTGGGCCAAGTATATGGTCAACTGCACCGAATACCGCAAACTGGTCAAGGAGGAATACGCCAAATTCCGCCCGGCGCTGCTCACCATCAATCAGAAGCTGGAGGAGATGGCAAACGAGATCTACGCCTCGCAGCAGTATAATTTCGAGGTGTGGGACATTCTGGAAAGGGCCGTCAACGCCAGTCGTGACAACAATGTGAGTCAGGCACAGAAGGCCTCCCAGACCTTCGAGGCGGAGATCCGCCGGCTCGAGCGGTATTTCGACCGCCGCACCGCCGCGTTCGACGCGTTCGTCGCCACACTGTAAACATCACTGCCCGCAGGGGTCAAAGCGCGTCTTCGTTGAAGATGCGCTTTGTTTTTTACCTATTTTTGCCGAAAATATCGGTTTTTGAGTAAAAAAATCAAAGGTTTTAGACAAATGGACAAGAAAACAAAGGTAACGGGCCAAAAAACCTGTTACGATAATAGTAAAGAATGACCGAAAGGACGATGAGCAAAATGAGCAAAAGACTGTTATCCGTATTTCTGTGCCTTTGCCTGCTGCTTCCCTGCACGGTGGCGTGCTTCGGAGGAACGGCGTCGGCAGAGACGATCAGCTACGGCCGCATCGACTATTCCACGGGCGGTGCGGACGACGGTGAGCTGCTGACGGGCACGCTGACCGGCAGCCTCGCTTCGGTGGAGACCTGCCCCTACAACGGCGCCAAGGCGCTGCTGGGCGAGGGCGAGGGCGATGTCGCCCACTACACCTTTGACCAGTCGCTGGCGGATACCGACGGCAATGTCGGCGTGATCGTGCGGTATTACCTCACCATGAACTACGCCTTTGCCCGTATCTCGATGGGCAAAAACGCGGCGCTCTCGCAGGCAAGCTGCCAGGCCTACCGTGCCGCCGGCGGCGAGGCCTGCCATCTGGGCAGTCTGGAGGACAATAAGTGGGCGACAGTCACCTTCACCTTCAAGGCCTCCGACTACGCCTCCGCACCGCTGGTGATGGGCCTGACCTCCTTCAAGGCGAAGGGCTATCAGATCTATGTGTCGGATGTGGTGGTCTGCCCCGCGAAGGACACCGCTGCGCTGAACAATTACCTCTTTGGGGTGGATCGCAGTGCGCTGCGGGAAAACATCGCGCTGGGCGAAAAGGCCACGGCCTCTGCCGGGCTGACCGCCGCGCTGACTGCCGCCAAGGCGGTGGACGCGGATATCACCGCCACGCAGGCGCAGGTGGATGCCGCCAGTGACGCGCTGATGGAGGCGCTGATCGAGGCCGGCGTGGTGGATGCACCGAGCTCTGAGGGCTACATCATCGCCGATCTGGGTTACAAAATGAGTTCCAACTATGCCTCGTTCACGAAGGCTTCGAACTTTCCCCCCATCGATCTGACCCAGTACGGCTATCCCACCACCGGCGTGATCGAGCCGGGCAAGTTGGGTCTGCAGTTCGACCTTTACCTCTCCGGCGAGGATGAGGTGACGGCGAAGTTTTTGGCCGGTCAGCTGGACGGCCAGATCGAGATCACCAGCAGCGGCACCTGTGACAAGCAGGAGTTTTCGCTGCGTACCCCCAACCTCAAATTCGTGGCAAATGACTGGACGCGTCAGGTGATCGACCTCAGCCGCTTCAATGTGGCGACCGGCACCTTTGATCCCACGAACTTCAATTTCTTCCGTATCTATGCGAACAAGTGGAGCGATCCCTGCAAGGTGAAGATCTATCATGTGCGGCTGGTCGACCTGACCAAGCGCGCCCCCTCGCTCACGGAGGATCCGCTGGGTGACGGTACCTTCATCCCCGACCCGCCCGTGTGGCGGCAGATCACCGTCGCCGACGGCTTCAACGATGACGGCGTCGTGGTCGCGGGTTATGATCTGGCGGAATATGCCGCCGATCACGACATGACGGAAGTGACCGACTGGGCTCCCATCATCCAGAGCCTGCTGGACGGCCTTTACACCGCCGGCGGCGGCACCCTGTTCATCCCGGCGGGGCACTATCCCTGCCGCGATGAGATCGCGGTGCCCACCGGCGTCACCATGTGCGGTGAGTGGAAGAATCCCGATGAGTCTCCCGCGGCCGACGGCACGGTGCTGGAGGTCTACAACAGCAAGGGCAACGCCAGCGGCGTGCCGTTCATCACGCTGACAGACGGCTCCCTGCTGCGCAATCTGGCTTTCTGGTATCCGGAGCAGAGCTTCACCGCTCCGGTGGAATATCCCGCCACCGTGCTGCTGTCCGGCAGCACCCATGCGGATAATGTCACGTTCTATAACTCCTATGTGGCGCTGCAGCACGGCCCCGACCACCACAACTGCCCCAATGTCAACGGTGTCTACGGCACGCCGCTGTACTCCGGCATGGATGTGGACGGCGTGGTCGACATCGCCCGACTGGAGAACATCCATTTCGCACCCGATTACTGGATCGCCTCCGGCCTGGCGGGTGCTCCCGCCGCAGAAGAGGATGCGCAGGCGCTGCGCAGCTTCCTCTACTACAACGCCACCGGCATCATCCTGCGCCGCATCGACTGGTCGTATCTGACCTTTGCGACGGTGAAGGGCTACAACACCGGCCTGATCCTTGCCGAAAGCGTCACCTCGCCCGGCGAATATCCCTATGGCCAGTGCTACGGTCTGCTTTTTGAAGACTGCAGCGTCGGCATCTACGCCTTCGGCCTGAAGACGCAGAGCGAGATGGTCACCCATTCCACCTTTAAAAACTGCGCCAACGGCGTGTGGCTGGGTGCCGGCAGCGGGAGCGGCGTGCTGCAGCTGACCGATGTGGACATGGATGCCGATATCGCCGTGCGGCAGGAGCAGGGCTCCACCGTGCTGATGACCTCCTCTGTGGTGCGCCGCGGCACCGTCACCGTGACGAGCGGGCGTGTGTCCGTCAGCGATACGCAGTTCCTCTGTGAGGCACCGCAGGTGGTGATGGAGAGCGGCGCCGCGCAGGCGGTGCTGCTGGGCTGCACCGATGCGAACGGCAAGCCTATTCAGGTGGAAAATCCCGGCCTCTGCGCCATCTCGCGTGATGACGCGGCACAGGACGTGCCGGAGGTGCAGTCTGTTGAGGCGGCCGAAGCGCTGCCGCAGGTGAAGTCCGCCGCCAAAGCGGTGGCGTATATCGCCGATGATCTGGACAATACCGGCGCGGCCGATGTGACGGCGGCGCTGCAGCAGAAACTGGATGCGGCCAAGACCGCCGGCGGCGGGGTCGTCTGGCTGCCGGGCGGCACCTACCGTCTGGACGGCTCGGTCACGGTGCCCGGCGGCGTGGAGCTGGCCGGTAACTGCGACTTCGCCCGTATGCCTGTCGGCGCCGGCACCGAATTCATCATCAAGGGCGCGCCCGAAAAGCCCGCCTTCGTGCTGGAGGAAAAAGCCGGTCTGCGCGGCTTCACCGTCACCTATCCCGAGCAGTTTGCCGGCAACAAGATCGTGGCGTACCCCTATACCATTAAGGGTACCGGCGCGGACATCTACGTCATCAACGTGACGCTGGACGGCGCCTCCCACGGCGTGGACCTCATGAGCGAGCGCTGCGATCGCCACTATGTGAGTGGCCTGTTCGGTCGTGCCACCGATGTGGGTATTGCCATCGGCCACGGTGCCGAGGACGGCGTGCTGCGCGATCAGCATTTCAATATCCTCAACACCGACATTCAAAAGTATATTCAGGAAAATCTGGTTCCCATCCTCGTCGGGGATGTGAAGAACGAACTGATCTATAACTGCTTCACCTACGGCTGCTTCGCCGGTCTGCAGTTCGTGGCCGAGGAGAGCGGCGCCGCCGAGGCGCTGGTCATCGGCCAGGGCGTGGACTACGCCACCGTGGACATCGATGTCGAAGCCGCCGAGGCGGTACAGCTCATCAACACCCAGATGACGGCGTTCAATCAGCTGGGCAGCCAGGTCACGCTGGAACAGCGCAACATCCGTCTGGGCAAGGACGTGCAGGGCACCGTCGACTTTGTGGCGGCCATGCAGTTCGGCAATTCCGACCTCGGCTTCGAGGTGGAGGGCGGCACCCTGCGCATCAGCGGTTTCGCTTTCGCCTCCGCCTCCGGCAAGGTCGTCCGTGTGAGTGAGGGCGCGGAATTCAAGCTGATCAACGGTGACTTCAGCCGTTCGGCGGATCTTTCCGGTCAGGCCGGCACGGCCGCGTGGATCGGCGGCTTCACCGACAGCACCTTCTCCGAGGAATGCACCTATGTGCAGACCCGCATCGCCCGCTGGGATGCGCCGCTGAATGCGCAGTTCCCGGAATATGCCACGCTGGAATTCACCGAAGCCTTTACTGATTACGATTTCCAGAGCTTCAAAAAGGCGCTCAATCCCGATGCCACCGCCAGCGCCTCCTCCGGGCGGCTGGAGCTGGTGATGAACCACGCCACCTCCATGGGCGTGACCGCCAACATTCCGCTGGAGGACGGCCTCTTCTGGATGGAGACCCGCCTGAACGTCCGTGTGCTGCAGGCCACCGAAAACAGCCGCGTGCTCATGATCCTCACGCTGGCCAACGGTGATCTGATCTATTCCGTGAACATCCTGAAGGGTACCGGCCTGCTGGTGGGCGGCGCGGATACGCCGCTGGCCGAGGTGTCGGAGGACGAATGGTACCGTCTGGCCATCGAACTGGATCTGCGCGATCCGGCCGCCGCTTCCTACCGTGTGGTGCTGATGAGCGACGAATACGAAGAACTCGCCGCTTCCGAGCCGGTGGCCATCGAGACGCTGCCGGACGAGCGGCTCGGCGTCAAGAGCGTGTGGATCGGCTCCATGAGCGACAAGGTCGCGGGGGACGATGTGCCCGATAAGACCCGTCTGGCGCTCGACTATGTATTCGTGGCCAGAGAGGGCGAGCCGGATGTCACTCTCGGCGACGTGAACGGCGACGAGAAGATCGACTCCACCGACGCCCGCCTGATCCTGCAGTATTATGCGAAGAAGATCGGCGAGGAGGACCTGAACATCGCCGCGGCCGATGTCAATGCCGACGGCAAGGTCGATTCCACCGACGCCCGCCTGATCCTGCAATTGTATGCAAAGAAGATCAGCGAATTTCCGGTAGCGTAAAACAGATATCCACATAAACTTCCTTTCTTTGGGGAAGCCCCGCAGGCCAAAAACCTGCGGGGCTTTTCTCATGAGATGCTGCTTACAGGTCGTCCGCGTCCTGAATGGGGCGGTCGACGGCGGTGGGGCTGCCGGTGTAGCTGCCCAGCACGTCCGAGTAGATCGGCCCGTGCACCTGCATATCCGTGATGTCGCCGACCGGCACGTCCGCCAGATGGACGGTGTCGGGGGTGGGGATCTCCTGCGTCAGCGAATTCGGCGGTGCGGGATGCGGCCACACGGCGGGATCTTTGCGGTCTTTTTTATTCTTCATGTTGTATTCTCCTTCTCGGCAGTATGCCACCGTTAGTGTGGCCGCCGACCGTCCGGCTATGTGTGGGCAAATTTCCCAACTTTTGCGAAAATTCGTTACAAAACTTTCACAATTGCATATTGACAACGCCGCCGGGGAATGGTAAATTATAGGAAGCGATTAGCACTCGACGCTTGAGAGTGCTAAACCGACCGAAAGGAGGGCGGCATATGGACATGACGGCACTCAGCGAACGCAAGCGGCATATTCTGGCCGCCGCGATCGAAACCTATATCCGCACCGGCGAGCCGGTCGGCTCCAAGGTGCTGGTCGGTGCGCTGGGCAACGCGGTCTCCTCCGCCACCATCCGCAATGAAATGGCGGAACTGGCAGCGATGGGGCTGCTCGAGCAGCCTCACACCTCGGCCGGACGGGTGCCCACGGCACCGGCGTTCCGGCTGTATATCGACCGGCTGATGCCCCGCCGTCCGCTGGAGGAAGAGGGGCGCCGCCGTATCGACGCGCTGCTGCCCCGCGAAAGCGACCCGGAACGCCTGATCGCCGATGCGGCGGGGGCGCTGGCGATGCTCACCGGCTGTGCGGCGGTCACCACCCCGCCCAACGAGCAGGGCGCCGCGGTGCGCCGGCTGGAGGTCATGCCGATCTCGTCCCGTATGGCGGCGGTGGTGATGATGACCAGCTCCGGCCTCATCCGCAATCGCCTGTGCAGCTTCGACCGTCCCGTCGGCGGGGAGGCGCTCGGCCGCATGACGGCGCGGCTGCAGGAGGAGTTCGGCGGTGTGCCGCTTTCCGAGATCACCCTGCCGCGGGTGCAGGGGGCGGTCAGCCTCTTCGGTGAGGACGGGCTGCAGATGGTGCCGCTGCTCACGGCACTGCTCGATCTGGCGCGGGAGACGGCCGAGGTCGAGGTTACGCTGAAGGGACAACTCAATCTGCTGCGTCATCCCGACTATGATTCCGAGCGTGCCCGTCTGCTGCTGGGCTTTCTGGCACAGCAGGAACTGCTCACCACCATGCTCAATTCCTGCTCCGGCGGCCTGCGGGTGGTGCTGGGCAGCGAGAGTGTGCGGCCGGAGTTGACCGGCTCGAGCATGATCGTCACCCACTACCGCGGCGGAAACGGCGGTGCCGGTACCATCGGGGTCATCGGCCCCCTGCGCATGGACTACGCCGCCACCATCCCGCGGATCGAATATCTGGCCGAGTCGCTGGGCCGCCTGCTGGGCAGGCTGGCCGAGTAACGGCATGGAAAGGAACAGACATATGACAGACGAGAAAAAGGTGCCCGAAACCGACACCGCTCCCGAAACGGCAGAGCCTGCGCCCGAAGCGCCCGCGCCCGCCGGAGAGGAGAAACCGAAAAAGAAGAAAGAAAAGGCCGCCTCGGCGGTGGCGGCGGAACTGGCCAAAGCCAAAGAGGAACTGGCCGAAAAAGAGGACGCCTACAAACGGATGCTGGCGGAATACGCCAATTACAAGCGCCGCACCGAGCAGGAAAAGGAACAGCTCGGGCAGTTCACCAAAGGCAACCTGCTCAAGGAACTGCTGCCGGTGCTCGACAATCTGGAGCGCGCGGCCGGTGCGCCCGCCGGCGAGGATTACAAGGCCGGCGTGGAGATGATCGTGGCACAGCTGCAAAAGACGCTGGCGGACATGGGCCTCACCGAGATCGAAGCGGAAAACGCCCCCTTCGACCCGGAACTGCACAACGCCGTGATGCGCGAGGACGCCGACGGGGTGGAGCCGGAAACGGTGACACAGGTGTTCCAGAAGGGCTACAAACTCGGCGAGCGGGTGCTGCGCCCGGCCATGGTCAAGGTGGCCAACTGAAAAAACGGATAGCCCCCCGCACCAAGGGGAAATATATAAAGAAAAGTTTAAACTTAACAGTAAACTTAACCGAACAGTATTAGGAGGAATTCATTATGGCAAAAATCATCGGTATCGACCTGGGTACTACCAACTCCTGCGTCGCCGTCATCGAAGGCGGCGAGTCGGTCGTCATCCCCAACGCGGAAGGCGCCCGCACCACCCCCTCGGTGGTCGCATTCAAAAAGGACGGCGAGCGCGTGGTGGGCCGCGTGGCCAAGCAGCAGGCGGTCTCCAACCCCGACCGCACCGTCTCGTCCATCAAACGTGACATGGGCACCGCCCGCAAGGTGACGATCGACGACAAGGCCTACACCCCGCAGGAGATCTCCGCCATGATCCTGTCCAAACTCAAGCAGGATGCCGAAGCGTATCTGGGCGACAAGGTCACCGAAGCGGTCATCACCGTGCCGGCCTATTTCACCGATGCTCAGCGTCAGGCCACCAAGGATGCCGGCAAGATCGCGGGCATGGAGGTCAAGCGCATCATCAACGAGCCCACCGCCGCGGCACTGGCCTACGGCATTGATAAAGAGACCGATCAGAAGATCATGGTCTATGACCTGGGCGGCGGCACCTCCGATGTCTCCATCATCGAAATGGGCGACGGCGTGCAGGAAGTGCTGGCCACCGCCGGCAACAACCGTCTGGGCGGCGACGATTTCGACCAGAAGATCGTCGACTGGATGGTCGCCGGCTTCAAGGCCGAAAACGGCGTGGATCTCTCCGCCGACAAGATGGCCGTGCAGCGCCTGCGCGAGGCGGCCGAAAAAGCCAAGATCGAGCTTTCCGGCAGCGCCACCGCCAACATCAACCTGCCCTTCATCACCGCCGACGCCACCGGCCCCAAGCATCTGGACATGAACCTCTCCCGCGCGAAGTTCAACGAACTGACCGCCGATCTGGTCAATGCCACCATGGGCCCGGTGAAGCAGGCGCTCTCCGACAGCGGCCTGGCCGCGTCGCAGATCGACAAGGTGCTGCTGGTGGGCGGCTCCACCCGCATCCCCGCGGTGCAGGAGGCCGTGAAGAATTTCATGGGCAAAGAGCCCTTCAAGGGCATCAACCCCGATGAGTGCGTGGCTATGGGCGCGGCGCTGCAGGGCGGCGTGCTGGGCGGCGAGGTCAAGGGCCTGCTGCTGCTGGATGTCACCCCGCTGTCGCTGGGTGTCGAGACCATGGGCGGTGTCATGACCAAGGTCATCGACCGCAACACCACCATCCCCACCAAGAAGAGCCAGATCTTCTCCACCGCGGCGGACAATCAGCCGTCGGTCGAGATCCATGTGCTGCAGGGCGAGCGTGAGTTCGCCAAGGACAACAAGACGCTGGGCATGTTCCATCTGGACGGTATCGCCCCCGCCCGCCGCGGCGTGCCGCAGATCGAGGTCACCTTCGATATCGACGCCAACGGCATCGTGAACGTGAGTGCCGTGGATAAGGGCACCGGCCGCGAGCAGCACATCACCATCACCTCCAACACCAATATGTCCAAGGAGGACGTGGAGCGCGCCGTGAAAGAGGCGGAGCAGTATGCCGCCGAGGACAAGAAGAACCGCGAAAACGTCGAGACCCGCAACGCGGCCGACCAGGCGGTCTACCAGTGCGAGCAGTCGCTCACCGAGTTGGGTGACAAGATCGATGCCGCCGACAAGGACAGCGTGCAGAGCAAGATCGACGCGCTGAAGGAATCGCTCAAGGGCGAGGATTACGACGACATCAAGGCCAAGCAGGAAGACCTGATGAAGGTGTTCTATGAGGTGTCGGCCAAGGTGTATCAGGCGAACGCCCCGCAGGACGGCGGCGCCGGTGCGCCCGGTGCGGGCGATGCCCCCAACGCCGACGGATTCTATGACGGCGACGTGAAATAAGGTCAACAATATCAACACGCGCGGGGCGGCATTCTGTGCCGCCCCGTAGAGCGTATCGAGGAGACATATATGGCGGACAAGCGCGATTTTTATGAGGTGCTGGGCGTGCAGAAGGGCGCGTCCGACGACGAGATCAAAAAAGCCTTCCGTAAGGTGGCAAAAGATAATCACCCCGATCTGCACCCCGGCGACAAAGAGGCCGAGGCACGGTTCAAGGAGGCCAACGAGGCGTACGAGGTGCTCTCCGACAAGGAGAAACGCGCCCGCTACGACCAGTTCGGCCACGCGGGGGTCGACCCGAGCTACGGCGCGGGCGGCTATCCGGGCGGTGGCTTCGATGTGGACTTCGGCGATCTGGGCGACATATTTTCCTCCTTTTTCGGGGGCGGCGGCCGCCGCTCCAACCCCAACGCGCCGCGCCGGGGCAGCGATGTGTCCTCGTCGGTGTTCATCTCGTTTGAGGAGGCCGCCCGCGGCTGTAAGAAGCAGGTGGAGGTCAATGTGGTGGAGCCGTGTGCCGCCTGTCACGGCACGGGTGCCGCATCGGCTGACGCGGTGAAGACCTGCCCGCAGTGCAACGGCTCCGGACAGGAGCGCCGGGTGCAGCAGACGCCTTTCGGCGCCATGCAGACCCAGACCACCTGTTCCCGCTGCCGCGGACGCGGGAAGATCATCGAGACGCCCTGTAAGGCCTGCCGCGGCAGCGGTCAGGCCTCCCGCCGCAGCACGGTGGGCATCAACATCCCCGCCGGCATCGACGACGGTCAGGTCATCAGCATCCGCGGCAAGGGCAACGCCGGGCAGAACGGCGGCCCCGCCGGCGATCTGCAGGTGGAGGTGACGGTGCGTCCCCATCCGCTGTTCGAACGCCACGGCTACGATATCGTGTGCGATCTGCCCCTCACCTACGCACAGCTGACGCTGGGCGCGGAGGTGCCGATCCCCACGCTGGACGGCAACGTCACCCAGACGATCAAGGAGGGCACTCAGCCCGGCGAGATCATCCGTCTGCGCGGCAAGGGCTTCCCGTATTTGCAGGGGCGCGGCAGCGGCGACGAGCTGGTGCGGCTGGTCGTGGAGGTGCCCAAAAATCTGTCGGGCGAGCAGAAAAAGGCGCTGCGCGCCTTCGAGGAGACCATGGACGAGAAGAATTATCAGCAGCGCCGCAGTTTCCGCGATAAACTGAAAAAAGCCTTTGGCGCAGATTGAACGAATAAAAAAGAGCCTGCCGGCCATTGCGGCCGACAGGCTCTTGTCTGTTATCAGTGCTTGGGGACGGGCGCTTCGGGCTTCGGCTTGGGCTCGGCCCCGCGGCGGCGGAAAATGATCGCCAGGATCGCCATGGCGATGGCCACCAGCGCACAGCCGACGGCGGCGCACCACGGGAGCCATGCGGCGACCGCCTCTTTCGGAGCGGGCGGGGCAGATGCGGTGGTGGGAGCCGCGGTGGTGACGTCGGCCGCTTTGGCGGAGGTGGCGGCCGGCGCCGCGGTGACATAGCGCTGCAAGGTGCTTTCGGCCGTGTCAAAGCGGAACGCTCCCACCGTGCCGTCGGGGGCGATGGCACGCACCACGGCAAAGTCGGCCAGCTCGGCAGCCTCAAATGACCACACGGGGCAGGAAAGGCCGTTCAGCTCCCGCGTGCCGGCAATCATGCCGGCGGGCGTCGCCTCCTCGGGCGGCAGTACGAAATAGGTGCCGCGTGCCGTTTCCAGCGGCAGGCAGGCCAAAAGGGTGCCGTCATCCGCCAGCAGGACACGCGTCTCCTCGTTCGTCTCGGCATTGAGCAAGCGCAGCAGCGCATAGGGGTTTTGCTCCTGCCGGGCGGCGGGAATTTCTTCCCCCTGCCATTCGGCGGTGCCGGCGGCAAAGCCGTCGGGCAGGGCGGCATCCTTCAGGGAAGCCACCTGCCACACGGCATCCTGCCACGAAAGCGTTACCGGATCGTCTTCCGGCTCGGCGGTGGTCGTGGCAACTGTGGTGGTGGTCGTGGGCACGCCGGTGGTAGTCGGCTTCTGCCGGTTGATGGTGACGGTGTAGACCTTTACGGCACCGCCCGGCGCGGTGACGGTGATGGTGCGGGTGTTGGCGCCCTCGGCCAATGCGCTGCTGCCCGAGATCTTCACGGTGGCGCCGCTGTCGGCGGCCACCGCACTGATGGTGACGGCATCCACGTAATTTTTCACGCTGACGTGATAGACGGTGGTGCCGGCGGAAAAAGCGGGGGAAAGGGTGCCGGCCGAAAGGCTCAGGCTTTGCAGATTGGCGTTTTGCGAAAGGCTCTGGTCCCGCACGCTGACGGTCGCGCCCGCGGTGGGACTGCCCAGCAGCTGTTCCTCCCACGAATAGACGGTGCTTGAGTCGATCCGCACGGTACTGCTGCCGGCTTTGAGCGCCTTGAAGGTGAGGACGAAGCGCAGTGAGGCGGCTTCGGCGGTGGCATAGCCGGCCAGCCGTACCACACCGCCCCCGCCGGAGGCATCGTTGCCCGAAATGAACTGCAGTATCGCCGCATCATAGGAAAGCGCGGCATCTACCGCGCCGACGGAGCTGCCGGAAAAGGTGACGGTGACGGTGAGGGTGTCGCCCACAGCCAGAGAAGAGGCACTGAACGCGATGACGGCATTGGTGTCGGCCGAAGCGGTCACCGCCGTGCCGCACAGCAGGCAGAGGCCTAACAAAACGGCGATCAGACGGGCGAACAGACGGTTGTGATGCATACAGACGGCTCCTTTCGGGATCATTGTGCGATGGTGGCCAGCTTCAGGATGTGCTTTTGCGTGCGCAGCAGATCCAGCGCGTTGACGGCGCCGTCGTTGTTGGCGTCGGCCGCGAGCAGCGCTTGTTCGTTGAGAGCGGAAACGCCGAGGATCTGCTTCTGGATCTTCAACAGGTCGAGCGAGTTGATCACGCCGTCGCCGCTCACGTCCCCGCGTACCACTACCGGCAGTGTGAGGCAAAGGGCATCGCCTACGATGACCTGCAGGGTACAGCCGGTGCCCACACTGCCCGTCACGGGAGCGCCCTCCGCTGTGACCACGGCAAGGCGAGCCTCTTCATTGTCCGTCGAGACGGCGGCAAGGAACGTCTCAGCCGGCGTGTCAGGCGAAACGCCGGTGATGCGCTGCTCCAGCCGGTAGGTCTCACTCGTGAGGACGGGGGGCTCTGCATCCTGCCCGGTTTCGGAGGGCGGACGGTAGACGGAAATAGTGTAGCAGCGCACGGCACCGCTGGGCGCGGTGACAGAGACGGTGATGGTGTTGATGCCGGCCGCCAGCGGGATGACGCCGGTGCCGCCCACGGTGGCGCCGGTGTGATGCGCTTTGGCCGCCGCAGTGATCGAGGTGACGTCCTTCGTCACCACCAGCTCATACGCGGTCTCATAGAGCGAGAAGGTGGGAGTGAGCGTCTGCCCCGCCACGGTGAGCGAGGAAAGCCAGTTGTCGTTGCAGCCGGTGGAGGTCGGCTTGGGGCACGCGGTGTCCGGCATATCCTCATAGACCGGGATGCAGAATTCCATGGCGCCGGATTTTACGGCATCGGAATAGGCGGTGGAAAGGGTGGCCGCCTCCGAGGTGGGGGCGAGGACATTGGTCATGTACTGGTGGGTGTAAAAGCCGTTGCCGCCGTCGGTCACATCGAATTTCTGCAGATACAGCGTGTTCTGCCCGCGGCTGATGTAGGAGCTGCCCAGAATGACCGCGCCGCCCTTGATGGAGCGCTCGGGCGAGTTCCACGGCAGATAGTAGGCTGCATTGGTGGTGGCGGCGTAGCGCGCCCCGTTCTGAATGGCCGAAAGGGTGGAGGTGGCATAGGCGTTGATGTTGAAGAAATTGTAGTAGCCCGCATAGCCGGAGGCGGTGCCGCGCCCCAGCGCGTTGCCGGAGACACCCTGCTCCTGCCGGGCGCGGGAGGCAAGATGATAAGGACTGACCCCCGCGAGCTTGCCCGCCTCCATGAAGATGCCGACATAGGTGCTGTTCCCCATGAAGGTGCCCGCCAGGATGGCGGCCACCCCGTCGGCGACACAGACATCGGAGTAGGCGAGGTTTTCAAACTGGAATACGGCGGTGGGCGTGAGGGCGTTGCGCGGGTCGAGACAGTAGGCGACGATCTCGCGGGAGGCCGCCACCCATGCGTCGCCGTCCAGACCGTACCACCGACCGCTTTGCAGATCATAGGCGCCGCGGTCACAGGACTTCCATGAGGCGATGCTGCCGGACGGCACCAGATTCACGCCCACGCGGCTTTCGGCATCCAGCACCGTCTGCCACGAAAGCCCCGTGTGCTGTGCCTTGAATACCCAGTTCGGGTACTGTTCATGCAGCGCCCGCAGACCGGGACGGTAGCTTTCGGGGAACTTTTCCTCGTCCAGCAGCGCCTCGAACGGGTCGGGCTCGGGCGCCGGCGTTTCTTCGGCCAGCGGGAAAAAGGCGACGGAGGACAGAAAAAGAGCGGGCAGCAGCACTGCCGCGCCAAGCCGCGCGATCCAACGCTTCATATGCCCGCCTCCCTTTCGACATAATTCTCCATTTTTTACATTCTAACAATATATCCGCGAATTGTCAACGTCCTTTGCCCGCTTTTAGGAAAATTATGCCGAAAGCGGCGATTGACAAAGTGCGGCAGAGGGGATATACTGATTGAGACAAAGCCTGCAGACAAAGGAGAGATCGGTATGGATCGTTTGAACGCGTGGATCGACGCGCATAAAGAAGAACTGGTGGCCGCCGCCGCCCGGCTGGTACAAGTGGAGAGCGTGGGCGCCTCCGGCAAGGGGGATCACCCCTTCGGCGACGGCGTGGCCGCCGCACTGGACGAAGCGCTGGCGCTGGCCGGCGAATGGGGGCTGGCCACCCGCAATTATGACTATTACGTCGGCACCGCGCAGCTGGGCGAGGGAGAGCCGCGCCTTGCCGTGCTGGGGCATCTGGACACGGTGCCGCTGGGCGACGGCTGGACCTGTGATCCGCTGGGCGGCGAGGTGCGTGACGGCCGCCTGTTCGGCCGCGGCGCCATCGACGATAAAGGCCCTCTGGCGGCGGCGCTGTTCGCCATGCGGGCGATCAGGGAGTGCGGCATTTCGCTGGCGTCGCCCTGCCGCTGCGTGATGGGCTGCGACGAGGAGACCGGCTCGAGCGACATGGCATATTATCAGACAAAAGAGACGTTCCCGCCGTTCGTCTTTTCGCCGGATGCGGATTATCCGCTCATCAACGCCGAAAAGGGGCGCATCCAGCTGCTCATCAGCGGCGGCTACCGTGACTACCGCCTGCAGTGGATGCGCGGCGGCGAGGCGCTCAACGCCGTACCCACCGTGGCCGAAGCGCTGCTGCGGGATGTGTCCCGCGAGGAGATCGCGGCAGCGGCCGCCGCCTGCGGCCATCCGGTCGAGATCACGGCACAGGCCGACGGTCTGCGGGTGACCACCCGCGGTGTCGCGGCGCACGCCTCCACCCCCGACCGCGGCGAAAACGCCGTCACCGCCATGCTGGAGTTCCTGGCGGCGCTGGGCATCGGCGGCGATGCGATGAAGCGCATCGCGCAGGCATTCCCCTTTGCCGAATATGACGGGGCGTCCGCCGGTGCGGCCTGCCGCGACAGCTCGGGCCCCCTCACGCTGGCGCTCACCCGTCTGAAAATGGAGTGCGGCGGCATCTTCGGCATGGCCGATATCCGCTTCCCCGTGGGGGAGACGGTGGAGAGCGTGAAGACGCGGCTGCGCGAGGGCCTGCAGGGCATCTGCGGGGTCAGCTTCGGCCACTGCGTGGAGGGACACTATGTGCCGGAGGACAGCCCGCTGGTGCAGACACTGCTGAGAGTCTACGAGGAGCAGACCGGCCGGCCCGGCCGCTGCCTCGCCATCGGCGGCGGCACCTATGTGCACGAGATCGAAAACGGGGTGGCGTTCGGTGCGGAGTTCCCCGGTGCCGACAACCATATGCACGGTGCGGACGAGTCCATCATCGTGGATGAGCTGATCGCCAATGCCCGCATCTTCGCCCACGCCATTCTGGCCATCTGCGGCGAGGCCGAATAAAAATCAAGCAAAAACTATGTGTATAGTGGCTGCCCGGTGTACGATTCGACACCGGGCAGCTTTTTTCGAGTTTATGAATTTTTTATGATTTTTGGCCAAAGCGCGAGTAAAAAGCCTTGACAAATCTTGTTCAGAAGATTACAATATACGTTGGGTATATCTTACCAAGGGCAGTCGGTGCTGCCGTGGTATGGTCATATTCGGGCATGGCTGCCGGGCGATCCCCGCCGGTTTCGGGGCATTACATCGCTGCGGCTGTCACGTCTTACCGTTATATAGCCGGACGATAGCCGGACAGGGTCCCGTTTCCTTCGGCTATATCGCAGCGTGGCTGCAACGAACTTTTAAAATTGCAAACAGGAGGTGCATGGTTTCATGCCAACTACCGGATGGATCATTTTGGCCGGCGTGGCCGGTCTGCTGGTCGGCGGGATCATTGCGTGGATCATCGCATTCAAGCGCGGTGTGGAAAGCCGTAAACGCACGGCGGAAGCCCTGATCGGCTCGGCCGAGCAGGAGTCGGAGCGCATTGTGAAGGAGGCCATGCTGGAAGCGGAAGCCAAGAAGAAAGAGGCCCTGCTCGAGGCGAAGGACGAAGTCCACCGCCTGCGCAACGACGTCGATCATGAACTCAAAGAGCGCCGCAAGGATATGCAGCGCCAGGAAAACCGCCTTCAGCAAAAAGAGGAAGCTCTCGACCGCAAGATCGAGAATTATGAGAAAAAAGAAGAGGCGATCGCCCAGAAGGCCAAGGACGTGGAGGATCGCCTGCAGGATGTGGAAAACATCAAAAAGAGCCAGTTCGAGATGCTGGAGCGTATCTCCGGCTACACCGCCGAACAGGCCAAGGAATATCTGCTCAACAGTCTGACCGAGGAACTGACCCACGAAAAAGCGCTCCGCGTGGCGGAAATCGAGGGCCAGCTCAAGGACGAGGCGGACGCCCGTGCCCGCAACCTGATCTCCCACGCCATCCAGCGGGTGGCGGCGGATCAGGTCACCGAGACCACCGTGTCGGTCGTGCCGCTGCCCAACGACGAAATGAAAGGCCGCATCATCGGCCGTGAAGGCCGCAACATCCGCGCCATCGAGACGCTCACCGGCTGCGACCTCATCATCGACGATACCCCCGAGGCGATCACCCTCTCCTGCTTCGACCCCGTGCGCCGCGAGATCGCGCGCCTGTCGCTGGAGCGCCTGATCTCCGACGGCCGTATCCATCCCGCCCGCATCGAGGAGATGGTGGAGAAGTCCCGCCGCGAGGTGGAGGCCACCATCAAGGCCGAGGGCGAACGCGCTGTGCTGGAAACCGGTCTGCACGGCATCCACCCCGAGATCATGCGTCTGCTCGGCCGTCTGCGTTACCGCACCAGTTACGGCCAGAACGTGCTCAACCACTCCATGGAGGTCGCGTTCCTCTCCGGCATCATGGCCAGCGAACTGGGCATCGACCCGGTCATTGCCCGCCGCGCCGGCCTGCTGCATGATATCGGCAAGGCGGTCGACCACGAGATCGAAGGCTCCCACGTGGAGATCGGTGTGGACATCGCCCGCAAGTACAAAGAGAGCGACGCCGTCATCCATGCCATCCAGGCGCACCACGGCGATGTGGAGCCCGCCACCATCGTGGCCTGCCTCGTGCAGGCGGCCGATGCGATCTCCGCCGCCCGTCCGGGTGCCCGCCGTGAGAATCTGGAGAACTACATCAAGCGTCTGGAAAAACTGGAGGAACTGGCGAGCAGCTTCAACGGTGTCGAGCGCTCCTTTGCCATCCAGGCCGGCCGCGAGGTGCGTATCCTTGTGAAGCCGGACGTGGTGAGCGACGATCAGATGACCCTGCTGGCGCGCGATATCGCCCAGAAGATCGAGGAGAACATGGAGTATCCCGGTCAGATCAAGGTCAACCTCATCCGCGAGAACCGCGCGGTGGACTACGCGAAGTAAACAGATGCCTTTGCGGGCGGCGGTTTTTCGCCGCCCGCATTTTTCCTTTTCATGTATTTTTGACGGAGGCGAGCATGAGCATGAATATCCTGTGTGTGGGGGACGTGGTGAGCCGGCACGGCTGCGAACTGGTGCGCCGGGTGCTGCCGGCACTGCGGCGGCAATACGCGGTGGACGTGTGCGTGGTCAACGGCGAAAACGCCGCCGACGGCAACGGCATCACCCCCGCGGCGGCGCAATCGCTGCTGGACAGCGGCGCCGACGTCATCACCGGCGGCAATCACACCTTCCGCCGGGCGGAATATTATGAGCAGCTCGAGCAAAAACCGATGCTGCTGCGCCCCGCCAACTACCCCGCCACCGCCCCCGGCAGCGGGGTCTACACGGTGGATCGCGGGCGGTACACCGTCACCGTCATCAACCTGATGGGCACCGTGTTCACCGAGCCGCTCGCCTGCCCGTTCGACACGCTGGACGCGCTGCTCAAAGCGGCGGGGAATCCCAAATTCTGCGTGGTGGATTTCCACGCGGAGGCCACCGCCGAGAAAAAGGCACTGGCCTATTACGCCGACGGACGCGTTTCCGCCCTGTTCGGCACCCACACCCATGTGCAGACGGCGGACGAGCAGATCCTGCCGGGCGGCACCGGCTTCATCACCGATGTGGGCATGACCGGCCCGGTCGAATCGGTACTGGGGGTGAAGCCGGAACTGGCCATCGCCAAAATGCACGGCAAGCTGCCGGTGCGGTTTGCCGCGGCGGATGGCCTCTGCGAGCTGCAGGCGGTGCTGTTCACGCTGGACGACAGGACGGGGCACACCACGGCGGTCGAGCGGCTGCAGGTGCGATAAACGCACAAAAATGCGGGAATTTGATTGACAAACCCCCGCAAATGCGGTATACTACCACATACCAATATCCATGTGACTTTTGAAAGGACGGCAATCCCATCATGTTGGATGTCAAATTCGTACGGGACAACCCCGAATTGGTCAAAGAGAATATCCGCAAAAAATTCAAGGATAACAAACTCCCGCTGGTGGACGAGGTGGTGGCGCTCTATGATGAAAAGCGCGCCGCGAACACCCGTGCCAACGAGCTGCGCGCCAACCGCAACCGCGTGAGCAAGCAGATCGGTGCGCTGATGGCGCAGGGCAAGCGGGACGAGGCCGAAGCGGCCAAGCAGCTCGTGAACGAGCAGGCGGCGGAGCTCAAGGCGTTGGAGGAAAAGGAGACGCAGCTCGGGGAGCAGCTCACCGCCGCGCTCATGAAGATCCCGAACCTCATCGACCCCTCCGTGCCCATCGGCCGCAGTGACGAGGAAAATGTCGAGGTGCAGCAGTTCGGCGAGCAGACGGACCCCGATTTCGAGATCCCCTACCACACCGATATCATGGCCAAGTTCAACGGCATCGACAAAGAGGCCGCCGGCCGTGTGGCGGGCGAGGGCTTCTATTATCTGATGGGCGATATCGCCCGCCTGCACAGCGCCGTGCTGTCCTATGCGCGTGATTTCATGATCGACAAGGGCTTCACCTACTGCATCCCGCCCTTCATGATCCGCAGCAACGTGGTCTCCGGCGTCATGAGCTTTGAAGAGATGGACGCCATGATGTATAAGATCGAGGGGGAGGATCTCTTCCTCATCGGCACCAGCGAGCACTCCATGATCGGCAAGTTCATCGACACCATCACCCCCGAGGAAAAACTGCCTCTCACGCTGACGAGCTATTCCCCCTGCTTCCGCAAGGAAAAGGGCGCCCACGGCATCGAGGAGCGCGGCATCTACCGCATCCACCAGTTCGAGAAGCAGGAGATGATCGTCATCTGCCGCCCCGAGGAGAGCATGGACTGGTTCAATAAGATGTGGAGCTACAGCGTGGAATTGTTCCGTTCGCTGGATATCCCGGTGCGCACGCTGGAGTGCTGCTCCGGTGACCTGGCCGACCTGAAGGTCAAGTCCTACGACGTGGAGGCGTGGAGCCCCAAGCAGAAGAAATATTTCGAGGTCTGCTCCTGCTCCAACCTCGGTGACGCGCAGGCGCGCCGTCTGGGCATCCGCGTGAAGGGGGCCGACGGCAACAAATACCTCGCCCACACGCTGAACAACACCGTCGTGGCGCCGCCGCGTATGCTCATCGCCCTGCTGGAAAACAACCTGCAGTTCGACGGCGGGCATTACAGCGTGCGCATCCCCAAGGCCCTGCAGCCGTATATGGGCGGCAAAGAAGTGATCACCGAGGTCTGACCTCGTATTATTTGAAAGGAGTATATATCACTCATGGATGACCCTGATCCTGCGGGTAATCTGATCTGGCAGCTGCTTTTGCTGCTGCTGCTGATTCTCTGCAACGCCTTTTTCGCGGCGTCCGAAATCGCGATCATCACCTTAAACGACAACAAGATCCAGAAAATGGCGGAGGAGGGCCACAAAAAGGCCCGGCAGGTGCAGAAGCTCACCGCCGATTCCTCCCATTTCCTCGCCACCATCCAGGTGGGGGTCACGCTGGCCGGATTTCTGACCTCGGCTTTTGCCGCCAGTTCGCTCGCAGAGCCGCTGGCGCGCTGGTTCGTGGGTCTGGTGCCGGCGGCCGCGTCCCGCTTCGGACTGGTGCAGACCGTCTCGACCGTGCTGGTCACCCTCATCATGTCTTTCTTCTCGCTCGTGCTGGGCGAACTGGCTCCCAAGCGCATCGCCATGCAGAAGGCGGAAAAACTCTCCTTCGCGGCGGTGGGCATCCTGCGGGTCGTCTCCCGCCTGTGCCGCCCCATCGTGTGGCTGCTCTCCGTTTCCACCGACCTGGTCGTGCGCCTGTTCGGGGTCGATCCCCACGCCGATGAGGAGCAGGTCACCGAGGAGGAGATCCGCATGATGGTGGACGTGGGCGAGGAAAAAGGCGTCATCGAAGGCAGCCAGAAAGAGATGATCAACAACATCTTCGAATTCGATGACATCAGCGCGGAGGAGATCATGACCCCCCGCGTGGACGTGGCGGCACTGGATGTGGAGGACTCCATCGAGGAGGCACTCGCCATCGGCGTGGAGAGCGGGTATTCCCGCCTGCCGGTCTATGAGGAGGATATCGACCACACCATCGGCATCCTCTATGTCAAGGACCTGCTTCCCTATGTGGGCAAGCTGATCCCCGAGGGAGTGGCACTGCGTGACTTCGTGCGTCCCACCTTTTTCACCCCCGGCACCAAGCGCGGCGGCGCGCTGTTTGCCGAAATGACCGAAAAGCATATGCAGCTCGCCTGCGTGGTGGACGAATACGGCGGCTTCGCCGGCATCGTCACGGTGGAGGACCTGCTCGAATCCATCGTGGGCAATATGCAGGATGAATTCGACCATGAGGAGGAGGAGATCACCCAGCTCGACGAAAACGTCTTCGACGTGGACGGCTCCTGTTCCATCGAGGAACTCGGCGAACTGCTGGATATCGACCTGCCCGAGGGCGACTACGACACCGTCGCCGGCTTCATTCTCGACCGGCTCGGCCGCATCCCCGAGGAGGGGGAGCAGCCGACGGTGGAATATAACCGTCTCACCCTCACCGTCATGTCGATGGACGACCGCGCCATCGACCGCATCCATATCGTGGTCGCGCCCCCCGCTCCCGAAGAGGAGACCGCCGACCGTCAGGACGATTGATCTGCCATAACGCCCGTGTGCCGTCCGGCACACGGGCGGGTTTTTTTCGGGAAAATGTCGATTTTTAAATTTTTCCACCCGAAAATTGGCTTTTCGCCCTTTACAAGCCGGCGCAAATGTGTTAAGATACACGGTGGTGTATCTTATTTTAAGGTATACAGGTTCACATCGTTTTATTTTATCCTAAAAGGAGGACATATCCAATGGCAAGAAAATTCAAGTCCATGGACGGCAACACCGCTGCGGCGCACGTATCCTATGCGTTCACCGAAGTGGCGGGCATCTACCCGATCACCCCGTCCAGTCCCATGGCAGACTACGTTGACCAGTGGTCGGCGGCCGGCCAGAAGAACATCTTCGGCACCACCGTCAAGGTCGCGGAGATGCAGTCCGAGGCGGGTGCTTCCGGTACCGTGCACGGCTCTCTGGCCGCCGGTGCTCTCACCACCACCTACACCGCTTCTCAGGGCCTGCTGCTCATGATCCCGAATATGTATAAGATCGCGGGCGAACTGCTCCCCTGCGTGTTCCACGTGTCGGCGCGCTGCGTCGCCTCCCACGCGCTGAACATCTTCGGTGACCATTCCGACGTCTACGCCTGCCGTCAGACCGGTTTCGCCATGCTGGCCGAGACCAACCCGCAGGAGGTCATGGACCTCGGCGCCGTGGCGCATCTCGCCGCCATCGAGGGCCGCGTGCCGTTTTTGAACTTCTTCGACGGCTTCCGTACCTCCCACGAGATCCAGAAGATCCAGGTCTGGGATTACGAAGACCTCAAAGAGATGTGCGACATGGACGCCGTGGAAGCGTTCCGCAAGCGCGCGCTGAACCCGGAGCATCCGGTGATGCGCGGCTCGCACGAAAACGACGATATCTTCTTCCAGCATCGTGAGGCCTGCAACAAGTACTACGACGCCGTTCCCGCGATCGTCGAGAAGTACATGGACAAGGTCAACGCCAAGCTGGGCACCGACTATAAACTGTTCAACTACTACGGCGCGGCCGATGCCGACCGTGTCATCGTGGCGATGGGCTCCATCTGCGACGTGGCCGAAGAAGTCATCGACTATCTGACCGCCGCCGGCGAAAAGGTCGGCCTCGTGAAGGTGCGTCTGTACCGTCCCTTCTCCGCCGAGCGTCTGGCTGCCGCCATCCCCGCCACCGCCAAGACCATCGCCGTGCTGGATCGCACCAAGGAGCCCGGCTCCCTGGGTGAGCCGTTGTACATGGATGTCGTGACCGCGCTGGCCTCTCTGGGCCGCACCGGCATGAAGATCCTGGGCGGCCGTTACGGCCTCGGTTCCAAGGACACCACCCCCGCCAGCGTCTTCGCCGTGTATGACGAGATGAAGAAGGCGGAGCCGAAGGTGCACTTCACCATCGGCATCAACGACGACGTGACCCACCTCTCCCTCGAGGAGAAGCCCGCTCCCAACACGGCCGCGGCCGGCACCATCGAGTGCAAGTTCTGGGGTCTGGGCGGCGACGGCACCGTCGGCGCGAACAAGAACTCCATCAAGATCATCGGTGACCACACCGACAAATACGTGCAGGCCTACTTCCAGTATGACTCGAAGAAGACCGGCGGTATCACCATCTCTCACCTGCGCTTCGGCGATCAGCCCATCAAGAGCCCCTATTACATCAACAAGGCGGATTTCGTGGCCTGCCACAACCCGTCCTATGTGACCAAGGGCTACAAGATGGTCAACGACGTGAAGCCCGGCGGTGTCTACCTCATCAACTGCCAGTGGACGGCCGAAGAACTCGACCAGCATATGCCCGCCGAGGCCAAGCGCTACATTGCCAAGAACAATGTGCAGCTCTACACCGTGAACGCCATCGATCTGGCGCAGAAGCTGGGTATGGGCAAGCGCACCAACACCATCCTGCAGGCTGCCTTCTTTGCCCTGTCCGGCGTGCTGCCGATCGACGAGGCGGTGGGCTACATGAAGGATGCCGCCACCAAGTCCTACTCCAAGAAGGGTGCGGACGTCGTGGCCGCCAACCATAACGCCATCGACGCCGGTGTCTCCGCCTTTGTGAAGATCGACGTGCCCGCCGCCTGGGCGACCGCCGAGGACAACACCGTCGCCGTCGAAGAGACCGGCCGCGCCGCCACCGTCGAGATGGTGAACAGCATTCTCAAGCCCGTGGGCATGATGAACGGCTATTCGCTGCCTGTCTCCGCTTTCGAGAAGCATACCGACGGTACCTTCGAACTGGGTGCCTCCGCGTATGAGAAGCGCGGTGTCGCCGTTATGGTGCCCGAATGGAATGCCGAGACCTGCGCCAAGTGCAACCGCTGCGCGTTCGTCTGCCCGCACGCCACCATCCGTCCCTTCGCGCTGAGCGAGGAGGAGAAGGCCGCGGCTCCCGCGAACACCAAGTTTGCAGAGAAGCCGGTCGTGAAGACCAACTACACCTACACCCTCGCCATCTCCCCGATGGATTGCATGGGCTGCGGCGTCTGCATCGGCGTCTGCCCCCCCAATTCGCTGGAGGTGGTGGCCCGCGGGGGCGCCGAGGATCAGCAGCCCGTGTTCGATTACATGGTGGCCAACGTGACCGAGAAGCCCGAGACGCTGGGCAGCTCCGTCATCGCCAGCCAGTTCAAGAAGCCGCTGCTTGAGTTCTCCGGCTCCTGCGCCGGCTGCGCCGAGACCTCCTATGCCCGCCTCATCACCCAGCTGTTCGGCGATCGGATGTATATCTCCAACGCCACCGGCTGCTCCTCCATCTGGGGCGGCCCGGCTGCCACCTCGCCCTACACCGTGAACGCCGAGGGTCACGGCCCCGCATGGGCCAACTCCCTGTTCGAGGATAACGCCGAGCATGGCTACGGCATGTACCTCGGCCAGAAGGCCATCCGCGGCCAGCTCATCGAGCAGGTCAAGGAGATCGCCGCTTCCGAGTGCGCGTCCGAGGAAGTCAAGGCCGCTGCCAAGGCGTACCTCGACACCGTGGATGACGGCAAGCTCAACGGCGACGCCACCAAGGCGCTCGTTGCCGCGCTGGAAGGCGCGGATTGCGACACCTGCCGCAATGTGCTGAAGAACAAGGAATACCTCGCCAAGAAGTCAGTCTGGATCTTCGGCGGCGACGGCTGGGCCTATGATATCGGCTTCGGCGGCCTCGATCACGTGCTCGCCTCCGGCGAAGATGTGAACGTCATGGTCTTCGATACCGAAGTCTACTCCAACACCGGCGGTCAGGCCTCCAAGGCCTCCAACATCGGTCAGGTCGCGCAGTTCGCCGCTGCCGGTAAGGCCATCGCGAAGAAGAGCCTCGCCGAGATCGCCATGTCCTACGGCTACATCTACGTCGCGCAGATCGCCATGGGCGCCGACATGAACCAGACCATCAAGGCCATCGCGGAAGCGGAGGCCTATCCGGGCCCGTCGCTCATCATCGGCTACGCCCCCTGCGAGATGCACTCCATCAAGGGCGGCATGACCAACTGCCAGGCCGAGATGAAGAAGGCTGTGGATTGCGGCTACTGGAATATGTTCCGCTTCAACCCGGCCAACAAGGCCGAGGGCAAGAACCCGTTCACCATGGACAGCAAGGCTCCCACCGAGAGCTATCGCGACTTCATCATGAACGAGGCCCGCTACTCCGGTCTGACCCGCAAGTTCCCGGAGCGTGCGGAAGAGCTCTTCACCAAGGCCGAGGCCACCTCGGTCGCCCGTTACGAGCATCTGCTCCGCCTGGGCGAGCTCTACGCGCAGAAGTAATTTTCCCGACCAAAAAGATCCCATCCGACCGGATGGGATCTTTTTTTGTCCTTTTCGTCCGAAAAAATTTTTCGGTGCTGCCCGTTTTGACAAAAAGAGCCGTTTGCGGCCGATATAATGGAAGAAAAAACAGAGGACGTGGAAACGGTGAAGGAAAAGGCGGTTTCGGCACAGAGCACAAAAAACGTCGGGGCAAAGCGGAGCGACTCAGCCGCGCGGCAGGTGGCCATTTCGCTTTTCTGGGCGGTGATGGGTCTGCTCGCGCCGCGGGTGAGCGTGTACGGCGGACTGTCACCGTTCGGTGTCGGGGTGGCGGCCGCGGCCGGCGG
>JAZRVU010000091.1:0-26338 GCA_045599305.1 Acutalibacteraceae bacterium | reverse complement strand
CCATGGCCTTTTCGGCACAACTGCGCAAGGTCTCCTCGTCGTCGGTACCGAAATACAGGCGCAGGGTGCCCTGCCAAAGTTTGGCCGCCGTTTGGTAATCAATGCCGAGGAAATTTTTCACGACCTCGTGATCCAGTTCGTTATACCCGACATAGGCGAGGAAGATGGACGCGAATTCGAACACCGGGTCGCCCACACAGAGGGTGTCCATGTCAATCAGCAGCACCTCGCCATCCTGCATCATGACGTTTTTGATGTGGTAATCGCCGTGCATCATGTGGTCGCTCTCCGGGACGGCGGCCACCAAATCGTGCAGCTTCTGTGCCTGATCGGCGGGGAGATGATCCTTCAGGAAATCCGCCCAGCCGAGCGCCACCGTCTTCATAGAGGGCATGGTGCCCGGCTTGACGACAGTGCCGTGGATCTTCTTGAGCAGATCCACATACAAAGCCGTGTACTTATCCAGATTTTCCGGTTCATCTGCGATCAGTTTGGCGAACGACCGGGCGTTGAGCAGTTCGAACACCGAACCGTACCCCTCGCCCACGCGCACCACGTCGTAGGGGATGGCGGTGGGGATGCCCAGCACAAAGGCGGCACGGGCCAGTTCCCGCTCGCGATGGATATCGGGCAGACTGTCCGGATTGAGATAGACCTTGATGATGGTATCGGGATCCAGACGGTAGACCTTGCCGTTGGCACCCTGTCCGATCACCTCGCAGCCCTCCACGCTGACACGGCGATAGGCCTTGTGAATGGGGAGCATTTCGGTGAAGCCGGTCATATCGAAGATCTCATACACCTCGGGCGAGGCATTGATGATCTGCAGCGACGGCTCATTCTTGCGCAGGCGCAAGATCACGCGCAGGCCGGCCGAGGATATGTAGGCCAGTGACTCGGCGTCCAGCACCAGATCGCCCTCGGGCGCTGCGGTGCGGGCCGCCAGCAGTTCTTTTTCCACCTGCTCGGCGTTGGCGGAATCTACCCGTCCGTCCAAAAACAGGGTGACCGTGCCGTTTTCAGATAGATATTTCATGCGAGACATTCTCCTTCACATTGGCAAACACAACATCCAGCAGGCCAACGTATTCTTTATAAGCGCTCTGTTCCTTGAGTTCGGGCATGGCGGCGGCGATGGTGCGGTAATACCATGCCTGCTGTGCGGGATCTTTCTGATGAAAGCTCTGCCACAGCGCATCACCGCGCCGCAGATATTCGCGCCAGAAGGAACGCATATTCGCAAGTTTGTCCCCCAGCCACAGCATTTTCACCGCTACATCCTTGGTGTTCTGCAAAATGGCCAGCGTCTCCTGCTTGCGCAGCAGCCAGGTCTCGGCCTCCGGCCGCCCCTCGCGCTTATCCTCCGTTTCGGTCATCACCAGAAGGGAGACGCGCTTGCCGAATTTCTCGCGGATCTCCGCGAGCGTGGCGCCGGCGTCCTCCACCGTATCGTGCAGCACGGCGGCGGCGAGCAGCTCCTGATCGTCGCTCATGGTGGCGACGATGGAGGCGACCTCCAGCGGATGGAGCACATACGGCGCATCCGAGAGTTTGCGGCGCTGACCGCTGTGCTTTTCCACAGCAAAGCAGACCGCTTCATCAAACAGTTCCATGCTTCTATCACCTAAAAAACTACATTACGCGTTTATTATAGCACAAAATCCGCCCGGTTTCAACGAAAAATCCGAATTTTTTACACCGGGAGCGCGAAAATATAGCCCGCTGCCACCCCTATCGCGGCCGAAAGGCAGATGATGAGGGCGGGATGCACCTTTTTGAACGCCAGCACCGCCATGCCGCCGCATACGGCAAGGGACAGCCAGAACGGCAGACCGAATGCCGCGGCCGACATGCCTGCCGGGAAGAACACCGTGCCGCCCACCGACACGGCCGCCGACGCGATCAACCCGATGACGGCCGGCTTGAGCCCGGACATACAGCCCGCCACGATCCGGCTGTTTTTGAAGCGGTCGAAGCAGCGGGCCACGATGAGGATGATGACGAAGGAGGGCAGCACCACCCCGAGTGTGGCACAGAGCGCCCCCAAAAAGCCGCCGGTGCGCATGCCCACGTAGGTCGCGGCGTTCACCGCGAAGGGGCCGGGGGTGGACTCCGACACGGCGACCAGATCCACCACCTCGGCGGCGGTAAGCCAACCGTGGCGAGACACCTCCGCCTGAATGAGCGCCAGCATGGCATAGCCGCCGCCGAAGGTGAAGGCGCCGATCTTCAAAAACGTCCAGAACAATGTAAGCAGGATCATGAGCGTCGCCTCCCCGCCAACAGCGTGGCGATCAGCCCCACCGCGGCACAGCCGACGATCACGGCGAGCACATTCACCCGCAGGATCGCCACCGCCGCAAAGGCCAGCGCCATGACCGCATATGAAACAGGACTTTTCGGGCATTGGCGGTACATCGACCACAGTGCCTTGAGGATCAGCGCCAGCACGCCGGCACGGATGCCGAAGAACGCATACCGCACCACCCGCAGCCCGGCGAATTCCCGCAGCAGCAGCGAGATGACCGAGATGATGACAAAAGAGGGCAGCACCACCCCGAAGGTGGCGGCAAATGCCCCGGGCAGGCCAGCCACCCGCTGTCCCACAAAGGTGGCGGCGTTGATGGCGATGGGGCCGGGGGTGGATTCGGCGATGGCCACGATCTCGAGAATATCCTCATCGGTGACCCAGCCGCGCTTTTGGGCGGCCTCCTGTTGGATGAGCGGGATCATGGCGTAGCCCCCGCCGAAAGTGAACGCCCCGATCTTCAAAAAGGTGAAGAACAGTGTCCAAAAGCAATGCCGGGATCCGTTTTTCGACCGCATCGGCCTCACTTCCTTTACAGATAACGCTGACGGTAATCCGCCATAGACCTTGCAAACAGTTCGCCGTTGGTGGGCGGTGTGTAGGTGATGGCGTTGGCCCCCGCCTGAATGGTGGCGGTGATGGTGGCATCGGTGGGGCCGCCGGTGGCAATGATCGGCATATCCGGAAACCGTGAGCGGATAAACGCCACTACCGCCGGCGTATTGGCCGCAGCGGAGACGTTCAGAATGTCCGCACCGGCTTCGATACGCTCGCGGATATCCTGCTTTTCCGACACGACAGTGGCCACCACGGGAATGTCCACACAGGCTTTGATCCGGGCAATGACATCCGGCGCCAGCGGCGCATTCACCACCACACCGAATGCTCCCTGGTTTTCCGCTTCGGCGGCGAGGCGCACGGAGCGGTCGCCCGAAGTGAGCCCGCCGCCGACCCCCACGAACACGGGCGCATCCGCCACCGAGATGATCGCCTGTGCAATGGCGGGCTGCGGCGTGAAGGGATAGACCGCGATCACGGCATCGGTATTGATATTTTTAATGATCGCCACATCGGTGGAAAACACCAGCGATTTGATGCGCCGCCCGAAAATGCTGATCCCGCTGCATTCATATACGCAGGAGGGCACATTCAACTGATGGCTGCGCAGAGTACCGTTGTACTGGGGAATGGTTTTCACACACGCCACTCCTTTATGATCATGTTGGTACGATTATACCAAATTCCGGCGGGCAATTCAATGACCGCACCGGGGAATTTCAAGAAAATTCACAAACGGGGCTTCCCCTGCGGAAAGCCCCGTTTGTCATCGTCCCTGTTGTCTCAATTCCGCGGCCCGGCGGCGCAGTGCTTCATAGGCGCAGTCGGGGTCGTCGAGCGCCGCCACCGTCTCCTCCATGGGGCAGATGCCGGTGCCGGCACGGTTTTCGATGTGGTCGGTGAGGGTGTCCCATGTGACGGGCACGCCGTGCGCCTGCAAAAACGCCAGTCCGGCCGCGCTGAGCACCTCGGCAAAGACGGCGGTGACCCCCGCCTTCACGAACAGCATGGCCGCGGCCTTGCCGACGATGCGGTCGGCCGCCGCGGCACCGGCGAGCGCCTCCCCCGCCTCCAGAAAGCCGAGCATGGGGGCGATCCCCTTTTGCCGGGAGAGCCATTGGCGCTCCCCGTGCACCAGCACGCAGGTCACGTCCCCGGTCAACAGTGACCGGGCCCTTGCCATATCCGATATCGCCCCGCTCATTTTTCGAATTCGGCGGCCACCGTTTCCAGCAGGTCACGGATGGGCAGATGCTGCGGGCAGATATCCTCGCACCGGCCGCAGCCGATGCAGTCGGACGCCTTGTGGCCGTCGGCGGTAACGGCATCGTATGTCTGCTGACCGTTCCGGTCGCCGAACGCCTTTTTGGCGTTCATGCAGGCGAACAGGTCGGGAATGGCGATCTGCTGCGGGCAGCCGGCGGTGCAGTAGCGGCAGGCGGTGCAGGAGATGACGTCCAGTCCCTTCACCACGGCGCACACCCGCGCCACGGCCTCGCGCTCCTTGTCGTTGAGCGGCTTGAAGTCCTGCATGTAACTGATATTATCGTTCATCATCTGCATGTTGCCCATGCCGGAGAGCACCATCTCGACCCCCTCGAACCCGGCGGCGAAACGGATGGCGTAACTGGCGTTGCTGCCGCCGCCGAGCGCGTCGAAGATGCGCTGTGCCTCGTCGGGCAGGTTGACCAGTCGGCCGCCCTTCACCGGCTCCATCACGATGACGGGCTTGCCGAATTTGCGGCAGACCTCGTAGCACTTGCGGCCCTCCACGCCCTCGTCTTCGTAATCGAGATAGTTGAACTGCAGCTGCACGACCTCGACCTGCGGATACTCCGTGAGGATCTGCTCGAGCACGGCGGCCTTATCGTGGAAGGAGATGCCCATGTGGCGGATGAGCCCCTCCTCTTTCAATTCCAGCGCCGTTTCATAGGCGCGCAGCCGCTTATACCCCTCGTAGCCGTCCTTGTGCTGGGCGTGCATGAGGTAAAAATCGAAATAGTCCACCCCCGCGCACTCGAGCTGACGCTCAAACAGTGGGCGGATCTCCTCCTGCTTCGAGAAGAAATTGCCCGAAAGCTTGGTGGTCAGCACATAGGACTCACGCGGATAGCGGGAGGTGAGGCAGGTCTTCAGTGCCGGCTCGCTCTTGCCGTCGAGATAGCCGTGAGCGGTGTCGAAATAGTTGAAGCCGGCCGCCATGAAGGCATCGACCATTTTGGAAAACTCGACGGTATCCACCTCGCCGTCCTTCATAGGCAGGCGCATACAGCCGAAGCCGAAATTCTTTTTGATCTCCGGGAACGTGGCGCTCATGTTCATCCCTCTTTCGTATATGTACATTGACAAACCGGTGTGTCCGGTGCTATACTGGTTGAGTTTATTATACATCTTTATCCCCGCTCCGGTCAACTGTTTTTTTGCGTGGGGCGGACACGGGAGAAATATCATGTCAAAGCAACTGGATTTCACCAACGGAAAGATCCTCTCACCGCTGATGCGGTTCGCCCTGCCGGTCTTCGCCGCACTGCTCTTACAGGCGATGTACGGCGCGGTGGATCTGATCGTGGTGGGGCAATACGCCCAGACTGCCGACGTATCGGCGGTGGCCACCGGCTCGCAGATCATGCACACCATCACCGGCGTGCTGGTGGGGCTTTCCACCGGTATCACGGTGCTGGTCGGGCAGAAGATCGGCGAAGGGCAGCCGCAGGTGGCGGGTCGTGCCATCGGCAGCGGCATCGCGCTGTTTGCCGGCATCGCCGCCGTCTGCACGGCGGTGTTCGTGGCGTGTGCCTCCCCCATCGCCTCCCTGATGCAGGCGCCCGCCGAGGCGTTCGCCCCCACGGTGGACTATGTGCGCATCTGCTCGGCGGGCACGGTGTTCATCATCGCGTTCAACGTGCTGGGCAGCATCTTCCGCGGCATCGGCGATTCCAAAATGCCGCTCATCACGGTGGCGATCGCCTGTGTCGCCAACATCTTCGGCGACCTGCTGCTGGTGGCCGGGTGCGGCATGGGCTCGGCCGGTGCGGCATGGGCGACGGTGGGCGCACAGGCGATCAGCGTGATCCTCTCGTTCCTCATCATCCGGCGGCGGGAACTGCCGTTCACCTTTTCGCGCCGGGATATCCGCGCCGATAAGGTGCTGACCCGTCAGATCCTCAAGATCGGCATCCCCATCTCGCTGCAGGATCTGCTGGTGAGCATCTCCTTTCTGGTCATCATGGCCATCGTCAATTCGCTCGGCGTGGTCAAATCCGCGGGCGTGGGGGTGGCGGAAAAGCTGTGCGCGTTCATCATGCTCATCCCCTCCGCCTACTCCCAGTCGATGTCCGCCTTTGTGGCGCAGAACATCGGCGCCGGCAAGCCCGCCCGCGCCAACAAGGCGCTGTGGTGCGGCATCTTTACCTCGCTGGCGGCGGGCGTGGTGGTGGGGTATCTCTCCTTCTTCCACGGCGACCTGCTCTCCGCCATCTTCGCCAACAAGCCGGATGTCATCGCCGCTTCGGCCTCTTATCTGAAGGCCTACGCCATCGACTGCCTGTTCACCTCCTTCCTCTTCTGCCTGATCGGCTATTTCAGCGGGCGGGGGAACACCGTCTTCGTGCTGCTGCAGGGGGTGATCGGCGCCTTTTGCGTGCGCATCCCGGTCTCCTTCCTCGTCAGCCGCATCCCGGGGGTAGAGCTCTTCTACATCGGCCTGGCGACCCCCTCCTCCACGGTGGTGCAGATCATCATGTGCCTCATCTTCTACGTGATAGTCAACCGACGCGACCGAAAAAAATGCCCGACAGATCAGTGATCTGCCGGGCGTTTTCTTATGTGTTCAGAACAGGCCGGTGATCTTACCATTTTCGTCCACGTCGATCTTTTCGGCGGCGGGGACGCGCGGCAGGCCGGGCATGGTGAGGATATCACCGGTGAGGACGACGACGAAGCCGGCACCGGCCGATACCTTGACGTTCTTCACGGTGACCGTGAAGTTCTCCGGCGCCCCGAGCTTGGTGGGATCGTCGGAAAAACTGTACTGCGTTTTGGCAATGCAGACAGGCAGTTTATCGAAGCCGAGCGCGGTGAGCTGTGCGATCTGCTTTTGGGCGGCCGGCGTTATATTGACGCCGGTGCCGCCGTAGATCTTCTGCACCACGGCAGTGATCTTTTCTTCAAGGGAGGCATCCAGATCGTAGGAGAAGGTGAAATCGCCCTGCTCCTCTTCGCAAAGGCGGACGACCTCGCGGGCGAGCGCTTCGCCGCCCTTGCCGCCCTCGGCCCACACGGTGGAGAGCACCGTGTTCACGCCCAGCTCGCGGCACTTCCCGATGATGAACTCGATCTCCGCATCGGTATCGGTGGGGAAACGGTTGACCGCCACGACGCAGGGCAGTTTATAAACGTTTTTGATATTGGACACATGGCGCAGCAGATTGGGGATGCCCTTTTCAAGTGCCGCGAGATCCTCGGTGCCGAGCTGCTTTTTATCCAGTCCGCCGTGCATCTTCAGCGCGCGGACGGTGGCCACGACCACCACGGCATCGGGAACGAGACCGGCCATGCGGCACTTGATATCGAGGAACTTTTCGGCGCCGAGGTCGGCACCGAAGCCAGCCTCCGTAACGGTGTAGTCCCCCATCTTGAGTGCCATTTTCGTGGCCATGACCGAATTGCAGCCGTGGGCGATATTGGCAAAGGGGCCGCCGTGCACAAAGGCGGGAGTGCCCTCCAGTGTCTGCACCAGATTGGGCTTGAGGGCATCCTTGAGCAGTGCCGTCATGGCACCCACGGCTTTCAGGTCGCCCGCCGTGACCGGCTGATCGTCATAGGTGTAGCCCACGATGATGCGGGAGAGGCGCTCTTTCAGATCGGTGATGGAATTTGACAGGCAGAACACCGCCATGATCTCGCTGGCGACGGTGATATCGAAGCCGTCCTCGCGCGGGACGCCGTTTGCCTTGCCGCCCATGCCGTCCACGATGAAACGCAGCTGACGGTCGTTCATATCGACGCAGCGTTTCCAGGTGATACGGCGCACATCGATACCCAGCGCGTTGCCCTGCTGAATGTGGTTATCGAGCATAGCGGCGAGCAGGTTGTTCGCCGCGCCGATGGCGTGGAAGTCGCCGGTGAAATGGAGGTTGATATCCTCCATCGGCACGACCTGCGCATATCCACCGCCGGCGGCACCGCCCTTGACACCGAACACCGGACCGAGCGACGGCTCACGCAGAGCTACCGTCACATCCTTGCCGATGCGGGCCAGACCGTCGGCCAGACCGATGGTGGTGGTGGTCTTTCCCTCGCCCGCAGGGGTGGGGGTGATGGCCGTGACCAGAATGAGTTTGCCGTTTTCGCGGTCGGTCTCCCGGAGCAGCGCCGGATCGACCTTGGCCTTGTATTTACCGTACTGCTCGATGTATCGGTCATCGAGGTGCGCGCGGCGGGCGATCTCGGTGATCGGCCGCATCTCGCACTGCTGGGCGATCTCAATATCGGAAAGGTATGCCATGACGATTCCTCCTGTTACTTGAAATATTTGACAGCGGACTCAAACATACGGATATCGTAGTTGCCGGGCACGTTCTTGTAAAGGCCGGCGCCCACACGCTCGCTGTGACCCATTTTGCCGAACACGCGGCCGTCGGGCGAGGTGATGCCCTCGATAGCGTACATGGAGCCGTTGGGATTGTAATGCACATCCGCCGTTGCACGGCCGTCCAAATCGACATACTGCGTGGCGATCTGCCCATTGGCGGCCATCTCACGGATCAGAGACTCTTCGGCGTAGAAACGGCCCTCGCCGTGAGAGATCGGCACGTTCACCACATCGTCCACATTCATCAGCGCGAGCCACGGAGATTTGTTGGAGGCGATGCGGGTACGCACGATGCGCGACTGGTGACGTGCAATGGTATTGAAGGTAAGCGTCGGGCAATGCTCGTCGGCATCGATGATCCGGCCATAAGGCACGAGACCGAGCTTGACGAGCGCCTGGAAACCGTTGCAGATACCGCAGATGAGGCCGTCGCGCTGCTCGAGCAGAGTGGTGACGCCCTCTTTGATGGCGGCATTGCGGAAGAAGGCGGTGATGAATTTACCGCTGCCGTCCGGCTCATCGCCGCCGGAGAAGCCGCCGGGAATGAAGACCATCTGTGCCGTTTTCAGTTCTTCGGCAAAGCGCTCCACGCTGCGGCGGATGCCGTCCGATGTGAGGTTCTGGATGACGAGGATCTCGGCGTCACCGCCGGCATCACGCACCGCTTTGGCGCTGTCGAATTCGCAGTTGGTACCGGGGAACGCCGGGATCAGCACCTTCGGGCGGGCCACCTTGATGGCGGGCGCGGGACGGGCAGCGGCAGTGAAGGTGAAGTCCTCCACCGCGGTGGACTGTGCGATATTGCAGGAGTACACGCTCTCGAGCTTATCCTCGTACACCCGGAGCAGGTCGGCAAGCGCAAGGCTTTCGTCCGCGAGGGCGATGCAGCCGCCGTCGGTAACAGTACCGATCGGGGTGCTGCCGGGCAGTTCCTCGGTCAGCTCCAGCAGGAAGCTGCCGTAGCAATGGCCGAAAATGTCCTGCGGGGTAAGAGAATCCTCATACCGGAAGCCCAGACCGTTGCCGAAGGACATCTTCATCACCGCTTCGGCAATGCCGCCGAAGCCGGGCGTGTAGCAGGCGACGGCCTTGCCTGCGCGCATCAGCGCGGTGACCCGGTCGAACACCTGCAGGAGGCTTTCGGTCACAGGCAGACCGTTCTCGTCATAGTCGGGACGAAGCAGCGACACACGGTGGCCGGCCGCCTTGAATTCGGGCGACACGATATCTTTGGTCTTTTCGGTGGTGACCGCAAAGGAGACCAGTGTGGGCGGCACATCCAGATCTTCAAACGAACCGCTCATAGAATCTTTTCCGCCGATGGCGCCGATCCCCAGCTGCAGCTGCGCCTCAAACGCGCCGAGCAGGGCCGCGAACGGTTTGCCCCAACGGCGGCCGTCGGTGCCGGGCTTTTCAAAATACTCCTGGAACGTGAGATACACGTCCTCGAATTTTGCGCCGGTAGCGATCAGTTTGCAGACCGACTCCACCACCGCAAGGTAGGCACCGTGATAAGGGCTTTGCTCGGTGATATAGGGATTATAGCCCCATGCCATCAGCGAGCAATCGTCGGTGTGTTTCTTCTCCACCGAGATCTTCTGCACCATGGCCTGAATGGGGGTCAGCTGATTTTTGCCGCCAAAGGGCATCAGCACCGTGCCGGCACCGATGGTGGAGTCAAATCGTTCGGAAAGGCCGCGCTTGGAGCAGACATTCAAGTCGGCCGCCAAGCGGCGATAATTCTCGGTAAAGCCGCCGCTGACCGCGTTGGTCGGGAGCACCGCTTTGGCGGGCGTGACATCAATGTGCTTATCCGCACCGTTGGAGTTGAGAAAATCGCGGCTGATATCCACGATCTTTCTGCCGTTCCAGTTCATCACCAGACGCGGCTCGGCCTGCACCACAGCCACAGGGCACGCCTGCAGGTTCTCCTCCCCCGCCAGCGCCAGGAAGGCATCCACATCCTTGGGCTCCACCACCACGGCCATACGCTCCTGCGATTCGGAAATGGCCAGTTCGGTGCCGTCCAGACCTTCGTATTTCTTGGGAACGGCGTTGAGGTCGATCACGAGGCCGTCGGCCAATTCGCCGATGGCCACCGACACGCCGCCCGCACCGAAGTCGTTGCAGCGCTTGATCATGCGGCAGGCATCGCCGTTGCGGAACAGACGCTGCAGCTTGCGTTCTTCGGGCGCGTTGCCCTTCTGCACCTCGGCACCGCAGGTCTCCACCGAATGGGCGGTGTGCGCCTTGGAGGAGCCGGTGGCACCGCCGATGCCGTCACGGCCGGTAGAGCCGCCGAGCAGGATCACGATATCGCCGGGGGCAGGCACCTCGCGGCGGACGTTTTCCGCCGGAGTCGCCGCGATCACGGCACCGATCTCCAACCGCTTGGCCGCATAGCCGGGATGATACAGCTCATCCACAATACCGGTGGCCAGGCCGATCTGGTTGCCGTAGGAGGAATAACCCGCGGCGGCCGTGGTGACCAGCTTGCGCTGGGGCAGTTTGCCGGGAATAGTCTCGGAGACCGGCACGGTGGGATCCGCCGCACCGGTGACACGCATCGCGCCGTAGACATACGACCGACCGGAAAGCGGGTCACGGATGGCACCGCCGATGCAGGTGGCCGCGCCGCCGAACGGCTCGATCTCGGTGGGATGGTTGTGTGTCTCGTTTTTGAAGAGGAGCAGCCACGGCTCGGTCACGCCGTCCACATCCACATTGATCTTTACCGTGCAGGCGTTGATCTCCTCGGATTCGTCCAGTTTGTCCAGCTTGCCGTGCGCTTTCAGATATTTCACCGCCACGGTGGCCAGATCCATCAGGCAGATCGGTTTGGTGCGGCCCAGTTCACGACGCACCGCCAGATAATCCTCATACGCCTTCTGCAGCAGCGGATCTTCAAAAGCGGCACTGTCGATCAGCGTAAGGAAGGTGGTGTGACGGCAATGATCCGACCAATAGGTATCGATCATGCGGATCTCGGTGATGGTAGGATCGCGCTTTTCCGAACGGAAATAGGACTGGCAGAAGGCGATATCGTCCGCATCCATCGCCAGGCCGTAATCCGCCACGAACTGCTCAAGGCCCGCACGATCCAGCGCGCAGAAGCCATCGAGCGTTTTCACAGTGGTGGGGATCGCATACTCCGCACGCAGGGTATCGGGCTTTTCGAGCGACGCTTCGCGCGCCTCCACCGGGTTGATGACATATTTCTTGATCTCAGCCACATCAGCCGCGCTCAGCGCACCGTAAAGCGCATAGACCTTGGCCGAGCGGATGAGCGGACGCTCACCCTGCGAGATGATCTGGATGCACTGTGCGGCGCTGTCGGCCCGCTGATCGAACTGGCCGGGAAGATATTCCACCGCGAACACGGTGGCGCCGGCCAGATCGACCTGCTCTGCCGCGGTATCGACCTGCGGCTCGGAAAACACCGTTTTCACAGCATAGCGGAACAGTTCTTCCGAAAGGCCTTCGGCATCGTAACGGTTCAGAATACGCACATTCTCGAGCGCGGCAATGCCGAGCAGCGAACGGGCGTCGCCCAGCAGGGCACGGGCTTCCGCGGCCTGTTCGGGCTTTTTCTCCACAAATATCCGGTATACCATGGTTTTCACTCCTCCTGTGCCTGCAGGGCACGCGCACCGATGTCGTGACGATAAAAGGCATTGTCAAAATGCACCGTTTCCACCGCCGCATAGGCATCGCGCAGCGCACCGGAAAGTGTATCGCTCACGGCAGTGACGCCGAGCACACGGCCGCCGTTGGTGAGCAGGCGGCCATTCTCCAGCCGGGCACCCGCCACGTACACACGGTCGCGCACGGCATCGGGGATGGTGATGGGAAAGCCCTTTTCATAGGCAACGGGATATCCGTCGGAAGCCATGATGACACAGGCAGCGTGGCGGTCGCTGAATTCGACCGGTGTCTGCGCCAGTGTGCCGTTGGTGACGGCCTGCATCACCGTGAGCAGGTCGCTTTTGAGCAGCGGCAGCACGACCTGCGTTTCCGGATCGCCGAAGCGGCAGTTGTACTCAATGACACGCGGGCCGTTGGGGGTGAGCATCAGGCCGAAATAGAGGCACCCCTTGAACGGACGGCCCTCGGCTTTCATGGCACGGATGGTGGGCAGGAAAATGGTCTCCATACACACTTTTGCCACATCGGCGGTATAATACGGATTCGGTGCGACGGTGCCCATGCCGCCGGTGTTCAGACCCGTATCCCCGTCACCGGCGCGCTTATGATCCATGGAAGAGATCATCGGCACCACCACATTGCCGTCTGTGAAAGAGAGGACGGACACTTCGGGGCCGGTGAGGAACTCTTCGATCACGATGCGGTCGCCGCTTTTGCCGAACTGCTTGTCCTGCATGATGGAGATGACGGCGGCGCGTGCCTCCTCGCGGGTATTGGCAATGATAACACCTTTGCCCAGCGCCAGACCGTCTGCCTTGACCACGGTGGGGATCGGCGCTGTTTCGAGGAACCGCAGCGCCTCTTCGGCGTTGCTAAAGGTCTCATACGCGGCGGTGGGGATGCCGTATTTTTTCATGAGGTCCTTGGAAAAGACCTTGCTCCCCTCAATGATGGCGGCGTTTTTGCGCGGCCCGAAGCAGGGGATCCCCTTTTCTTCCAGAGCATCCACCGCACCCAGCACCAACGGATCGTCCGGCGCCACCACGGCATAGTCCACACGGTTCTGCACGGCAAAAGAGACGATGCCGTCGATATCGGTGGCCGCCACATTCACGCAGGTGGCATCGGCGGCGATCCCGCCGTTGCCGGGCAATGCAAAGATCTCGTCGATCGTCTGATTTTCTTTCAGTTTCTTGATGATGGCGTGTTCACGGCCGCCGCTGCCGACTACCAGTACCTTCATGAGACACCTCTCAATGATGGAAGAGACGCATTCCGGTAAAGGCCATCGCCATGCCGTACTTGTCGCAGCACTCGATCACGGCATCGTCACGGATGGAGCCGCCGGGCTCAGCAACGTATTTCACGCCGCTGCGATAGGCACGCTCGATATTGTCGCTGAAGGGGAAGAAGGCATCGGAGCCGAGTGCCACATCCTGCACGGTGGCCAGATAGGCCGCCTGCTCCTCACGGGTGAAGGGCGCGGGCTGCACGGTGAAATATTTCTGCCAGTTGCCGTCGGCGCAGACATCCTCTTCGTTCTGGTTGATATACCCGTCGATGACATTGTCACGGTCGGGACGGCCAAGCTCCGGCTTGAAGGGGAGCGCCAGCACCTTGTCTGCCTGGCGCAGGAACCACGTATCGGCCTTGCTGCCCGCCAGACGGGTGCAATGGATACGGGACTGCTGACCCGCACCCACGCCGATGGCCTGCCCATCCACTGCGTAGCAGACGGAGTTGGACTGGGTGTATTTCAGCGTGATGAGCGCCACGATCAGGTCGCGCACGGCGGATTCGGGAAGTTCCTTGTTTTGCGTAACGATATTGGTGAGCAGTTCATTATCGATCTTGAAATCGTTTCTCCCCTGCTCAAAGGTGATGCCGAACACCTGCTTCTGCTCCTGATGCTCCGGCACATAATCCGGATCGATCTGCACGATGTTGTAGTTGCCCTTGCGCTTGCTCTTCAGGATCTCCAGCGCCTCGGGCTCGTAGCCGGGGGCGATGATTCCGTCGGATACCTCACGCTTGATCATCAGCGCGGTAGTGACGTCGCAGACGTCCGACAGGGCGACCCAGTCGCCGAAAGAGCACATGCGGTCGGTCCCGCGGGCACGGGCATAGGCGCAGGCGAGCGGCGACTCATCAAGGCCCTCGATATCGTCGACAAAGCAGGCCTTTTTCAACTTATCCGAAAGCGGGATGCCCACCGCCGCGGAGGTGGGGCTGACATGCTTGAAAGAAGTCACGGCCGGCAGACCGAGGACCGCTTTCAGTTCCTTGACCAGCTGCCAGGAGTTGAAAGCATCGAGGAAGTTGATATAGCCGGGGCGGCCGTTCAGGATCTCAATGGGAAGATCGCCGCCGTCCTTCATAAAGATCTTTGCCGGCTTCTGGTTAGGATTGCAGCCGTATTTCAATTCAAACTCTTTCATCGTTTCCAACTCCCTTACTGATTTTTGTTGATCAGGCGATCCTGCGCCGCACCGGTAGCAAGATCGACATAGCGGACATACAGAGAGATCTTATTGTCGGCATCCAGCGCCTCCCACAGAGTATTCGTGAAAGCATCGATATCGTCCGGAATGGCGACACGCTCCGGCTCTCCCTGGAAGGTGGGGATGGGGTTGCCATCGGTAACATAGGTGTGGATGAAATGGCCGAGTCCCGCTTTGGAGGGATAGTCAAAACCGTAGCGGGCGCAGTCGGAGCCTTCGACATCCACGCTCTTGAGGATGCTGAGCTGATACGAAAAGTCGCCGTTTTCAAAGGTGAGCATCCCGCTGATGCGGGGGGTGAAGTTGGGAGCATCCGGCTCGAACGCGCGGGAGGCGAGCGCCGCATGGAAGGTCTTGCCCGCAGCCAGACCGTCGATAACGGTGTCGGTCTGATCACCGTTGGTGACGACCAACTGATTTTCATAAGCGCGCACGGCGGCATAGATGATGAGGCTGGGATCCTCCACCTTGGAGGCATCGAACGGCTCGGTGAAGATTTCGTCGTTCTTTTTGGTAAAGATGCGGTTGCGGGAATTGGCGCTGCGCCCCATGATGAAATAGGCGGCACAGGCCTTTTTGCCGTCGGCGCTCTTGCCGATGACGATGCCGCGCCCCACGTAGGGGTTGCCCTCGATCAGTTTTCCGATATCATGGATCCGATAAATGTCCATCAGATGTCCGTCCTTTCCTGTGCGGCAATCATTTCAGCCGAGATTTTTTCCACCGCAGCGGGCAAAATCTTCCATTCCGCCTGCTGCATCACACGCTTCTGCAGCGTTTCGGGAGTATCCCCTTCCCGCACCGACACCGCTTTCTGCAGGATGATCTCGCCGCCGTCGGGGATCTCATTGACAAAATGTACCGTGGCGCCGGTGACCTTGACGCCCTTGGCGAGCGCCGCCTCATGCACGCGCAGCCCGTAATATCCCGCTCCGCAGAAGGAGGGGATCAGCGAGGGATGCACATTGAGGATGCGGCGCGTATAACGCGAGGTGAACGACTCGCTCAGAATGGAAAGGAATCCGGCAAGCACGATCAGGTCGATACCATACTCCGTAAGCACTTCGATGAGTTTTTCCTCGAACGCCTGCGCACTGCCGCATTGCTTTTTGGTGACGGTCACCGCCGGGATGCCGGCGTTTTTCGCCCGTGTCAGCGCATAGGCGTTCTCGTTATTGGAGATGACGAGAACCACCTCGCCGCTGTGGATCAGCCCCCGAACCTGCGCGTCGATGATTGCCTGCAGGTTGGTGCCGCCCCCGGAAACCAGCACCGCCACTCTGGCTTTTTCTTTTCGCATAACTTCGTCCTTTCGGTCAGCAGATGGTGATCTTTTCTTCGCAAGAGACGATCTCACCGATCAGGTATGCGTCTTCACCGTGGGCTTTCAGCACTCGGAGTGCCTCATCGGCATCCTCTTTTGCCACCACGATGCTCATGCCCACACCCATGTTGAAGGTGTTGAACATATCCCGCTCGCTGATGCCGCCGGCCTTTTGGATCAGATCGAAGATCGGCAGCACCTTCACGGCGCTCTTTTCGATCTTCGCGCCCAGACCTTCGGGAATGCTGCGCGGAATGTTTTCATAAAACCCGCCGCCGGTGATGTGGGAGATACCCCGGACAGCCGCCTTTTCCAGCAGTGCCAGCACCGGCTTCACATAAATGCGGGTGGGAGCAAGCAGCGTCTCCCCTACCGAACGGCCGCCCAACTCCGCCACAGGGCTGCGCAGGTCGGCGTTTTCCACATCGAATACCCGGCGCACCAGCGAAAAGCCGTTGGAGTGGACACCGCTTGAGGGAAGCGCTATCACCACATCGCCGGGACGCATGGTCCGATTGTCGATGATACGCGCCTTATCGACCACACCGGTGCAATAGCCGGCAAGATCATACTCCTCGACCGGGTAGAAGCCGGGCATTTCGGCGGTCTCACCGCCGATGAGCGCGGCACCGGACTGCACACAGCCTTCGGCCACGCCCTTGACGATGTCGGCGATGCGCTCCGGCACATTTTTGCCGCAGGCGATATAGTCGAGGAAGAACAGCGGTTTGGCACCGCAGCAGATGATATCGTTGACGCACATGGCCACACAGTCGATGCCGACGGTATCGTGTTTGTCCATCAGGAACGCCAGCTTCAGCTTGGTGCCGACGCCGTCGGTACCGGAAACCAGCACCGGCTTTTGTATGCCGGTAAGATCCAGTTCAAAAAGGCCGCCGAAGCCGCCCACATCGGAGCAGACCCCGGACGTGAGTGTCTTTTGGATATGTTGCTTCATGAGCTCCACGGCCTTATAGCCGGCGGTGATATCCACACCGGCGGCCGCATAGGCTTCGGATCGGGATTGCGTATTCATGTCGTTACTCCTTTCCGTTCCAGCAATACGTACACAGGTCGCAGGGATCAAGACCTATGGCCTCAATGACGCCCTCCAGCGTCTGGAACTCCAGCGACGTGAAATGGAATTTCTCGCAAATGGCCTGACGCAGTTTTTTGCCGCGCTCGGTGGTACCATCGCTGTATTCGTCGATGTGTCGTGCCCCCTCGTCGCCCTCCAGTTCCGCAATGACACGGCGGGCGATGAGCTCCATGTCTCCCGTGGCGCGGGAGAAGTTCAGGTATTTGCATCCATACATGATCGGCGGGCAGGCAGAGCGGATATGCACCGCCTTTGCCCCGTTTTCATAGAGAAATTCCACCGTTTCCCGCAGTTGAGTGCCCCGCACGATGGAATCGTCCACAAACAGCAGATTCTTGTCCCGGATCAGATCGTAGACGGGGACCTGCTTCATCTTGGCGATCCGGTTACGGTCGCTCTGCTCGGCCGGCATAAAGCTGCGCGCCCATGTGGGGGTATACTTGATAAAGGCGCGGGCAAACGGTTTACCGCATTCATTGGCATATCCGATCGCGTGAGGCGTGCCGGAATCCGGCACACCGCCGACATAGTCGATATCCTCCGCATTGCCGGCGATGCAGTCATTTTTGGCCATGATGTGGCCGTTGCGATAGCGCATCATCTCCACATTGACCCCCTCATAGGTGGATGTGGGATAGCCGTAATAACTCCACAGGAAAGAGCAGATGCGCTTCTTTTTTCCGGGAGCGGCCAACTGGCGCACGCCGTCCGGCGTCAGCTCCACGATCTCACCGGGGCCAAGCTCGCGTTCGTCCTCAAAGCCGAGCTTCTGATAGGCGAACGACTCGAACGACACCGCGTACCCGTCCTCGCTGCGGCCGATCAGCACCGGCAGACGGCCGAACCGATCGCGGGCGGCAATGATCGATCCGTCCCCCTTCAGGAGAAGGATGGAGGCGGAGCCTTTGATGGATTTCTGCGCGAAGCGGATACCGTCGGCAAAGTCGCTCTTCTGGTTGATGAGGGCGGCAAGCAGCTCGGTGTTGTTGATCCGACCGCCTGTCATAGAGTCAAAATGGCCGCCCGAGAAGGAGAGGAATTGTTCGATCAGTTCCTCTGCGTTATTGATAACACCGACCATGCAGATGGCGTAGGTGCCGAGATTGGAGCGAATGAGCAGCGGCTGAGGATCGCTGTCACTGATACAGCCGATCGCGGCGATGCCCCGCATCTCCTCAAAAATATGCTCGAATTTGGTGCGGAACGGCGCGTTTTCAATATGATGGATCTTGCGCTGCAGCCCGATTTCGGGATCGTAGGCGGCAAGGCCGCCGCAGCGCGTACCCAGATGCGAATGATAATCCACGCCGAAAAACACGTCCAGCATACAATCGCGCTTTGACGTGATGCCGAAAAAGCCTCCCATGATATGTCCTCCTTCGTCTGACAGCGGTTCAGGCGAAGAAAAGCTTGGAAAGCGTCATCGGATCGATGTATTTTCCGTCTTTATACACACGCATATTGCCCGAGGCGATCTCGTCGATGAGCATGACCTTGCCGTCGGCATCGTAGCCGAATTCGAACTTGATGTCGTAAAGGACAAGCCCTTTTTCATTCAGATCGTCCGCCACGATCGCGGTGATCTTCTGGGTCATTTCCTTGATATCGTCATACTGCTCGCCCGTCATGACGCCCAGATCGACCAGGCCGTCCTTCGTGACCAGCGGATCGCCCTTTTCGTCGTTTTTAAAGGTGGTCTCCACATAGGCAGGCAGATCGGCACCCTCTTCGATGTAGTCGCTGTAGCGGCGGTAGAAGCTGCCGACAGCCTTGTGGCGGCAGATGACCTCGAGGCCCTTACCGAACACTTTGGCCGGAAGCACTTCCATAGTGGTATCCTGCAGATCGGCACTGACGAAGTGGGTCTTGATGCCGGCGGCGTTGACCTTCTCGCAGAAATAAATGGACATACGCAGATTGACATCGCCCACACCGTCGATGGTGAGGCCGACAGAGTTTTCACCGGGATCGAACACGCCGTCCTTACCGGTGCAATCGTCCTTGAATTTCAGCAGATAGTTGCCATTCTCCAGCGCAAACACATCTTTGGTCTTTCCGGTGTACACAAGTTTCTTTTCCATGATCGTCGGCTCCTTTATATTGATAATTTTGAACACAGAATCACAGGCGGGATGCGATATCCGCATCCTTCTGCAGCACGGCGGCCGCATCGGCGGCACGCTTTTTATCAAGCTTTGCGGCCAGTTCGGCATCTTCCACCGCTAAGATCTGGGCGCACAGCAGTGCCGCATTGGCACCGCCGTTGACCGCCACGGTTGCCACGGGGATGCCGGTGGGCATCTGCACGGTGGCCAGCAGCGCATCCATGCCGTCCAGCACGGCAGAGCTGCAGGGAATACCGATGACGGGCAGGGTGGTGTTGGCGGCAATGGCACCGGCCAGGTGAGCGGCCATGCCCGCCGCTGCAATGATGGCGCCAAACCCGTTTTCACGCGCGGTGACCGCAAAATCGCGGGCTTCGACCGGCGTGCGGTGGGCGGAATAGACATGCACCTCAAACGGGATATCCAATGCCTTGAGCATATCGGTGGCTTTGCGGATGACGGGCAGATCACTGTCGCTGCCCATAACGATCCCGACTTTCTTCATATTGAGACCTCCTTCGCGCTTTCACAAAAAACAGAAGGGCACACTCGGACCTTTGAAGTTCAAGTGTGCCCAGACGGTCGGCTTTATATGGCGTTTTCTGTTCCTCCGTGGTGCTCCACAAAAATCCGTCAGTCACAGAAAACGGTACCGCTCCGGTACAGGAAAATCATATCACATTCCGCCGCGCCGTGTCAAGACACAAACTCCAAAAAAACACAATTTATTTCACAGACGGGCTCTTGTCTTTCTGGATGACGTCGTGCGCGCCGCCCTCGACGATACTGGTGGCGGAGACCAGCGTGAGTTTGGCTTTCTGCTGCAGTTCGGGAATGGTGAGCGCACCGCAATTGCACATGGTGGATTTCACCTTGCTCAGCGAGAGTGCCACATTGTCCTTGAGGGTGCCGGCATAGGGGACGTAAGAATCCACGCCCTCTTCGAAGGAGAGCTTCTTGTCGCCGCCCAGATCATAGCGCTGCCAGTTGCGGGCGCGGGCGGAGCCCTCGCCCCAGTACTCCTTATAGTATGTACCGTTCAGGCTGACCTTGTTGGAGGGACTTTCGTCGAAGCGGGCGAAGTAGCGGCCCAGCATGACGAAGTCGGCGCCCATGGCCAGTGCCAGCGTGATGTGGTGATCGTAGACGATGCCGCCGTCGGAGCAGACGGGCACATAGACGCCGGTCTGCTCAAAATACTCGTCACGCGCACGGCAGACGTCGATGAGCGCGGTGGCCTGCCCGCGGCCGATACCCTTGGTCTCACGGGTGATGCAGATGGAGCCGCCGCCGATGCCCACCTTCACGAAATCGGCGCCGCACTCGGCCAAAAAGCGGAAGCCGTCGGCGTCCACCACATTGCCGGCGCCCACCTTCACCGTGTCGCCGTAGCGCTCACGGATCCACGCGATGGTGCGCTGCTGCCACTCGGAAAAGCCCTCGGAGGAGTCGATGCACAGCACGTCTGCCCCCGCCTCTACCAGCGCGGGCACGCGGTCGGCGTAGTCGCGGGTGTTGATACCGGCGCCCACCACATACCGCTTGCTGGCATCCAGCAGTTCGTTGGGATTCTGCTTGTGGGAATCGTAGTCCTTGCGGAAGACGAGGTAGCACAGGCGACCGTCGGCGCTGACGATGGGCAGCGAGTTGAGCTTATGATCCCAGATGATGTCGTTGGCCTCTTTCAGCGTGGTGCCCTCCGGCGCCCAGATGAGTTTTTCAAAGGGGGTCATGAATTCCGACACCGGGGTGTCCGGATCCATGCGGCTGACACGGTAGTCGCGGCCGGTGACGATGCCCAGCAGGCGGCCGTCGGCGGTGCCGTCCTCGGTGACGGCCACGGTGGCGTGGCCGGTGCGCTCGGTGAGGGCGACCACCTCGGCCATGGTGCCGTCCGGACGGATGTTGGAATCGCTTTTCACGAAGCCGGCCTTATAGGCCTTGGCCCGTTTCACCATCGCGGCCTCGTCCTCGACGGTCTGGGAGCCGTAGATGAAGGAGACGCCGCCCTGCATGGCCAGTGCCACGGCCAGTCGGTCGCCCGAGACGGCCTGCATGATGGCGGACACCATCGGGATGTTGAGCGTGATGGCCGGCTCCTCCCCTTTCTTATATTTGACAAGGGGCGTTTTGAGGCTCACATTCGCGGGGACGCACTCGCTGGAGGAGTAGCCCGGAATGAGGAGGTACTCATTGAAGGTGTGGGAGGGTTCGTTGATGAAGATCGCCATGGTGTTGTCTCCTTTCTTATTCACACATTTTTGATTCACAGTATAAACAGCGGCGTACACCGTCGCGGTCGCAGACATAGGCCTGCTCCAGTTCCTGCTCCACCGCCGTGATGCAGCGGGGATTGCCGCAGCGGCAGCGCCCGGCGGTGCCGGTGATCGGGCGGATGACCGGGTCACGTGCCACTTCGGCAAGCAGCTTTAAAATCAGCGCCATGCGCATATACTTGCCGTTTTCCACCTGCTTGAAATAGCAGGCACGCGGGTCGGCGTCCACCTGCACGCTGATCTCGTTCACCCGCGGCAGCGGATGCAGCACGCAGCAGCCGGGACCGGCCAGCGCCATTTTTTCGGGGGTGAGGATGTAACTGTCCTTCAGCCGGGCATAGTCCTCGGGATGCTCGAACCGCTCGCGCTGGATGCGGGTCATATACAGGATATCCAGCCGGGGCAGCGCCTCCTCGAGCGAGGTGGTCTCCTCGCAGTCGATGCCGTGCTTCACATAGTCCGGCAGCCGCAGTTCCGGCGGGGAGATGAGCAGGAAGCGCACCCCCTCGTACCGTTCCAGCGCGTGGATGAGGGAATGCACCGTACGGCCGTAGAGCAGGTCGCCGCACAGGCCGACGGTGAGGTGGTCGAACCGCCCCTTTTCGCGGTAGATGGTAAGCAGGTCGGCCAGCGTCTGGGTGGGATGACAGTGACCGCCGTCGCCCGCGTTGATGACCGGGACACCGGCATGGTTGGCGGCGACCAGCGCCGCCCCCTCACGCGGGTGGCGCATGGCGATGATGTCGGGGTAGCAGCCCAGCACGCGGGCGGTGTCCGCCATGCTCTCCCCCTTGGAGGCGGAGGAGGTGGCCGCGTCGGTCACCGACAGCACATGGCCGCCCAGTTCGTACATCGCGGCCTCGAAACTGATGCGGGTGCGGGTGGAGGGCTCAAAAAACAGCGTCGCCAGTTTTTTGCCCTCGCACGCATGGGCATAGCGGGCGGGGTCGCGGATGATATCCAGCGCCGTTTCGCACAGCGCCTGCAGTTCCTCCACGCTCAGATCGAGCGTATCAATCACGCTTCTCATGCGTTTCTCCAACTCTCGTCGGCGGGGTCATTGCGAAAAGCGATCAGCCGGCGGATGTCCTCCGGCTTGATGTAGCCCTGCTCGGCCGCCACTTCGGCGATGCAGTCGAAATCGGTGAGAGACACATTTTTCACATTTGCCGCGGCCAGCCGGTCGAGCCCCTTCTGCATCCCGTAGGTGAAGATGGAGACGATGCCCAGCACCTCGGCGCCCGCTTCGCGCAGGACATCGACGACCTCGATCACGCTGCCGCCGGTGGAGATGAGATCCTCCACCACCACGACCTTCTGTCCCGCCTCAAGACGGCCCTCGATCTGGTTCTGGCGGCCGTGATCCTTGGCGCCGGAACGGACATAGCCCATCGGCAGCCCGAGCAGATGCCCCGTGATGGCGGCATGGGCGATGCCGGCGGTGGATGTGCCCATCAGCACCTCGACATCGGGATAATGCTCACGGATGAGGGCGGCCAGCCCATTTTCCACATCAGTGCGCACCGCCGGTGCGGTGAGGGTGAGGCGGTTGTCGCAATAGACGGGGCTCTTGATCCCGCTCGCCCATGTGAAGGGCTCCTCGGGGCGGAAAAACACGGCTTTGATCTGCAGCAGATCCTCCGCGATGCGTCGGTTCCATTCCATTTGGCTGTCCATCCTTTCAATCCACAAATTCCCGCACGCAGCGCTCATAGGCGGCGACGGGGTCTTCGGCGGCGGTGATCGGCCGGCCGACGACGATATAGTCCGAGCCGACCGCTTTCGCTTGGGCCGGCGTCATGACCCGTTTCTGATCCCCCACATCGCCGTCAGCAAAACGGACGCCGGGGGTGACGGTGAGAAAATCGGCGCCGCAGAGGGCGTGCACCTTTTCGGCCTCGAGCGGCGAGCAGACGATGCCGTCCAGCCCCGCGCGCCGGGCATTTTCGGCGTAGTGCATGACCACCCGGTCGAGCGGCTCACGGATGAGCAGATCGCTCTCCATCGTCTGCTGATCGGTGGAGGTAAGCTGGGTCACGGCGATGAGCAGCGGACGGGTACCGTCGGGACGGGTAAGCCCCTCCAGCGCCGCCTCCATCATGCGGGTGGTACCGGCGGCGTGCAGATTCACGATATCCGCGTCCAGTCCCGACAGCACCGCCATCGCTTTTTTGACGGTGTTGGGGATGTCGTGCAGTTTTAAATCCAGAAAAACACGGTGGCCGCGCTGTTTGATCTCTCTCACAATGGCGGGGCCTTCGGCATAGAACAGCTCCATGCCGATCTTCACAAAGGGCTTGCGGCCCTGAAACCGATCCAAAAACGCAAAGGTCTGCTGTGCGCTCGCGAAATCGCAGGCGACGATGACGTCCTTTCCCATTACCGGGCACCTCCTATGATATCCGAAAGGTTTGCGATGCCGTACCGATCCATCACGGCGGGCAGGTCACGGATGATGCGGGGACAGGCATACGGGTCGACCAGATTGGCCGCCCCCACCGCCACCGCGGTGGCTCCCGCCAGCATCATTTCGATCACGTCCTCGGCGGTGGAGACACCGCCCATGCCGATGACGGGCACCTTCACGGCGTGCGCCACCTGCCACACCATGCGCAGTGCCACCGGGAAGATGGCCGGGCCGGAAAAGCCGCCCATCGTGTTGGCGATGACGGGGCGCTTCGTTTTCAGGTCGATGCGCATACCCAACAGGGTGTTGATGAGGCTGATGCCGTCGGCACCCGCCGCCTCGCACGCTTTGGCGATGACCACGATATCGGTGACGTTGGGCGACAGTTTGACGATGGCGGGCTTTTTGGTCACGGCTTTGACCGCGGCGACCACCGAAGCGGCCACCTGCGGGTCGGTGCCGAAGCCCATGCCGCCGCCGTGCACATTGGGGCAGCTGACGTTCACCTCCAGCCAGCCCACCTGTTCCTCGGCGTCCAGCAGACGGCAGACGTGCACATATTCCTCGACCGAAAAGCCGCCGACATTGGCCATGACCGGCTTGTGAAAGCACTTTTTCAGTTTGGGAAGTTCCTCCCGGATGACCGCGTCCACACCGGGATTCTGCAGTCCCACCGCGTTGATGAGACCGGCGGTGCACTCCGCGATGCGGGGGGTGGGATTACCGAAGCGCGGCTCGGCCGTGGTGCCCTTGAACGAAAAGGTGCCCAGGCAGTTGATATCGAACAACTCGGCAAATTCATAGCCGTAGCCGAAGGTGCCGGAGGCAGGGATCACGGGATTGTCCAGCGGCACGCCGCAGAGCGTCACATTCAGTCTGCCCACAGGATCTCCTCCTTCAAAAGCACCGGGCCCTCCTTGCAGATGCGCTTGTTCCCGGTGATGGTGCGGCAGCTGCAGCCCATGCAGGCGCCGAAGCCGCAGCCCATGCGCTGCTCGAAGCTGAACTGGCCGCCGGTGACGGTCGCTTTATAGACCGCTTTGAGCATCGGCTCGGGGCCGCAGGTGTAAAAATAGGTGTAGTCGGCGGGCAGGGCGTCGGTCACAAAGCCGCGCACCCCATAACTGCCATCCGCCGTCGCTACGGTGACGGCGCAGCCCAGCGCCCGGAATTCTTCTTCGTAAAACACCTCCGCCGCCGTGTTGAAGCCGAGCACGACCGAGACGGTCTTTCCCTCGGCCACCAGTTTTTTGGCGAGGAGATAGAGCGGCGGGACACCCACGCCGCCGCCCAGCAGCAGCGGCCGCTCGCCGCAGGGAGCGGTATCGTACCCGTTGCCCAGCCCCGACAGCACATCCAGCGTACTGCCGACGGGCAGCGCGCTCATCTGCGCGGTACCCTTCCCCACCACTTTATAAAGGATGGTGAGGGTGTCGCCCACGCAGTCACACACCGAGATGGGGCGGCGCAAAAACAGGCCGTCCAACAGAATGTTGACGAACTGACCGGGGGCGGTAACGGCCGCGGTGTCCCCGCGCAGGCACATTTTAAAGACACTTTGGGTGAGTGCCCGGTTTTCGGTAACGGTGAAAAGGCCTTGTTTCATCCTGCTTCTCCCGCGATCACGCGTCGATGGTGGAAATGGTGAGGGTGGTCTCCTCCAGCACGTCCAGCAGTACCCGCACCGTATCCAGCGAGGTGAAGATGGTCACGTTATTCTCGGTGGCCAACTGGCGGATCTTCTGCCCGTCGCTCGCCTCCGAAGTGGAGGCGATGTCGCGGGTGTTGAGCACATAGGCGATGTGCCCCTGCCGGATGGCGTCCGGGATCTCGTCGGCATCCTCGCTGATCTTGCGCAGTTCATGGGTGCGGATCCCGTTTTCGCGCAGGAAGGCGGCGGTGCCGGCGGTGGCCTGGATGTTGAAGCCGAGGTTATAGAACCGCTCTATCAGCGGCAGCGCTTCTTCCTTGTCTTTATCGGCCAGCGTGGCGAAGACGGTGCCGTAGTTCTGCAGCCGCAGACCGGCGGCCTGCAGCGCCTTGTAGAGTGCGCGGTTGAGTTTGTCGTCATACCCGATGGCCTCGCCGGTGGATTTCATTTCCGGCGAAAGGTAGGCATCGAGCCCCTTGATCTTGTTAAAGGAGAAGACCGGCACCTTCACATAGAAGCGGGCCTTTTCCTGCGGATAGAGGTCGAACAGCCCCTGCTCCTTGAGCGACTTGCCGAGGATGACCTCGGTGGCGATATCGGCAAGGCTGTAGCCGGTGGATTTGGAGAGGAACGGCACCGTGCGGGAGGAGCGGGGATTCACCTCGATGATGTAGACATCGTCGTGGCGATCCACGATGAACTGGATGTTGTAAAGCCCGATGATGCCGATGCCCAGTCCCAGTTTCTTGGCGTATTGCAGGATGGTGCCCTTCACGCGGTCGGAGATACTGAAGGTGGGATAGACGCTGATGGAGTCGCCCGAGTGGATGCCGGTGCGCTCCACCAGTTCCATGATGCCGGGCACGAACAC
>JAZRVU010000090.1:0-14728 GCA_045599305.1 Acutalibacteraceae bacterium | reverse complement strand
GGCGGCGGGGGCGGACAGCCCCCAGTCGGTGTGGTACGACCACGACCCCCCCGCCGGCGCCCGCCGGTGGCTCAATCCCTATGCCGCCGCGGCGCGCGGCTATATCACCGGGCTGGCGAAGGAGCTGGCCGGGATGGGCTTCTCCACCCTCGTGCTCGACGGCGTGCAGTTCCCGGCGCAGGAGTCCAGTGCGTGGTACGGCGATGCGAGCGTCACCGCCACCCCGCGCAACGAGGTGCTGGCGCAGTTCGTCAAGGAGATGAACACCGCCGTGGGCAGTCATTGGCTCTATTCGCTGACCGCGCCGGCCGCGGTGGGGGAAAAGACCGCCGTCTACGGCGGCAACCCCGTGTCTTACGGCGTGCCCGGCATCGCCCCGTGGATGACGCTTTCGGATCTCGGCTCCCGCCTGACCGTGGGTACAGCGAAGGTGTCGAGCCCTGCGAGCCATCCCTATGAGGCAGCTTCACTGCTGTTCGAGCAGATGAAAGCACGGCTGCAGCTGCTGAGCAGTGACACGCCGGCCTCGGTGCCCTGGCTGGCACCCGGCAACAGCGCCGATACCCTGCGTGCCCTGCACGAGCAGTTCGGCGCCGATGCACCGTATATTCTTTATGATGCGGCAGGCAGATACACCTTCGGGTGACCGATATCAGTATATGCCCGCCCGAGAGGGGAGGTGCCCGTGTTGGAGCGGTACCGTATCGCGGATTTTCTGGTGGATATCGATGCGCGCTGGGACTATGTGACGCAGATGTGCCGCGGCTACCGCTGTGATGCGCCCGGCACGGCCGACTTTACCCTGCGGGTGTCCGAAGCCCATCTGCAGCGCGAGCGGGACGGCATCGCGGCTGCCGGACAGGCCGAACACCATGACCGATATCTGGAGGCGGTGGCGCTCTACCGGCAGCTCTGCCGGGAACTGCCCACCCGTGACGCCATGATGCTGCACGCTTCATTCGTCACGGTCGCGGGGCACGGCATCGCCTTCATGGCACCCAGCGGGGTGGGCAAATCCACCCACACCGCGCTGTGGCAGCAGCGCTTCGGTGACCGGCTCACGGTGGTGAACGGCGACAAACCCATCCTCCGCTTCTTCGGCGACACGGCCTATGGCTACGGTACGCCATGGGCGGGCAAGGAGGGGTGGCAGACGCCGACCCGCGCCGCGGTGACCGACCTGTGCTTCATCGAGCGCAGTGCCGTCAACACGGCGGAGCCGATCGATCCGCTCACCTGTCTGCGGCGCATCGCGCTGCAGCTGCTGACACCCGAAAGCCGGCAGACGGCAGAGGCACTGCTCTCCATGCTCGATCGGCTGATCGGCGGCTGCCGTGCCTGGCTCATTCGCTGCAACACCGACCCGCAGGCGGCGGACATCGCCGCGGCGGCGATCTTGGGGGAAGAGACATGAAACTGAAATACGATTTTGTCATCCGCGAAGTGGCGGGCAATCTCGCGGCGATCACCGTGGGCGCGCCGCAGGCGGAGTTTAACGGCATCGTCCATCTCAAAAAGGGCGGCGCCTATCTGTTCGAAAAACTGCGGGAGGACACCACCGAGGAGGCGCTGGCCGCCGATCTGGTCGCCACGCAGGGACTTTCGCCCGAGCGGGCGACCGAGGTGGTCGCCCGGTTTTGTGACCGACTGCGGAAAAATCATCTGCTGACGGAGTGACATACAAACTTTGAAAGTGAGGAAACGGTCATGATGCGCAAACTTCTCGCATGGCTGCTGGCGGCATCGCTGCTGCTGGCGGCGGCTCCCGTGCTGGCCGGTGCCAACAACGATACCGTGCTGCCCGAGGACGATTTTCTGAAAGGACAGGAGCTCGTGCTCAAAAGCGCGTGGTTGGTCGCGGCGGAAAATTTCGAGATCGACCTTGCCGTGTCCCCCTGTGCCGCGCCGCCCGCCGGCTCCGTCTACCGCGTGACGGGCGAATTTGACGGCCGCCCCTATTCCGTGGAGTGGGATGGCGTTACCGACACGGCGGGCAACCTGATCTTCAATGTGGGCAACATCTCCCCGCAGGAGATGGGCGTCGGCTTCACCGTCACCGCGCAGCTCTGCGACGGTGAGACGGTGCTGCAGTCCGGCCCCACGGCGACCTACAGCGTGCGGGAATATGTCGAAGCGCTGTATCAAGGCCAGCCCGGCTGGGTGGCCGAGCAGCGCACCGTCTATAAGAAGCTGGGCATCGCGCTGATGAACTACGGCGCGGCGGCACAGGCGTGGACCGCACGCGGTGAAGCGTCGGTGGACGAGTGCCTGACCGACTCCGAGCGGGAACTCGATCTGCAAAAGAGCGATCTCACCAATGCGCTTGCCATCGGCAGCCAGACCGGCTATGCCGCGCAGTGGACGGCGGCCTCGCTGGTCATCAGCGACACCGTGACCATGCGCATCAAGCTGCGCGCCGCCGCGGGCGCCGACCCCTCCGGTTGGACGGTCGCGCTCTATAACGCAGACGGGCAGAAGGTGGGCGACCTGCCGCTGCGTGCGCTGGGTGACGGTGTCTGGTGCGCCGATTGCGTGCTGGCCGACCCCACCGCCATGGCGGATGTGTTCACCTTTGTGGTGTATGACGGCAGTACGCCGGTCAGCACCTCGCTGCGCTACAGCGCGGAATCCTATGTGTGGGATCGCTTCGGGAGCAGCGACGCCAAACTGGTGCGGCTGCTGAAGGCCATGATCCTCTACGGCCGCGCCGTGGAAGACTATCTGCTGTTTGAAAACGGCCCGGAGCGCACCAGCCCCTATGCGGATCTGCCGATGCTGCTCGATTATACGGCGAATACCACCACCGTTCTCAACACCGACACCAACGCCTCCGTCATTTCGCTGGGCGGCAGTTTCCGGCCCATCGACCTGACACAGTACGGGTATCTGACCGATCCCTCGAAGCTCGCACTGCAGTTCGATATCTATTTTGAGAGCGCCGACGCGACGCTGGCTTCCATCATCCGGTCCGGCAACTACGGCACGCAGATGGAGATCTGCTCCGGCGGTATCCAGGATGCGGAGGAGCTGCACACCGCCAACAAACTGCCGTGGACAAACGGGCAGTGGGTGCGCACATCGGTGCCGCTCTCGGTCTTCAACGGGCCCACCGGCGGCACCTTCGATCCCACCGCGTGGGATTTCTTCCGCGTGTACATCATCGGGGTCAACAACTGCAGCGGCGCTGCGGCCACCTTCAAGATCACCAATGCCCAGCTCATCTGGGCGGCCGACGCGGATTGCCGCTGGCTGCCGCTGGGCGGCGCCGACGCGGTGTGGGAAAAGGTGCAGGCGGCCGATGCGGCCTACACCCCGGACACCCCGCTGGTCGCGGGGTATGACCTCTCGGATTATTTCCCGGCCGGTCAGGCGGACTTCGACTACGCCACGGCGATCAACCTGCTGCTGGGCTGGGTGTCTGCGGCCGGCGGCGGCGCGGTGTATATCCCCGCCGGCGTGTGGCCCTGCTACAGCGAGATCACGGTGCCCACCGGCTGCACCCTGTGCGGCGACTGGAAGGTGCCGGACGGCCACACCACCATCGGCGGCACCATCCTCGCCTATTACGGCGACACGGCGGCCGAGGGCAACACCACGCCCTTCGTCTCCCTTTCCCAGAGCAGTAAGGCGCAGAATCTGGCGTTCTGGTACCCCGAGCAGACGGTGAGCGCCCCCACGGCCTATCCCGAGACCCTCAAGCTCGGCGCGACCACCTCGCTCGTGTGGTCGGGGGTGGAAAACATCACCCTCATCAACTCGTGGGTCGGCATCACCGCCTTTTCCGGCGCCGCCTGCCCGAATATGTTCCACATCTACGGCACCCCGCTGTGCGACGGCATCTATGTCAGTGCGGTGCAGGATATCATGCGCACCGAGGAGATCCATTTCTCCCCCGATTACTGGCTGAATTCCGGCCGCTTCACCGGCAGCGCGGCGGCACTACGCAGTTATCTGCGGCAGAATGCCACCGCCCTGCGGTTCGGCCGCACCGACTGGTCGTATCTCACCGACACCTATGTGGACGGCTACCAGCGCGGGCTGGTGTATGAGCACGAGAATGCCTACGGTCAGGGCTACAACCTGCATTTTGACAACTGCGGCACCGCCATCGTCGGCACGCGAACCTCCGGATGCGGCGAGGAACTCACCGCCGTCACCGTGACGAACTGCGACTATGGTGTCTATGCGCCGTCGGATACGGCCAATTCGATCCTGATGCTGCAGGAGGCCGATATTCAGGCAAGCACCGCGGCTGTCGTCACCGGCAGCGGTTCCCAGACGATGCTGGTCAACAGTACCGTGAACGGAAAGGTGGATGCCGCCGCCGGCGGCAAACTGCTGATGACGGCCTGCACCTTTAGCGGTACCCCGCAGGTGAAGCTCGGCAGCAGCGCCAAAGCGGTGCTCACCGGCAACACCGGCCTCGCATCCGGCAATATCACCAATTCCGGCAGCGGCAACCTCACCTTCAACACCGACGCCGTGAGCACGGTGCACATCGACATTTCCGCCGCCGAGCAGGCGGCCGCCGCCCGGCAGACGCGCAGCGTGGCCAATCAGGCGGTCACCGTGGCCCGCAATCTGGACGCCACCGGCCGCACCGACGTCTCCGCCGCGCTGCAGGCGCAGCTCAACGCCCTCACCGCGGGCGGCATCTTCTATCTCCCCGCCGGCCATTACCGGCTGGCGCACGGCGTCATCGTGCCGCAGGGGGTGGAGCTGCGCGGTGCCTGCGACTTCGCGCAGATGCCCTATAATACCGGCACGGTGCTCTGCGTGATCTGCCAGAACGAGCCGGCCGTCACTCTTGCCGCCAACAGCAGCGGCAAGGCGGGCTGCTCCGGTGTGCGCGGCATCACCTTCTTCTATCCCGAGCAGGTGGCCGCGGAGTATTACCACGGCCCCAAGGCGTATGACTACGCCGTCTATGCCGAGGACGCCGACTTTGCCTACGCCGTGAACGTCGCGGCGGTCAACGGCTACAAGGGCATCGGCTTTGTCGGCTGTGACGACCACTTTGTGGACGGCTTCGTCGGCGTGACGATGAACCGCGGTGTCTATGTGGCGGATTCCGCCCGCGGCATCGTGCGCGATGTGCAGTTCAACGGCCACTCCACCACCTGGGGCTCCTTCGGCTGGCCGGCGGACATCTGCGTGGGCGGCGATGCCGCCATCGGCGGCACCGCCTACACCGCCTCGCAGTATTATTGGGAGGCGACCCAGCAGGACGGCGTCAAGTTCGAGATGGATAACGTCACCGACGAGATGTTCTTCGGCTGCTTCACCTACGGCGGCGGCACCGGCCTGCTGGTCGAGGGGGCGGCTTCCACCGTCACCGCCATCGGCTTCGCCACCGACTACGTCTCCCGCTCCATCGTGGCGGCGGGCGGCGCGCAGCTGGATTTCATCAATACCCAGATGACCCCCTTCGTCTACGGCGATTACACCGTGAACCCGGTGTCGAACGTCTACGGCGTGTGGCTGCAGAGCGGCTTCAACGGCACGGTGAACATGCTGGGCGCCGAGCTGTGGCAGAATCCGCAGACGGTGCTGAAGGTGGAGCACGGCACGCTGAACCTTTCGGCGGCGAACGTGACCGCCGGTGCCAGCGGACAGGGCACCAGCTTTATCGCACCGTCGTCCGTCAAACTGTTTGAGCGCGGCTCCGGTGCCGCGGTGAGCATCTCGGCCATGTTCCAGCCGAGCGCGAATCTGCAGGTGTCCTCCGGCAGCGTGGTCAACAGCGCCTTCATGGCGAAGACCTGGTCCGGTACGACCAACGTACGCACATATTGAGAAAGGGGCGCAGAAATATGAACAACAATCTTGCGGCAGACGGTTGGGAAGAAGAGATCGACGCGTTGGAAGTCGAAGAATTCTGGGACCCGATCAGCGCGGCCAGTGAAGAGACCGAAGACGCCCCTCTGGGCAGCTGAAACCACATGAAAAGCACCCCGAACGCCATATTGGTGTTCGGGGTGCTTGCTTTATGTATCAATGTTTTCTGCGGTAGACGGGGATGCCCTCGGTACACACCGTGAAGCGGCCGGCGGCCACCGGCTCGCCGGTGAAGAAATCCTCCCATTCGCCGGCGGGGAGATACACCTCGCGCTCGTCGCTTTCGGTGCCGATGACGGGGGCGACCAGCAGGTCGTCACAGAAGAGGTATTCGTCGTCGATCCGGTAGGTCTCGGGGTCGTCGGTGTAGTCCATGACCAGCGCGCGCACCGGCGGACGGCCGGTGGCGTGATAGGTGTCGAACGCCGCTTTCAGCATCGGGATCAGCCGCGCCCGCAGCCGGAAGAGGTCTCTCACCTCGTCCTCGCAGTCGAACGCCTGCCACGGTACCTCGTCGCAGTACCACGCGTTCACCAGGCACTGCACCGAAAAGACCACGCTCTGCAGGCGGCGGATGAGGTCTTTCTTGTCTTTGGCGTGGCGCACCTCGGGTGTCCACAGCAGGCCGGAGAAGCCGGCGGTGGCCATGCCGCGCACGAAGTCGCGGTGATCGTAGAGATCGCTGTAGAGCACGAAAGGATAGGACGCGGCCAGCGCGCCCATGTTGCGCACCTCGGAGAGGGTGGGGGTGCCGTCCAGCGCCTTCAGCATCGTCTGGGCATAGAGGGTGCCGAACAGGCTGTGATACTGCTCACCGTCCATCCCGGAGGGGAAGGCGGTGTGCAGCGGGAAGGACCAGCCGCCGGTGTTGTCGCTGCCATCGCACTCGTCCAGCTTGAAGCCGTCCACCCCCGGCGCCGTGATCTGCTTGCGGTGATAATCGGCAAACAGGCGGCGCGCCTCGGGCAGCGAGAAGTCGGGCACCAGCCCGTCCCACACCAGATAATCGCCGCTATAAGGGGTCAGCGCTTCGCGCAGGGGGGAGTCGGGATGCACGAAGGCGTGCTCCCACAGATTCACGTGAAAGCCGCGGTCGCGCAGATATCCCACCAGCCCTGCCGGGTCGGGGAAGCGGCCGGGATCCCATTGGTAGGTGCAGGAGTAGGCGTGGGACTGCCAGCCCGGCTCCAGCCCCAGAATGTCACAGGAAAGGTCGTGGGCACGGAAATAATCGGCCATCTCCCGCACGCGGCGGTCGTCGTAACGGGTGCAGCAGCGGTAAAACACGCCCAGCCCCCATTCCGGCACGGTGCAGCCGCCGCCCGACAGCCGGTTGTACTGCGACACGATATCGGTGATGGTGCCGCCCTCGATGACGTAGACGTCCACCCCCTTTGCCGCGGGGATGAGCACCGACATCCAGGTGTCGGCCGCCGACTGCCGCACGGCGTACAATTCCTCGGTGGAGGCGGCGGGCATGGCGGCGGCGCTGTCGGCCGCGGCACCCGGCTTTTTCACCCCGCATTGGAATTCGGCGTAGCGGGCGGTGTCAAAATACATCCCGTAGCCCTTGTTGGTGACAAAAAACGGCACCGGCGCGTGCCCCTCGCCGTTGGGCGAGACGGGGTCGGCGTTGACGCGGGTGACCATCCGGCGGCCGGTGTGGTTGAATTGTTTTAACTGCAGGCCGAAGCCGAACACCTGCGTGCCGGGCACCATTTTGAATTCCACCAGAAACCCGCGGCCGGTCTGCCGGCAGTAAAAATCGCTTGCCGAAAAGGAGACCGCCGTCTCCTCATAGTGAAGATCGCGGCAGAAACGGGAGGGGGTGCACGCCTCCGGGCTGCCGAACGTGAATTTTTTCAATCCGTTCACCTCATTTGATCTCTGTTATCCTTATTTTACAGTGCGGCGGGTGGCAAGTCAACAGATACTTGTCTTTTACCGGGGATTGTGATATATTTGGATAAATAAAGGAGAGTGACCGCGCATGAGCCGAAAATATGACGTGGCCGCCTACATCTGGCCGGCCTACACGGGGGACGAGCCCCGCACCCGCCCGTTCTGGCCGCAGGGGATGGGCGAATGGCAGAGCGTCCGCTCTGCCGGGGCGAAATTCGAGGGGCACGACTGGCCCCGCCGCCCGCTGTGGGGGTATGTCAATGAGGCCGACCCCACCGTGATGCAGATGGAGATCGAGGCCGCCGTGAGCCACGGGGTCAACGTCTTCATCTACGACTGGTACTGGTACGATGACCGCCCGTTTCTCGAGCAGTGCCTCGACAACGGCTTTCTCGGCGCGCCCAACCGCGACAAGATGCAGTTTTACCTCATGTGGGCCAACCACGACGCCACGCAGGGGTGGGACAAGCGGATATCCGACGATTACGGCGACACGGTGCTGTGGCAGGGCAGCCAGACGCCTGAGACCTTCCGGAAGATCACCCGTTACTGGATCGACCGCTATTTCCAACTGCCCAACTATTACCGCATCGACGGCAAGCCGGTGGTGATGATCTATGACGTGGTGAACCTCATCAAGGGTCTCGGCGGCGTGGACGCCACCCGCCGCGCACTGGACGAATTCCGCGAGGAGGCGGTGCGCGCCGGCCTGCCGGGCGTGCATCTGCAGATGACGGTCTGGTGGGAGGGCATTGTTGACTTGAGCGGTGTGGACAAAAACCATCGCGGCTCCAGCAAGGACTGCGCCGTGCTGCTCGGGTTCGACAGCATCACCCACTACCAGTTCGCCCACTATGTGGACGTGTCACAGGATTATTGCGCTATTCTCGAGCAGGTGAAAGCGGAATGGGCGCGTATCGACCGCGAGTATCCCATGCCCTATTTTCCCGGCGTGTCGGTGGGGTGGGACAACAATCCCCGCTTTGAGCGGCTGCGTCCCGCCATCATGCAGAACACCACCCCCGAAAACATCCAAAAGGGCTTTCAGATGGCCAAGGACTATCTCGATGCCCATCCCGACCGCCCGCCGCTGGTGGTCATCAACAGCTGGAACGAGTGGACGGAGACGAGTTATCTGCAGCCGGACGACAAGAACGGCTACGGGTATCTCGACGCCGTGCGCGCGGTGTTCGGTCAATCGGTGTAGGTATATATCTCGCCACTCTCATAGTAGGTAAATTCGATCTCCGGGTGCAGGACGCGCAGTTTGTCGGCCAGCAGCTTCATGCCGGCGCGCTCGGAGCCCTCGTGGGTCATCACCAGAATGGCCTTGTTGTGGCCGAGCTGGGCGTAGTCGCGCGCCATCTCGCCGAGACCCCACTCACAGATCTCGCCGGTGAGCAAAAAGTCGTTCTCCGCCAGCATTTCCGCAGTATGGCCGGGGGTGCCGAAGCAGCAGGCCAGCCGCGTGCCGGGGGTGTCGGCACTGCCCGCGATGCGCACGTGGTGCAGCCCCAGCGTCTTTTCCATGTGGGCGGCCAGTTCCCGTGCCGTCATGGGCTGCTCCAGCACAAAGCCGTTCACCGCCCAGTAATCCCCGCGCACGAAGCGGCCGGGCAGTCCCATGTCGTGCAGTTCCCCCTCGCAGATGAGGTCGGGCAGCATGGAGTGGGCATAGTCATGAAAGCGTGCCAGCGTCAGGCCGCTCTTTTCCAGCAGCGCCTGCTTTTCCTGCACGAGCGGGTTGTCGTTGGGCCGATCCATGTGATCGTAAAAGGTCGGCTCATGCACCAGCAGGAAATCGGCACCGTCCGCCGCCGCGGCGCGGATCACGTCGGGGGTGGCGAACATGGCGAGCGCCACGCGGTGCAGCGGCCGTTCGGGGTCGCCCGCCTTGAAATTGTCACAGGTGCGCGTCTCGTCCACCGGGTCGTGCGCCATGGCTTTGAGTTCGGCCAGTAATTCTTTGGCTGTCATTTTTATCATCCTTTCTTTTCTCAAAGAGGTGTATCATATGCTTCAACTGTCCCGCATCCCGTCTCCCGTCATCTTTCGCGGGGACGAGACCCGTGCGTTCCGCGATCCGGCGCTGTTTTGCGACGGCGAGCGGTTCTTCCTCTTTTTCACGCTGGTGGAAAACGAGCCGGACGGCCCTTTTCTGCGGCTGGCCGTCTCGGAAAGCACCGATCTGGCGGCGTGGACAGAGCCCCGTGCGCTCACCCCGCGGGATCGCCGGCTCAATTTTTCCAGTCCCGGCAACGTGATCCGCTTCGGCGGGCGGTATGTGCTCTGCCTGCAGACCTACCCGCGTGAAAACGGCGAAAAGTACGCCAACGACCGCGCCCGCCTTTTCGTGATGGAGAGCGATGATCTGCGCACTTTTTCGGCGCCGCGTCTGCTGCGGGTGAGGGGGGATATCCCCGAGGAGGCGATGGGGCGCATGATCGACCCCTATCTCATCGAGGACGCCGACGAGCCGGGACGGATCTGGTGCTTTTTCAAGCAAAGCGGCGTTTCCGCCGCCTCCTCCCGCGATCTGGTGCACTGGGAATATGCCGGGAACACCGAGGGGGGCGAAAACGTCTGCATCCTGCGCCGCGGCGGGGGATATGTGATGTTCCACTCCCCGCAAAACGGCATCGGGGTCAAGACCTCGCCCGATCTTGTCCACTGGGTCGACCGCGGGCTTCTCACCCTCGGGCAGGCCGAATGGCCGTGGGCGCGGGGGCGGATCACCGCCGGCGCGGTGCTGGACGTCTCCCGCCTGTGCGGCGAGGAGATGTATGTCATGGTCTTCCACGGCTCGGGTCCCGAGGACGAAACGGTGTATTTCGACACCTTCGCCAGTATCGGTATCGCCTACAGCCGCGACCTTGTCCACTGGCGCTGGAACGGCGGAGCAGTTAATATTTCATGAAATGCCGCACGATGGGGCTGACGAGCTTGTAAAGCGGCCCCTCAAAGGTCTTTCTGGCGTTTTCCAGTTCGCGCGGGATGTCGATGCCCTGCGGGCAATGCCGCGCACAGCGGCCGCATTTCACGCAGTTGCCCGCCCCCGTGTTGTCCCGCCGCACCGCCGTGCACATGAAGTAGTCGGTCAGCCCGCGCAGACGGCCGTCCGATTGGCGGCGGTTGTAGGCGGCGAAGATGCCGGGGATGTCCACCCCTTTGGGGCAGGGCATACAGTAGCGGCAGCCGGTGCAGGGCACCTTCATGCGGGCGTTGATGGCCGCCGCCGCATCCGCGAGCAGCTGCCGCTCCGCCTCACCGAATTCCCCCGCCTGTGCGGTGCCGGCCGCGCGGGCGTTTTCTTCGATCATGGCAAGCGAGTTCATGCCGGAAAGCACGCAGGTGACCTCCGGCTGATCCCACAGCCAGCGAAACGACCATTCCGCCGGGCTGCGCCGCACGGGGAAGCGGTCGAATAGGCGCTGTGCCTCGGCGGGCAGGCCGGCGGCCAGTTTGCCGCCGCGCAGCGGCTCCATGATGATGACGGGCAGCCCCAGCGCGGCCGCCGCCTTCAGGCCGGTCACCCCGGCCTGGGTGCGTTCGTCCATGTAGTTATACTGGATCTGGCAAAAGTCCCAGTCGTACACTTTGAGCAGGTCGCAGAAGGTGTCGCTGTTGCCGTGGTAGGAAAAGCCGATCTGCCGGATGGTACCCTCGGCTTTTTTCTTTTGCAGCCACTCCGGCAGACCCAGCGCGCACAGCCGCTCCCACGTCTTCACGTCGGTGAGCATATGCATCAGGTAATAGTCCACGTGGTCGGTCTGCAGACGCGCCAGTTCCTCGCAGAAGAATTTTTCCGCGTCCTCCGGCCGCCGGAGCATATAGTGCGGCAGTTTGGTGGCGATGTTCACCCGGTCGCGCAGTCCGTTGCGGGCGAGGATCTCGCCCAGTGCCGCCTCGCTGCCGGGGTAGATGTAGGCGGTGTCGAAATAGTTGATCCCCGCATCGACTGCCGCTTTGATCTCTCCCTCGGTCTTTTTCATGTCCACGCCGCTCACCGAGCGGGAAAAGCGCATACACCCGTATCCCAGCACCGAGATCGGGTTGCCGTATCTGTCGCAGCGGTATTGCACCGTCATCGCCGCCTTTCGTTTTTATACATTTATACATTGTAGCACACCGCACGGCGAAAATCAATCGAGCCGCCGCGCGGTGAACCGAAAAAATTTTTCCTGCCGGGTGTGAGGTTTTGCCCGTTTGGTGTGTCTAATAGGTGAAAAGGATCCGGAAACTTTTCAAAAGGAGGCGATCGGCCGTGGACAAGGGCGCCGAGGCGTGGAGACAGTATTTGGACGGGGACGATGACGGCATCGCCCGTCTGATCGCGATGTATTGGGACGGGTTGGTCCTGTTTTTGTACCGCTGCACGGCGGATTGGCACATGGCCGAGGAGGCGGCGGAGGACACCTTTGTCCGTCTGGTGACCCGGCGGCCGCATTTTTCCGGTAAATCTTCCTTCAAAACGTGGCTGTATGCCATCGGGCACAACACGGCGTGCCGGGCGCTCGGCAAAAAGCGTCCCCTGCCGCTGTCCGAAGCAGAGGCACAGCCGGACGGCGGTGCCGAACTGGAGGAGGCGTACATCCGGGACGAGCGGCGGCAGGCGGTGCACCGGGCACTCGGCCGTCTTTCGCCCGATTACCGCCGGGTGCTGTGGCTGACCTATTTTGAGGAGTTCAGCAACCGGGAGGCGGCGCTGATCTTAAAACGGAGCGTCCACGCCACGGAGGTGCTGCTTTCCCGTGCCAGATCGGCTTTGAAAAACGAACTGCAAAAGGAGAATTTTCAGTATGAAGACGCATGATGAGATACTGTCCGCCGTGCTGGCCCGGCGGGATGCGTATCTGGCCGCAAAGGAAAAAAGAGCGCGGATGGCATACGGCGGCGTGACGGCCGCGGTGTGCTGCACGGCGGTGGCGGCATCGGTGTGGCTCTGGAAGGGCGGCAAACCGGATTGGCCGGTAAAAGAGGCGCCGACTGCCGGCACCACCGTGACGACCGCGACACCGACCGACGGCTTTCATGAGACGACCGGCGAGGCCGAGACCGCGGGCACCGTCACCGATGCCGCACAGTCCGAGCCGACGCATACCGCCGTCACGACCACCCGCACCGACCCCACCGGGACAGAGAAAGGCACCACCATGGCATCCACTTCCGGCATTCCCCTCCTGACCACGCAGGCGGAGCGGCCCACCACCGCCACCACCGATCACGCTTTTGGCACCGGGGGCACGATCCCTCCCACCGAATCGGAAAGCACCACCACGCAGGCCGCGGCTTCCTCCCGGTATACGGAGATCGACGATCCCACCGAGGAGCAGCTTCCCGAATGGTTTCCTCATGTGACGGCGTTTGAGGGGGAATATGACCTTCTGCCCGGCGGATCCTGGCCGCTGGGCGAGCCGCTGGGGCCGCAGGATCTCTGGCTCCACTACGAGGGGCGGGACGAGAACGGCCGATATGTGGGTGACAAGATCGTGACCGCCACCTTCTATACAGTGGAGGGCTGGGCGGACAAGGAGATTTTGGCGCTGAAATTCAGGGACTACGATACGGTCCTGTATTACGCCCGGCAGGAGAGCACCGACGCCACCAAATATTGAGCGGTACGGAACGGGAGGAGTGTTTCATGTCGTTACATCGAGTGGCCGCATGGCTGGCTGTGTGTTCACTGTGTGCGCTGCTTCTGGCGGGGTGCGGCGCATCTCCGGTCTCGGCACCCGATGCACCGTCCGCCGCATCATCCGCACCCCGGGAAATCCCCTTCACGGTGGGGGCCGCCGTGCGGACCTGTGATTTCACCGGAACGGACAGCTTTTTCGGACAGGTCATCCGCAGCCGGAAGGCGCTGGAAGACCTGCCGCCGGATGACGCCTGTCCTCTCGCGCGCTATACCGAGGCGTATTTTGCCGACAAGGCGTTGCTGGTGCTGTATGTGACGCTGGAAAGCAGCTCCATGCAGCTGCAGATCGACGGGCTGGCGTTACAGAATGGCGAGTTGACCGTTCAGTATACCACGACCCGACCTGATCCGGCCACCGCCGACATGGCTTGTTGGCAGGTGTTGGTCGAGGTCAGCGCGGATGCGGTCAGCGATGTGCAGACGGTAACAGGTGAGCGCCGGCGCGTGACGCTGACTTCCTCCCGGGTTTGAGCGGCATTTTTGGCAATATCCTTGAACGGAATAAGCCCTTTGGGCATCTGCCCGTTTTCCATATTGACATATTCCTCATTTCTGTTATTATATATACAGAAGCGCTCATTTCAATTTTGCGGGAGGAATCACAATGAAAACGATCAAGGATAAGTATCTGCTCGTCGGGGCGGATTTCGCGGGCTATCCGCTCAAGGAGGCGGTCGTCGCGCACTTGAAGGCCAAGGGCTGGAAGATCACCGACGTCGGCGTCAAGGCGGACAGCGACCCGAACGACACCGACCTGATGTTCCACCGGGTGGGCCTGCGTGTCGGTTCCATGATCTCGGAGGGCGAATTTGAAAGAGCCCTGATCTTCTGCGGCACCGGCATGGGCATCCACATCGCGGCCAGCAAATGCCCGCACGTGCACGCGGGTGTCGTGGAAAGCGTGCCGGCGGCTCTGCGCGCGATCACCGGAAACGGTGTCAACGTGCTGGCGATGGGCGCGTTCTATGTCGCCCCCGCCATGGGCTGCGACATTGCCGACGCGTATCTGAACGCCTCGCTCGGCAGCGGGTACGAATGGTGGCACAATTTCTATGAGTTCCACAAGCTCGCAATCGACGAACTGGAAGCGTTCGACTATGAGGAATACAAGCGCAACGGCTTCAAGGTAAAGCATTTAGGCGATTACCCGCTCAAGCTGGAAACCAAGCCCGAAGACTGATTCTTTGTATGACCACCCGCGAAGAAGCGATCGCATTCTGCCGCACGCTGCCGTTTGTCTATGAGGATTACCCCTTCCACGACGATAACTGGACGCTGATGCGGCATCAGGAA
>JAZRVU010000089.1:0-33103 GCA_045599305.1 Acutalibacteraceae bacterium | reverse complement strand
ATGGTGGGAGAGGGTGGATTCGAACCACCGAAGTCAGTGACAACAGATTTACAGTCTGCCCCCTTTGGCCACTCGGGAACTCTCCCATGCTCAAGTGACGTGCTATATGATAGCACGAACGGTGGGGAATGTCAAGCGCTTTTTGAAAAAAATCGCTTTTCTTTTTCTCTTTTTTTCCGGACAAGTACTTTTTTCTTGCAATTTGGTGTGTTTCCGTTTATAATCATCAAGGATAATATTTCGGGATGTGATCGGAATGGTCATCGGCCTGTTTGGCGGGGCGTTCCTGTGCGCTGATACTGTGACCTTTCTTTTGAAAACGGTTGTGCTTTTTGAAAAAATGTGGTAAAATATCAAAGGGCGGTGCGCAGGCGCCGCCGAGGATTTGAATGTGGAGGAAACGCCCTATGTGCGGATTATGTGGTTTTACCGGCGAGGTGATCGACCGTGAGCAGGTGCTGCGTCGGATGACGGAGTGCATCACTCATCGCGGCCCGGATTCCGACGGCTTTTTCACCGATGACCGGGTGGCCATGGGCTTTCGGCGGCTGAGCATCATCGACCTGGAGGCCGGTCATCAGCCGCTGTATAACGAGGACGGCACGCTGGTGCTGACCTTCAACGGCGAGATCTACAATTACCGTGACCTGCGCGAGGAACTGCTCGCCGCGGGACACGTGTTCGCCACCCATTCCGACAGCGAGGTGCTGCTCCACGGCTTTGAGCAGTGGGGGGAAGACCTGCTGCCCCGTCTGCGCGGGATGTTCGGCTTCGCGATCTATAACAAGACCGACGGGTCGCTGTTCATCGCGCGCGACTTTTTCGGCATCAAGCCCATGCACTACACCCAACTGCCGGACGGCCGGGTGATCTACGCCTCTGAGATCAAGTGCATCCTGGAGCATCCCGATTTCGTGAAGGAGTTCAATCCCGAGGCGCTGGACAGCTATCTCTCGTTCCAGTATGTCGTGCCGCCGGCCACCTTCTTCAAAGGCGTCTGCTGTCTGCCGCCCGCCCATTTCATGTGGGTGCGCGGCGGCGAGATCACCATTGACCGCTACTGGGAGCCCACCTTTGCCCCCGACGAGGACATGACGCTCGAGGAAGCGGTGGATGAGATCGACCGCGCGTTCACCGAATCGGTGGAGGCGCACCGCATCAGCGATGTGGAGGTCGGCTGCTTTCTTTCCGGCGGCGTGGATTCTTGCTGGGTCGCCTCCTATTTCGGCGGGCAGAAAGCGTTCACCGTCGGCTTTGACAACGGCGAGCACTACGACGAGAGCCGTTTTGCCGCCGATCTGGCCCGTGCCATCGGCATCGACCACACCGTGCATATCATCGGCGAGGAGGAATACTGGGACGCCCTGCCGCAGGTGCAGTACTATCTCGATCAGCCGCTGGCCGACCCGGCCTGCGTCGCGCTCTATTTCGTGGCCAAACTCGCGGCCGAAAAGGTGAAGGTCGTGCTTTCGGGCGAGGGCGCCGATGAGCTGTTCGGCGGCTACCGCATCTATCACGAGCCGTTCTCGCTTGCCGGATATCAGAAGCTGCCGCGCTTTCTGCGCCGTGCGGCGGCCGCACTGGTGCGCCCGCTGCCGGAGTTCAAGGGCCGCTCTTTCCTGCTGCGCGGGGCGCAGACGGTGGAGGAGCGCTTCATCGGCAACGCGTATATGTTCCATAAGGACGAAAAGCGCCGCCTGCTCAAAAGTATCCCCGCCGGCGACCCCACCCTGCTCACGCGGGAGTATTATGAGAAGAGCCGCGGACAGGACGACGTGACCCGTATGCAGCTGCTGGACATCAACCGCTGGATGGTGGGGGATATCCTGCTCAAGGCCGACCGTATGAGTATGGCCCATTCACTCGAGCTGCGGGTGCCCTTCCTCGATAAAGAGGTGTTCGCGGTGGCATCGCGCATCCCCGCCAAGCACCGCATCGCCCACGGCACCACCAAATACGCCATGCGGCAGGCGGCGGCACGGCATATGCCGCCGGCCGACTCCACCCGCCCGAAGCTCGGCTTTCCGGTGCCGGTGCGCGTGTGGCTGAAAGAGGACAAGTATTATGAAAAGGTACGGGCGGCTTTCACCTCGCCCACGGCAGAGAAATTCTTTCACACCGGCGAACTCGTGAAGCTGCTCGACCGGCACCGCGCGGGCAAGACGGACAATTCCCGCCGCATCTGGACGGTGTATATGTTCCTTGTGTGGTATGAGGTCTATTTCGGGGAAAATAGATGAATGCATCACCGAAATTCTTCGTTTTTTGTCACACTTACGTCTTGTGAAATGCCCGACTTTGTGATATACTATCCCAGTTATATTCTGTTGAAAGAGATGACTCGTTTTGAGTAAGAGAGAGAATTTGCGCAACATCGCCATCATCGCCCATGTCGACCACGGCAAGACCACGCTGGTCGACCAACTGCTGCACCAGAGCGGCATCTTCCGCGCCAACGAGCAGGTAGCCGAGCGGGTGATGGACTCGAACGATCTGGAGCGTGAGCGCGGCATCACCATTCTGGCCAAAAACACCGCCGTCATGTACGGTGATACCAAGATCAATATCGTGGACACTCCCGGCCACGCCGATTTCGGCGGCGAGGTGGAGCGCATCCTGCTGATGGTGGACGGCGTGCTGCTGCTGGTCGATGCGTTCGAGGGCTGCATGCCGCAGACCCGCTTCGTGCTGAAAAAGGCGCTGGGACTGGGCAAAAAGCCGCTGGTCGTCATCAACAAGATCGACCGCGACGGCGCCCGCCCGGCCGAGGTGATCGACGAGATCCTCGATCTGTTCATCGAGCTCGGCGCCGACGAGGATCAGTTGGATTTTCCCGTGGTCTACGCCTCCGCGCGTGACGGCTATGCCTCCGATGACCCGAATGTGCGCGAGGGGGACATGAAGCCGCTGTTCGAGGCTATCCTGCGGGAAGTTCCCGCCCCCGAAGGGGAGCCGGATGAGCCGCTGCAGCTGCTCTTCTCCAATATCGACTACGACGACTATGTCGGCCGCATCGGTGTGGGACGTGTGGAGCGCGGCTCGGTGAAAAACGGGCAGGCCGTCACCATCGCCCGTGCCGACGGCACCACCGCGCACGCCCGCATCGGCAAGCTTTTCCAGTTCGAAGGGCTGCAGCGGGTGGAACACGACACCGCCGGCATCGGCGATATCGTGGCAGTGACCGGCATCCCGGATCTGAATATCGGTGAGACGGCCTGCGATCCCGAGCACGTGGAGGCACTGCCCTTCGTGCGCATCGATGAGCCCACCATTTCGATGGTGTTCATGGTGAACAACAGTCCCTTTGCCGGGCAGGAGGGCAAATATGTCACCAGCCGCAACCTGCGCGACCGTCTGTTCAAGGAAGTGCAGACCAACGTGAGTATGCGGGTGGAGGAGACCGACACCACCGATGCTTTCAAGGTGTCGGGGCGCGGGGAACTGCACCTCTCCATTCTGATCGAGACCATGCGCCGGCAGGGCTTTGAATTTGCCGTCAGCCGTCCGCAGGTCATCTATAAGCAGGATGCCGACGGCCACCTGCTCGAGCCCATCGAACTGCTGATGGTGGAGGTACCGGAGGAATATGTCGGCGCCGTGATGGAAAAGCTGGGCTCCCGCAAGGCGGAGATCGTGGATATGGGCACCCGGGACACCGGCATCAGCCATCTGGAATTCCGCATCCCCGCCCGTGGCCTGATGGGCTACCGGCAGCAGTTCCTCACCGATACCAACGGCAACGGTATCATGAACAGCGTGTTCGACGGCTACGAGCCCTTCAAGGGCGATATCCCGCAGCGCACGCAGGGCTCCCTTATCTCCTATGAGGGCGGCGACACCAGCAGCTACGGTCTGTTCAACGCGCAGGATCGCGGCGTGCTGTTCGTGGGCGCGGGCGTGCCGGTCTATGAGGGCATGATCGTGGGCGAATCGCCCAAGGACGAGGATATCGTGGTGAACGTCTGCAAAAAGAAGCACGTCACCAATATGCGCGCCGCCGGGTCGGATGAGGCACTGCGCCTCACGCCGCCCACGGTGCTGTCGCTCGAGCAGTCGCTCGAATTCATCAACGACGATGAACTGGTGGAGGTCACCCCCAAGTCCATCCGTCTGCGCAAGCGCACGCTGTCGAAAGAACAGCGCATGAAAGATGCGGCAAAGAAGAAAGCCTGACGGCACCGGCGCCCACCCGCCGACCACACTGATGAAGCGGCCGCTGTTCACGGTGGGGATGTCCTACGGCGGCTGTATGCTGGCCGCCACCCTGATCGGCGCGCACGCGGCACTGGCCGTGGCGGTGGCCGGGGCACTCCTGTTTTTATTGGCGCTGGCAATCCGCCGCACCCGGTATAACGAACCCATTCTGGCGGCACTGCTTGCGGCAGTTGCCGCCTTTTGCGTTTTTGCGGCACGGGACTATCTGTACATCCGCCCCCTGCGGGCGCTGGAGGGGCAGACGGTCACCGCCTCGGTGCGTTTTCAAAAAGAAGTGACCCGCACCGAAAAGGCCGTCGCCTACACCGCCGCGGTGACGAAAGGAGAATTACCGAAGGATACGCGCCTGTTCGTCTGGGTGGGGCAGGAGCAGGGGACGTTCGACCCCGGGGACTGCGCCGCCGCACCACTCTATCTTTCCGTGACCGACGAGGCGCGTGACGACGGCGTCTGTCTCACCGCGTGGGCGGTGGGCGCATGGGAGCAGAAACCGGAAAGCACCACATTGCTTTCGCTGTGCGAGCGGTGGCGGCAGTGGGTGATCGACCGGGTGGACAAAAAGACCGGCGGGGAGCCGGGTGCCGTGCTGCGCGCTCTCTGTCTGGGCGACAAAAGCGAACTGTCGGCCGATGTGCGCGATGCCTTTGCCGATGCCGGTCTGCCGCATCAGTTGGTGGTCTCCGGTTTTCACATGACGCTGGTCGTGCTGGGACTGTGGGGCATCCTGCGCTTTTGCGGCGTGGGTCACCGCACGGCCGCGGCGATCGCGCTGCCGATGGTGGGCGTGTTTGCCGCGCTCACCGGCTTCGGGCTTTCCGCGCTGCGTGCCGGTGCCGCCTGCGCGATCGTGCTGGCGGGCAAACTGTTTCGCCGTCCGGCCGACGGCAAAAACTCACTCGGCTGCGCGGTGTTGCTGATCCTGCTTTTTGACCCGGATGCCGTGTGGGATCTCGGTTTCCGGCTCTCGGTGGCTGCCACATGGGGCATCCTGCTCGCGGTGGAATGGCTCGGCCGCCCGCCGCAGGCGAGCGGTGTGTGGCGGCTGCTGCTCAAATGCCGTGACGCCCTGCTCGTGACGCTGGCCGCCATGCTGGCCACACTGCCCTTCACCGCCCTCACCTTCGGGCGGCTGGCGGTACTGGCGCCGGTGAGCAATCTGCTCACCGAGCCGCTCGTGTCTGCCGCGGTGGCCTGCGGCTGCGTGGGCACCCTGTTTGCCTGTCTGCCCGGCACGGGCTTTCTGGCATCTGCGCTCTTTCTGGCGGCGGAATGTGTGGTGCGGGTACTGCTGCGGCTGGTGCGCGCCATCGCCTCGCTGCCCTTCGCGGTCTGGGCGCTGGATCGCCCGTATCTGCTGGTGTGGGCCTGCGCCCTGCCGTTTTTGCTGTGGTTTGCCCGGTGGGCGTGCCGCGGCCGGGGACTGCGTCTGGCGGCGGTGGCAGCCGCCGTCACCTTGGCGGCCGCCGTGCTGCTGCGCACGGCCGGGATGCAGGGCGTCACCACCGTGGTCACCGCTCCGATGCCAAACGGTACGGCTCTGCTGGTCACCTGTGAGCGGCATCGGGCGCTGGTGCTGACCGGCAGGGGAAATATTGAGGAAGCCGCCCGATTTTTGACCCGGCAGGGGATTGACCGATTGGATTTTGTATTGTATACTGAAGAGAAAGCGGTCGCTTTGTCAAAGCATATCGCGGTCACGCGCGCCTGTGCGGACGGGACATTGCCCGCCGCGGACGAAACGCTTTCGCTGTGGGAGGGCGCCGCGCTCACCCGCTGCGGCGACTGGTTCGCTTTTTCATTCGATGATACGCGGGTGCTGCTTTGCCCCGCGGGCGGCGATGCCGCCGACCTGCCGGCAGATGACCGGCAGGCGACACTGCTGATATTTGACCGCGCACTGCCCCGCCATGTGACCGCGCTTTCGGCAGGGCGCGCCATCCTCTGCTGTGAGGCGGAACTGGCGGGCAGCACGGCGAAAGCACTGCCGCCCGGCGGTTACCCGGTGACGCTGGCCGGGGAGGACGGCACGGCGGCGATGACGCGTGGACGCGGCGATCTGACGATTTGATGCTCTGACGGGAAAGGAGTGATCCGCATGGCATGGGACGAGGAACGGCTGAAGCAGCACCTCAAGCAGGAGGAACTGCTGCCGGTCTATGTGCTCACCGGCGAGGAAACGTACCTCGTGGGGCAGTATGCCCAAAAGCTCTGCCGCCGTGCCATGGGGGAGAGCGACGAGCTCGATTCCTTCAATCTCCACCGCTTCGACGGGATGCGCTGCACCTTTGACGAGATCGAAGAGGCCGCAGAGGCGCTGCCGCTGATGGCGGATCGCTGCTGCGTGATGGTGCGGGACTATGATGTCGCCGCCCACAGCGATACCCACGAGCGTCTGCTCGCGCTGCTTGCCGAGCCGAGCGACTGCTGTGTGCTGATCTTTCATTATGACGCGGTGACCCCCTCCGCCGCGAAAAATTCCGCGTGGAAGAGTTTTCTTGCCGCGGCACAGACACACGGTGCCCTCGTCAAACTGGATCGCCGCACGCCCGAGGAGATCGTGCGGATGCTCGTCTCCGGTGCCGCGCGCCGGGGCTGCACCATGCGGCCGGAGGCGGCACGTCTGCTGCTGGAATGGTGTGGCAACGACCTGCACCTGCTGCTGGGGGAACTGGATAAACTCTCCGCATTGGCGGACGGCGGCGAGATCGACCGCGCACTGGTGGAGCGTGCCGCCACCCGCAATCTGGAATCCCGTGTGTTCGATCTGTCCAAGGCGATCCTCGCCGGGCAGTATACCGGGGCCTATGCCGTGCTGGCCGGCCTGTTCGCCCAAAAGGAAGACCCCATCATGATCAACGGCGTGCTGGCCTCTGCGTGGGCGGACCTCTATCGCATGAAGCTGGCCGCCGCCGCGGGGGAATCGGTCGCCTCGGTGGCCGCCGCCTACCCCGGCTACAAGGGCAAGGAGTTCCGCCTGCGCAATGCCGCACGGGACGCCGCCCGTCTGTCTGTCGCCACGCTGCGCGAGGGACTGGAGGTGCTGGCCGAGGCTGACCGGCGGTTGAAGTTCACCATGGCCGATGACCGCGTGGTGCTGGAGGAGACCACCGCCCGGCTGATCGTGCTGGCACGGCAGAGGGAATGACCCATGCTGCGCATCAAAGAAGCGGTGGTGGTGGAGGGCAAGCACGACCGCGCCCGTGTGGCGCAGGTGGTGGACGCCCCCATCGTGGCCACCAACGGCTTTCGCATTTTCAAGGACCCCGAACAGGTCGCGCTGCTGCGCCGGCTGGCCGCCGTGCGCGGGCTGGTCATCCTGACCGACAGCGACGCCGCGGGCTTCCTCATCCGGCAGCACCTGACGGGCTTCATCCCGCCGCAGCAGATCAAAAACGCCTACTGTCCCCGCATCGCGGGAAAGGAGCGGCGCAAGCCCGCCCCCTCGAAGGAAGGGATGCTCGGGGTGGAGGGAGTCGATCCCGCCCTGCTCGAAGCGGCACTGCGCCGCGCAGGCGTCACCGTCTGCGGTGAGGAAAATGCCCTGCCCGTACCGTGGCTCACCAAGGCGCGGATGTGTGCCGACGGCCTGGTCGGCGGCACCGACAGCGCCGCCCGCCGCGCCGCCCTGCTCGCCGCCATGGGGCTGCCGCCCTATCTTTCCGCCAACCGCCTGCTCGAGGTGTTGAATCTCACCTGCACCGAAGAGGAGTACATACAACTTTTACGCTGAACCAAGGTGACCTCCCATGCAGTCAAAGACCCGGCAGACGGGGATCTTCCTCGTCGCCTACATCGCCTATACCTCCATCTATCTCGCCCGGCTGAATCTGTCGCTGGCCAAGCCGGCGCTGGATGCGCTGGGGCAGCTTTCCACCGCACAGCTGGCGCTGCTGGGCAGCGTGTTCTCCATCGTCTATGCCGTGGGGCGCATGGTCAACGGCGCCATCGGCGACCGGGTGAAGCCGTGGGTGATGATCTGCGGCGGTCTGCTCTTTGCGGGCGCGGGAAATATCGCGGTGTCGTTTCTGCCTCCCTTCCCGGCATTTCTGGCCATGTGGGCGGTGAACGCCTATGGCCAGTCGATGCTGTGGAGCGTGATACTCTGCGTGGTGGCACAGACCTATGGGGAGAAAAGCGGAAAAAAGGCGGCACAGATGGTCACCAGTGTGGCCACCGGCAATATCGCCGCCATCCTGATCGTATCCTTTATCCTGTCGCGTTTTGATGTGCGGCTGGCGTTTTTGCTGCCCGGCGCGTTCACCCTGCTGTGCGGCGCCGCCGCCTTTATCGCCTTTCGCCGCATCGGGCGGGTGCAGCCGCAGGCCGACGCTCCCCAAAAGCCGCATCTCTCCTTTTTCCGGATGTTCACGGTGAAGGAGATCGCCCTCATGCTGCTGCCCGCCGTGATCCACGGTGCCATGAAGGATAACATCAGCCTCTTCATGGCGGACTATTTCGTCACCGATTTCGGGGTGGACCCCACGGAAAACCCGTTATATATTCTGTTCATTCCGGTGGTGGGCCTGCTCGGACGGCTGGCCTATCCCGCCGTGCAGCGCCTATGCGGCAACAGCGGCCGGCGAGCCATGCTGGTCAGTTTTGCCGTCTGTCTGGCCGCAGCGGTTCTGCTCGCCGGCGGATGGTGCCCGGCGGTGGCCGCCACCGTGTGTCTGAGTGTCATTTACGCATTCGCATCGGTCATCAACACCTTCGTGCTCTCCATTTTTCCCATGCGTTTCGCCGCCAGCGGCAATGTCTCCTCGGTGAGCGGCATGATGGATTTCGCCACCTACACCGGCCACGCGGTCAGTTCCGCCATCTTCGGGGTCACCATCAGCCGGTGGGGCTACGGCAGTATGTTCCTTGTGTGGGCGGTCATTTCGGCACTCGCCTGCGCGGTGGTCTTCGGTATGATGCGAAAAAGGAGCTGACAGTATGGTCGGTCACGATTTTGTGCGCGTGTCGCCCGAGCGGGCAGGCGTCCCCTCGGCCAATGTGCAGAAATTCCTGCAGACGCTGGAGGACTATAACCTCAACACTCACAGCGTGCTGATGGCACGCGGGGATATGATCTTCGCAGAGTGCTATTACGCCCCCTTCACGGCGGATTTCTTTCACCGGATGTATTCGGTCTCTAAAAGCTTCGTCAGCGTTGCCGTCGGCCTGCTGATCGAAGACGGCCGCCTGTCGCTCGATGACCGCTTCTACACCTTTTTCCCCGAATATGTGGGGGAGGAGGCGCACGAGTGGATGAAAGAGATGACCATTCGCGAGGCGCTGACGATGGAGACCTGCCTGCCGCCCTGCGGCGACTGGTTCACCTCCGGTACCACCGACCGCACCGCCTATTATTTTGAAAAAGCCCCTCAGCACATCCCCGGCACCCAGTTCGTCTATGACAGTTCGGTGTCGTATATGCTTGGTGTGATCGTGGAAAAACTCACCGGTCAGCCGTTTTTGGAGTTTCTCAAAGACCGTGTGCTGCGGGCGACCGGCTTTTCCGAAGAAGCCTATTGCATCCGCTGTCCGGGTGGCCGCTCGTTCGGCGATTCCGGCGTCATGTGCACCTCACGTGATCTGCTGCGGTTTGCCCGGTTCGTGCTCAACGGCGGCACATGGGGCGGCTGCCGCCTGATGGGCGAGGGGTATCTGCGGCAGGCGACTTCCCGTCTGGTGGCGAACAATTTATACGGTGACCGCGCGTACAACGCCTATGGCTACGGCTACCAGATCTGGCAGGCGCCGCGCGGCGGCTTTGCCTTTGTGGGCATGGGAGATCAGTTCGCCATCTGTGACCGCAAGACGGATCTCATCTTTGTGATCACCGCCGATAATCAGGGCAGCAGCAATTCCCGCTGCGTGATCTATCAGGCGCTTTACGACCTCATCGTCACGCAGTTGGGCGACCCGCTGCCGGAGGATGCGGCGGCGTTCGCGGCGCTGACTGCCTTTGAGCAGAGCCGCACCCTGAATGCGGCGGACGACTGCGTGGAAAGTCCTTTTGCCGCAAAACTGAACGGCGTCACCTGGCGGCTCGACCGCAATCCCATGGGGATCGAGTGGGTGCGGTTCGATCTGGCGGGGGACGAGGGCGTCCTGCATTATCAAAATGCGCAGGGCGAAAAGGCGCTGCCCTTCGGATTCGGGCACAATGTGTTCGGCAAATTCCCCGAAACGGGGTATTCCGATATGGTCGCGTCGCTGCCCGCGCCGGGCAACCGTTACGACTGCGCGGCTTCGGCCGAGTGGCAGGAGGCGCAGAAACTGCACATCAAGGTGCAGATCATCGACAAATATTTCGGCAACTGCCACATGATGTTCTCCTTTAAAGGTGACCGCGTGGCGGTGCTGATGCAGAAAACCGCCGAGGCGTTTCTGAACACCTATCAGGGAGAAGCGCACGGCAGAGCCGAATGACGAAAAGGAGGAATTGTCATGGACAAACTGCTCAAACTGCTGGATACCAATGCCCGGCTTTCGGTGGCACAGCTGGCCGCCATGCTGGACACCACCGAGGAGGACGTCACCGCCAAAATGGCGCGGCTGGAACAGAGCGGCGTGGTGCGTGCCTACAAGGCGCTGATCGACTGGGAGCGCACCGACCGTGAGTATGTCACCGCGGTGATCGAACTGCGCGTCACCCCCAAACGTGACCTCGGCTTCGAGGGCATCGCCGAGACCATCATGCGCTTTGACGAGGTGGAGAGCGTCTATCTCATGTCCGGCGGGTACGATCTGCTGGTCACCGTGACCGGCCGCACCTTCAAAGAGGTCTCCATGTTCGTGGCCAAGCGCCTTTCCACGCTGGATTCCGTCATCTCCACCGCCACCCATTTCGTGCTGCGGCGGTATAAGGAGAGCGGCGTGATGTTTCTCTCCGAAGAAAAGGATGAGCGGGGGACCGTTTGATGGATTACGAAAAGATACTCAACAGCACATTGCAGGCGCTGCCGCCCTCCGGCATCCGCCGCTTCTTCGATATCGCCGGCGAGATCGACGCCGATGATATGATCTCCCTTTCCATCGGCGAGCCGGATTTCAGCACGCCGTGGCACATCCGTGAAAAGGGGATCGACTCGCTGGAGAAGGGGCGCACCTGGTACACGGCCAATGCCGGCATGGCCGAACTGCGTGCCGCTATTTCCCGCAATGTGGTGCGCCACGGCGGCCCGGAATACGCCCCCAAGACCGAGATCGTGGTCACGGTGGGGGGCAGCGAGGCCATTGATATCGGCATCCGTGCGCTGGTCAACCCCGGCGACGAGGTGCTGGTGCCGTCTCCGAGCTTCGTGTGCTATCAGCCGCTGGTCAGAATGGCGGGCGGCGTGGCGGTGCCCATCGTTACCCGTGCCGAAAACGGCTTCCGCCTGACGGCGGAGGAACTGCGCGCCGCCATCACCCCCCGCACCAAACTGCTGGTGCTGCCGTTCCCGAACAATCCCACCGGCGCCGTGATGCGCCGCCGCCATCTCGAAGAACTGGCCGAGGTGCTGCGCGGCACCGATATCATGGTGCTGTCGGACGAGATCTACAGCGCCCTCACCTACGGCGATGAGCCGCACGTCAGCCCCGCCTCGGTGGAGGGGCTGCGGGAGCGCACGCTGCTGGTCAACGGGTTTTCCAAGGCCTATGCCATGACCGGCTGGCGTCTCGGTTACATCTGCGGCCCCGCGCCGGTGATGAAGCAGGTGGTGAAGCTTCACCAGTACGCCATCATGTGCGCCCCCACCACCGCGCAATATGCCGCCATTGAGGCGATGGAGCACGGTGACGAGGACGTGGCCGCCATGCGGGAGGAATATGACGCCCGCCGCCGCCTCATTCTGAAAGAACTGAACGGCATGGGGCTCACCTGCTTCGAGCCGGAGGGCGCGTTTTATGTCTTCCCCTCCATCGCGGTGTCCGGCCTGTCGTCCGAACAGTTCTGTGAGCAGTTGCTGCTGCGCCACCATGTGGCCATCGTGCCGGGCACGGCGTTCGGCGAGGGAGGCGAGGGCTTTGCCCGCATCTCCTATTGCTATTCCGTCTCCCACATCGTGGAGGCGATGAAGCGCATCCGCCTCTTCCTCAAGGAACTGGGGAGGCTGCCGGAATGAAGATCACCGCGCCCGCCAAGCTGAATCTCACGCTGGACGTGCTGGGTCGCCGGCCGGACGGCTATCACGAGATCGCGACCGTGATGCAGGCGGTGGATCTGGCGGATGAACTGACGGTGCGCCGGGCGGACAAGCCCGGTGTGCGTATCACGGTGGGCGGCTCCCGTCTGCCGCTCGACCACCGAAACACCGTGTGGAAAGCGGCCACGGCGTTTTCTGCCCGCACCGGGCAGAATGTCGGGCTGGATATCCACATTCAGAAGCGTATCCCGCAGCAGGCCGGTATGGGCGGCGGCTCGGCCGATGCGGCCGCCGCACTGGTGGGGCTGAACGCGCTCACGGGTGCCGACCTGTCGCTCACGGAACTGTGTGCGCTCGCTGCAAAGGTGGGGGCGGACGTGCCCTTCTGCGTGATGGGCGGCGCCGCCATGGCCACCGGCACCGGCACGGCGCTTTCGCCGCTCACGCCGCTGGCGGACTGCGCCATTGTGGTGGCCAAGCCCCCCGTGGGCGTCTCTACCGCCGCGGCCTACATCGCCATCGACAGCGCCGCATGGCTCGTCCCGGCCGATCAGGCGGGGATGCGGCAGGCGCTGGCGGCGGGGGATCCCGCGGCTGTCGGCTCGCTTTTGCACAATGCCTTCGAGCAGGCGCTCGCCCTGCCGCAGGTGACCGCGCTGCTGGAAGAGATGGAGGCGTTTTCGCCGCTCGGCTGCCGCATGACCGGCAGCGGCTCCGCCGTGTTTGCGCTGTTTGCCGATGAGGATGCCGCCGCCCGCTGTGCCGAGACACTGCGCCGCGAATGCGAGCAGGTCTTTATCTGCCGCCCCTGCACGCACGGGCCGCAGATCATCGCATAAGATATCAAAAAGCCGTCCATACTGTTGGCAACAACAGGAAAGGACGGCTTTTTTATGTTTTCCAAATGTTTTGTCCGCTCACTTGCGGTGGGACTCGTCGCCGCGATGATGCTGTCATTCGGGCGCTTCTCCGCCCTGTGCGGCGAGATCCGCTCCGGCGTGGTGCGGCTGCACGTGCTGGCCAATTCCGATTCCGACGCCGACCAGGCACTCAAACTGCAGGTGCGCGACGCGGTATTGGAGGCGGCGGACGGCCTGCTCGACGAGGTGGGCACCACCGAAGCGGCGCTGGCCGCCGTGCAGGAGCATCTGCCGCAGATCGAAGCGGCCGCCGCGCAGTGCCTGCGCGAAGGCGGCGCTCATTACCCGGTCACGGTCAGTCTGTGTGACACCTATTTCACCACCCGTACTTATGAGGCCGGCACCCTGCCGGCGGGGTGGTATCATGCGCTGCGGGTGGTCATCGGGGAGGGCGCGGGGCACAACTGGTGGTGCGTGGTCTATCCGCCGCTCTGCCTCGGCTCGGCCGCCGTGCTGGACGACGTGCTCGATCCCGCCGCCTGTGACGTGGTGAAAAACGCCCCGCGCTACGAGATCCGTTTCAAGGTCGCGGAGTGGTGGGAGCGCTGGTTCGGGCGGGCTTCTTAAAAAGCCACCCGTCCAGTTTTTCGGTGAAGAAATCGAACAGCACCGCCAGCGCCACCGCGCTCACGAAGGAGATCAGCACAAAGGAGCACCAGTTGGCGGCGCGGCCGTAGTGCGCCAAAAAGATCATGGGTAGCCGCTGCAGGATGTAAATGCCGAACACGTGATGCCCGAACCAGTCGAGGATATCCCCGGCGATCTTCACCTTCATGGTGATGAGCAGAATGAGCAGCATACCGCACAGCAGCCATGCCGTGTAGCGCCATTCGGCGTAAAGACGGGTCGCGCCGCAGTAATAGAATCCGGCAAAAACGGCGGTGAGCGCCAGCGCCCACACCGTGTCGTGGCACATGACGGCCTTGTCGAACCACGGCTTGACGAGCGAGAAGATCATGCCCGCGGGGAAGCAGAGCATCGTGTCATAGTAGTGGCGCGGCAGCCCCATGAACTTTTCAAACCGGATGAACAGCAGGGTGAGCACCAGCGTCAGCGCCACCGATACCGCCCGCGGCAGCCGGGGGATGGCAAAGGCCGCGAGAATGAAGAGGTACAGCGCGAAGGTCGCGAGCATGTACCAGTTGCTGTTGCCGATGGTCGTCCAGCCGGTGAAGGCCAGCAGGGTCTGCTTGGTGCCGTATGAGATGCCCAGCACCGCGTTGAGCAGGATGTACAGCACCACCGCCGCGGCAAAGTGTACCCATGTGCGCAGCAGACGGTTTTTGGCAAAGCCGCGGTAATAGTCCCGCCCCTTTTTGGCGAAGGACTCGGTGATGCCGAAGCCGGAATAGAACAGGAATGGCACCACCACGAACTGCCCCAGATAGGTGTGCAGGGTGAGATAGGGCTCTCCCAGTGTGCCGGCGGGGGTGAAATAGGACGAGGCGTGGCTCAGGAAAATGAGCAGGGTGAAGATCCCGTTGACGGTGCCGGTCTGTGCGGGCGCGGCATAATCGCGGTGAAATTCACCCTTTTTGGCCAGTTTGACCCCGCCGAGCACCAGCATCAGCACGATCAGCGCAAAAATGAGCATAGCACGGACGTCTCCTTTTCAAAGCGTTCAGCACAGATCGTCAAGGCAGACACCGCCCACCGGGCGGATGCGCAGCGGGTGGCAGCAGCCCTTGCCGAAGACCAGTTCCATGGCGGCGCGGAATTCGTCCAGCCGGGTCAGCGGCACCAGCGCCTGTGCCGCGCCGGCAAAGCCGCCGCCGTGCACCCGCGCGGCGCCGTCGTCGCCCAGTGTCTGCTCCGCCACACAGATGGCCAGCGGCAGTCCCTGACGGCGTACGTCCTTGGTGGTGTAGAGATTCTGCAGGAACTGGAAGGAGGAACGCCCCGATTCCCGCATCAGTTTTTCGTATGTAGTGATATCGCCCGTCTCCAGTGCGGCGGCCATGCGGTCAGCGCGCTCGTCCTCGGCAAAGAAGTGCAGGGCGCGCAGCACGGCTCTGTCACCGCAGGTCTGCCGCAGTGCCGCCGAGCGCGCCATCACCGCGCCGCGAGTGGTCTCGCGCAGGAAGTTGACCCCCAGCTCGCGGGACACCGCCCGCATCTCCGCCGTCACGGCGGCGTAATCGTCGGTCAGGTCGGCGTGGCTGCCGCCGGTGTCCACGATGCAGAGCATACGGTCATAGTCGGCAAAGTCCACGGCGATGCTGCGCACCGCGGGTGCGGACGGATCGGCAAAGTCCATCGCCACGGCGCCGCCGGTGGCACAGGCCATCTGGTCGAGCAGGCCGCAGGGCTTGCCGAAATAGACGTTTTCGGCATACTGCGCCGCCATCGCCAGCGCGGTGGAGGAAATGCGGCTATCGTTGTAAAGCACGTTGAAAATGGTGCCCACGAGGATCTCGTAGGCGGCGGAGGAGGAGAGACCGGAGCCTTGCGGCACCTGCGAGATGCTGTAGGCGTCGAAGCCGCCGAGCGCGGCGCCGTTTTCGGCCAGCCGCGCCGCGACCCCGCGGATGAGGGCCGCCGAGGTGCCGCGCTCCTGCGGCCGAGCGGCGAGATCGTTCAGATCCAGTTCCACCGCCGCAAAGCCCTCGGACTGCTCGCACACGTGGCCATTGTCCGTGGGCGCCACCACTGAGATGATGTCGAGCTGCACGCTGGCGGCCAGTGTACGGCCGTGGTTGTGGTCGGTGTGGTTGCCGGAAAGCTCGGTGCGTCCGGGCGCCGAGCAGAGATAGACCTGTTCGCGGTGACCGAACCGCTTTTCGAATTTGGCCGCCGCGTCGAGATAACGTTCCCGCGCCGCATCCACGTTTTCACTTCCGTAAAGCTTCGCCAGCGCCGTGTCATAGCGCCCGGCGAGCAGTTCCTGCACAATGTCCATGATTGATTCCTCCCGGTGTATTGGTTATTCGTCCTGCGGACCGTTCCAGTTTTCGATGATCTCGGCGTACCGCTTGTAGGCGCGCTCTACCGCCGTGTCCCACGACAGGTAGAGGGTGCGGCCCGCCTCCTCGCCCACCGCCTTGAGGTGGTAGGGGTCGCTGCAGGCGGCGCAGATGGCCGCGGCACAGGATTCGGCGTTTTCCTCGGCCAGAAAGCCGGAAACATCGTGTATCGCTCCTTCGGCGGCGCAGGAATCCCGTACCAGCAGTGACGGGCAGGAGCAGGCCGCCGCCTCCTTCACCACGATGCCGGAGGTGTCGTAGGTGGAGGGGAACAGGAACATATCGGCCAGACTGAAGAATACCCGCAGGTATTCCCGGTCATAGATAGGGCCGGTGAAGACCACCTCTTGTGTCAGTCCCGACTCCCGGGCATATTTTTCAATATCCCCGGCATCGAAGCCGCTGCCTACCATGAAGCAGCGAAACGGCAGACCGGCCGCCTTTACGCGGGCGAGTGCGTCCAGAATGAGGCGGGTGTTCTTATACCACATCATCCGCCCCACGAACAGGAAGACAAAGGTGTCCTCGGGGATGCCGTAGGCCTCCCGCAGTTGTTCCACCTTGGCGGTGTCGGCTTTCCCGAAGGTAAAATCGGTGCCGTTTTCCATCACGCGGACATTGCCCTCATAGCCGATGGTGCGCAGGGAATCCCCGCACTTTTCGGTCACCACCCACACCTCATCCGCCGCATTCACATTCTGCAGCAGGAATTCCATCGCCAGCTTGCGCACCACGGGGTCGTGGATGCGCTTTTGGATGTCTACCTCGAATTTGGTGTGATAGGTGAGCACCACCGGCACGCGGTGAGGCAGATTGATGTTGTTCACCAGCATGGAAGAGGCAAAGGGTGCGTGCACGTGCATCAGATCAAAGTGCTTGCGCCGCAGTTTGATGACCGCCTCCGGGCTGAACGCGTTGCCCGCCCGGTAGCCGATGCTTTTTCCCAGCGGGACGGACTGATAACGGAACACCTCAAAGGGATAATCGTCCACCACGTTTTTATACGCGGGGGTGACCACCGTGACGTTGCAGTATTTGGCGTGCAGCCGTTCGGCGTAATTCTTCACCGTCTGCGCCACACCGTCGATGGTGGGGGGAAAGGAATCGTTGAATTCCCCGATATTGAATCGCTCCATATCGTTCCTCCTTTTGATGTCTTTCATAGTATATCGGATTTTTGCCCTTTGTGCAAGCATCTGCCGGACGATTTTGCAAAATTTAAAGAAAAATTTCCAATAAACATTTGAAACCAATGATCGGATATGCTATACTGTATGCTGAAAGGAAGTGACCGCCGTGGCCAAAACATTTTCGGTGTCGCTGGCGTCTGTCATCAAGGAGATGTCGCTGGAGACCCTGTTCATGCCCCGTGATCCGGGCGAGATCATGATCTCCAGTATGGACGTGAACCGTCCCGGCCTGGCGCTGGGCGGCTATCTGGACTATTTTGATAACGACCGTATCCAGATCGTGGGCAAAAGCGAGATCGGGTATCTCAGTGATCTGCCGCCCGAGGTGCGGCAGGCGCGGGTGAACGATTTCGTCGCCTGTCAGCCCCCCGCCGTGGTCATTTCCCGTGAGATGGAGCCGCTGCCGGAACTGCAGGAGGCGTGTGCGCACTGCAAGGTGCCGCTGCTGCGCTCGAAGGAGATCACCTCCGCCTTCATGGCGTCGCTCATCTCCTATCTCTCGGTCGAGCTCGCACCCCGCATCACCCGGCACGGCGTGCTGGTGGAGGCCTACGGCGAAGGCATCCTGCTGGTGGGCGACAGCGGCGTGGGCAAAAGCGAAACAGCCATCGAACTGGTCAAGCGCGGCCACCGGCTCATCGCGGATGACGCGGTGGAGATCCGCCGTGTTTCGGCCAAAACGTTGGTCGGCTCCGCACCGGAAAACATCCGCCATTTCATCGAACTGCGCGGCATCGGCATCGTCAACGCCCGCCGCATCTTCGGTATGGGCGCCGTGAAGGTGACCGAAAAGATCGATCTGGTCATCCAGCTCGAGCAGTGGGACAGCGAAAAGGTCTATGACCGCATGGGGCTGAATAATGAATGTATGGAGATCCTCGGCATCTCGGTGCCCTCCATCACCATTCCCGTCAAGCCCGGGCGCAACCTGGCCATCATCATCGAGGTGGCGGCCATGAACAACCGCCAGAAGAAAATGGGGTATAACGCAGCCGAAGAGCTGATGTTTAACCTCGGCATGGAGGATACCTCCGTGTCGGAGAATACCAGAACCGAATGGGAAAAATTTTAAAGGAACATAGGGAGGAAATCAGTATGTATCGCATTGGTATCGATCTGGGCGGCACCAACATCGCCGTCGGCGTGGTGGACGATGAGACTTATGCCATCGTGGGCAGCGCCAAGTGTAAGACCGCTCTGCCCCGTCCGGCGGAGGAGATCGTGGCTGACATGGCCAAAACGGCCGAAGCAGCCGTGAAGGATGCCGGCCTCACGATGGCGGATATCGCCTCGGTGGGCGTGGGCTGCCCCGGCACCTGCAACGGGGACACCGGTGTCGTGGAGTATTCCAACAACCTGAAATTCGATCATCTGCCGCTGAAAGCGATGCTCGGCAAAGCGCTCGGCAAGCCGGTGTTCGTGGATAACGACGCCAACGTCGCCGCGCTGGGCGAGGCAGTCGCGGGCGCGGCCAAGGGCGTGGATTCCTGCGTCTGCATCACGCTGGGCACCGGCGTGGGCGGCGGCATCATCATCGACGGCAAGATCTTCAGCGGCTCCAACTTCGCCGGCGGCGAACTGGGCCACACCGTCATCGTGGTGGACGGCGAGCCCTGCACCTGCGGCCGTAACGGCTGCTGGGAGGCCTATGCTTCCGCCACCGCCCTCATCCGTCAGACCGAGCGCGCCATTGCCGCCAATCCGGACAGCATCCTCGCCAAGACCGCCGGGAGCGGCCGCGTGAACGGGCGCACCGCGTTCGACGCCATGCGTGCGGGCTGCCCGGTGGGCAAGCAGGTGGTGGACACCTACATCGGCTACATCGGCAGCGGCCTTGTCAATGTCATCAACATCTTCCAGCCCGAGGTGCTCTGCATCGGCGGCGGTATCTGCAACGAGGGCGAGACGCTGCTGGCTCCTCTGCGCGAGCAGATCGCGGGCGAGCGCTACAGCAAATACAGCGAGCGGCAGACCCGCCTGTGCGTGGCCACGCTGGGCAACGACGCCGGTATCATCGGCGCGGCGGCTCTGAAGGAGTAATTTTTCAAAGAGATCGAGGAGGGGTACCGGTGGAACTGACCGTGTTGGAGCAGCAGGCACTGGCGTGCGGATGTGCCGTACAGCGGGATCTGCCGCTTGCCGGCTGCACCAGTTTTCGCATCGGCGGTCCGGCGGCGCTGGCCGTCACGGTGAACGACCCGGCCGTGCTGCCCGCGCTGCTGCGCTGCTGCGGCGAGCGGGCGATCCCGTGGATGGTGCTGGGCAACGGCAGCAATCTGCTGGTGAGCGATCGCGGCTTTGCGGGCGTTGTGTTCCGTCCGGCCGCGGGGGAGCCCGCGGTGCAGGGGGACACGATCGTCTGTCCGGCGGGCACCCCTCTCAAACAGCTTTGCCGTGCCGCGCGGGATGCGGGGCTCGCGGGGCTGGAATTCGCATTCGGCATCCCCGGCACGGTGGGCGGCGCGCTCTTCATGAACGCGGGCGCCTACGGCGGGGAGATGGCCGATGTGGTGAAAAGCGCCGTGGCGGCCGACGTGATCGGCCTTACCACGGTGCAGGCCGGCGATATGCAGCTCGGCTATCGTCACAGTGTGTTTATGGAACAGCGGTGCAGCGTGATCGTGTCGGTCACGCTGCACCTGCAGCCGGACGACCCGGCGGCCATCACCGCCCGCATGGAGGAGTTGCTTGCTCGCCGTCGGGAAAAGCAGCCGCTGGAATATCCCAGTGCCGGCAGTTATTTCAAGCGCCCGACCGGCTATTTTGCCGGGGCGCTGATCGAGCAGTGCGGATTGAAGGGCGCCCGTGTGGGGGATGCCCAGATCAGCGAAAAGCACGCGGGCTTTCTCATCAACCGCGGCGCCGCCACCTGCCGGGACGTGCTGGCGCTGGAGGAACAGGTGCGCACCGCTGTGCGGGATGCCACCGGCGTGTGTCTGGAGCGGGAAGTCCAATTGGTGGGGGACTGAAAGGGGAGCACTATGGAATTCGTGATCGTGAGCGGCCTGTCCGGTGCAGGTAAGTCCTGCGCCATCGACGCGATGGAGGATATCGGTTTTTACTGCGTGGACAATATGCCGCCCATGCTGCTGCCGAAATTCGCCGAACTGTCGCTGCAGTCGCAGGAGACATTGCCCCGCGTGGCCATCGTCATCGACGCGCGCGGCGGCGAATTGCTCAACGATTTTTCCGCCTCACTGGAGGAGCTGCAGCGCCTCGGGGTGACCTATCACATCCTGTTTCTCGAATGTGAGAACGCCGTGCTCGCCCGCCGGTATAAGGAGACCCGCCGCAAGCATCCGCTCACCGACCGCTGCGGCGGCTCGGTGGCCAAAGCCATTGAGGCCGAGCGGGAACTGCTCGGCGTGGTGCGTTCCCGCACCGATTACCTCATCGACACCACCCATCTGTCCGCCGCGCAGCTGCGTCAGCGGATCGTGGGGCTGTTTTTGGAGGATGCGCATCAGCAGATGCCCATCCAATGTATGTCCTTCGGCTTCAAATACGGCTATCCCGCCGAAGCGGATCTCGTGTTCGACGTGCGCTGCTTCCCCAACCCGTTTTATGTGGATGCACTGCGTCAGAAGACCGGGCTGGATGCCGACGTGCGGGATTATGTGCTGGAGTCGGAGGATACGCTTGCGTTTTTGAGCAAACTGTATGATATGGTGGATTTTCTGATCCCCCGCTATGAAAATGAGGGGAAAAGTCAGCTGGTCATCGCCATCGGCTGCACCGGCGGCAAGCACCGCTCGGTCACGCTGGCGGATTGCCTGGCCAAGCACCTGCAGGAAAGCGGTCGGCGGGTGATGGTCAACCACCGCGATATCCAGAAGATCTGAAGGAGAAAGTTATGGCGGAAAATGCGATCTTCGGCGCCTGCGTCGCGGCCGGCTTTCGTGTGAACGAGGCGGACGGCACGGTCGACGGTGTCTCCCACGGCATCGCCTGGCGGCTGATACCGAAGGCCGGCACACTGGATATGTCGGTGAATATCTCCGAAAAAAATCTGCAGAAGTGGCAGGCGGATCTCACCGGCGGCACCGTCGCCTTCCGCGGCTTCGGTGTGCAGCTGACCGTGCCGGGCATGGCCGCGTGGCAGCCCGACGACCTTCTACAGTTCATTGATAACTGGACAGGCTATGCCGAATGTGCGGCAGCCACCTCGCACGAGGATAAGTTCGAGAGTTATAAGGAGCCGGCCTCGCGCTATTGGCTGGGGCTGGCAGGGGCGCTGCTCGGCGCCCTGTGCGGGACGATCCCGTGGGTGCTGATCAGCCTGTTCGGCTACCAGCTCGGCCTGCTCGGTGCGCTCATCAGCATCGGCGCCTTTTACGGCTACAGCCGTCTAGGCGGCGCGCACGATACCCGCTTTGCCGTCACCGTCATCATCATATGTTCGCTGGTGGCGGTCATGCTGGGGCAGATCGCCTGCACCGCTATCCGGATCACGATACAAAGCGAGCAGGCGGTGCCGCTGTGGGTGGCGCTGTCCTTCTGCTTCACGCCCGCCGGGCTGGTGAGCGTGGCGGGCAATTCCTTCTTCGCGCTGCTCATGTGTGCGCTCGGCTTCGTGGGCATCCGCGGCAAGGTGATGGAATATACCCACGAATCCGGCTATCTGCGCCGAAGAAAGTGAGGGGGCAACAAGATGTCGTTTTCATCCGGTGTCAAGGATGAACTGTGCGCCCTGCCGCTGGCGGATTGCTGCTGTGCGGCGCAGTTGTACGGTATGCTGCAGGCGGGGCACGCCTTTTCGGCCGATGCACTGCAGCTGCAGACCGAGCACCCCGGTGTGGCCGCGCTGTATACGCAGCGGCTGGCGGCGGTGTGCGGCGCGGAAAAGGTCGATCGTGCCGTGCGCGAGGACGGTATGATGCTGCTTTCGGTGCCGGATGCGGCCGACCGCGGCCGCGTGCTTGCCCGTTTCGGGCACGGGGCACGGGAGGTGTCCATACGGCTGAACCGTGCCGCCTTTGAATGTGACGATTGCGCCGCCGCCTATCTCGCGGGGGCGTTTTTGGCCTGTGGGGCGATCACCAACCCCGAAACGGGTTATCATCTGGAGTTTCATCTTTCGCACTACACGCTCTGCCGTGACTGGCTCTCCCTGCTGCGGGAACTGGGCTTCTCACCGAAATACATGAATCGCAAGGGCAACCATGTGATCTATTTCAAGGAGAGCGAGCAGATCGAGGATTGCCTCACCCGCATGGGGGCGACCGCCTCCTCGCTCGAACTGATGGGCATCAAAATGGTCAAAGACATCCGTAATAACGCCAACCGTGTGGCCAACTGCGAGACGGCGAACATCGACAAGACCGTGGCCGCCTCGGCACAGCAGGTGGACGCCATCCGGCGCATCCGGGCGCATGACGCCATGGGCGCCCTGCCGCCCGAACTGCGGGAACTGGCGCTGCTGCGGCTGGAAAATCCCGAGATGTCGCTGCGGGAGCTCGGTGCCGCGCTGGATGAGCCGATCAGCCGGTCGGGTGTCAACCACCGGCTGCGGCGGATACAGGAATTTGCCGACGAATTGAAAGAATAAAAGGGGGAAAATGCGGTGGCGTTCGTTCATCTGCACGTGCACAGTGAATACAGCCTGCTCGACGGCGCCTGCCGCATCGAAGGTCTGCTGGCCCGCGTCAAGGCGCTGGGGCAGACCGCCGTTGCCGTGACCGACCACGGAGTCATGTACGGCATCGTGGATTTTTACGAGGCGGCCAAACGGGAGGGTATCCACCCCATCCTCGGGTGCGAGGTCTATGTGGCCGCCCGCAGCCGGTTCGACAAGGAGTACGGGGCAGACAGCGAAAACGCCCATTTGGTGCTTCTGTGCGAAAATCAGACAGGGTATGAGAACCTCTGCCGCATGCTCTCGCTGGCGTGGACAGAGGGATTTTATAACCGTCCCCGTGTGGACAGGGAACTGCTCGAGCGGTATCACGAGGGGCTCATCGCCCTTTCCGCGTGTCTCGCGGGGGAGATCCCCCGTGCGCTGAGCCGGGGTGACTTTGCCGCCGCACGGCAGACGGCGCAGTGGTACGACACGGTGTTCGGCCGCGGCAATTTCTTCTTGGAACTGCAGGATCACGGCCTGCCCGAGCAGAGCGCCATCAATCCGCAGATACTGCGTCTTTCGGCCGAAACGGGCATTCCGCCCGTCTGCACCAACGACGCGCATTACCTGTCGCGCGAGGACGCCGAACTCCAGCGTCTGCTCGTCTGCATCCAGACGGGCACCACGCTGGAGGAACCCACACCCATGGCCTTTGCTACCGAGGAATTTTATGTGAAGTCCGAGGAGGAGATGCGCGCCCTGTTCCCGGCGGTGCCGCAGGCCTTCGACAATACCGCCCTCATCGCCGAGCGGTGCCGGGTGGACTTCACCTTCGGCCGGACACAGCTGCCCGCCTTTGAGGCGCCCGGCGGCGACAGCGACGCCTATTTCACCGCCTGCTGCCGCGAGGGACTGCGCCGCCGCTACGGCGATACCCCGCCGGCGGGTGCCGCCGAGCGGCTGGAATATGAGATGGACACCATCCGCCGCATGGGGTATGTGGATTACTACCTCATCGTCAACGATTTCGTGCAGTATGCCAAAAGCGCGGGAATCCCGGTGGGTCCCGGCCGCGGCAGCGGCGCGGGCAGTCTGTGCGCCTACTGCATCGGCATTACCGGCATCGACCCGCTGAAATACGACCTGCTGTTCGAGCGCTTCCTCAATCCCGAGCGGGTGAGTATGCCCGATTTCGATATCGACATCAGCGACGAGCGCCGGCAGGAGGTCATCGACTATGTGATCCGCCGCTACGGCGCGGATCGCGTGGCGCAGATCGTCACCTTCGGTACCCTCAAGGCGCGTGCCGCCATCCGCGATGTGGCGCGTGCCATGGCGCTGCCCTACGCGGTGGGGGACGCGGTGGCCAAACTGGTGCCCAATGAGATGAAAATGACGCTGGACAAGGCGCTGACGCAGGCACCTAAGCTCCGCGAAAAGTATGAGAGCGATCCCGCCGTCCGGCAGTTGGTGGATATGGCCCGCCGGGTGGAGGGGATGCCTCGCCATGCCTCGACCCACGCGGCGGGGGTGGTCATCACCGCCCGCCCGGCCAGCGAATATGTGCCGCTGTGCCTCAACGGCGAGGCGGTCGCCACGCAGTATACCATGACCACGCTGGAAAAACTCGGCCTGCTGAAAATGGACTTTCTGGGTCTGCGCAACCTCACCGTCATCGCCGATGCCGAGCGGGCGATCCGCGAGAGTGAGCCGGACTTTTCGGTGGAGGATATCCCGCTGGACAGCACCCCCGTGTTCGCCATGCTTTCTGCCGGCAACAGCGAGGGCGTGTTCCAGATGGAGTCGGCCGGTATGAAGCGGGTGCTGCACGAACTGGGACCCGACCGGTTCGAAGACCTCATCGCCGTCATTTCGCTTTATCGTCCCGGCCCCATGGAGTCCATCCCCACCTATATCCGCAACCGCCACCATCCCGAGGGGGTGCGGTATGTCCACCCGCGGCTGGAGCCGTTTTTGCACGTCACCTACGGCTGCATCGTCTATCAGGAGCAACTGATGCAGGTGTTCCGCGAACTGGCGGGCTATTCGCTCGGCCGGGCGGATATCGTGCGCCGCGCCTGCTCGAAAAAGAAGGCGGACGTGATGGCACGCGAGCGCGAGATCTTCATCCACGGGCTGGAAAACGAGCAGGGCGAGGTGGAGGTCGAGGGCTGTGTCCGCCGGGGCACCCCGGAGGAGACCGCTGCCGCCATCTTCGAGGATATGTCCTCCTTCGCCTCCTATGCCTTCAACAAATCCCACGCCGCGGCCTATGCGCTGGTGGCGTATCAGACCGCCTATCTCAAGTGCCACTATAAGCGGCAGTATATGGCCGCCCTGCTCACCAGCGTGCTGGACAGCGGCAAGGTCGCTGGCTATATCCGCGAGTGCGGCCGGCTGGGCATCCGCGTGCTTCCGCCCACCGTCAACCGCAGCCGCTCAGGCTTTGCCACCGAGGGCGACCACATCCGTTTCGGCCTGCTGGCGGTGAAAAATCTCGGCCGCAATCTCATTGCCGACCTGGTGCGCGAGCGGGAGGAGCACGGCGAATTCCCGTCGTTTTATGAGTTCTGCCGCCGTATGTCCGCCTATCGCGACTGCAACCGCCGTGCGGTGGAAAGCCTCATCAAATGCGGCGCACTGGACGGGCTGGGGGCCAATCGCCGCCAGATGCTCTCCGGCATGGATGCCATCCTGTCTTCGCTCGAGGAGGATCGCCGCCGCAATGTGGACGGGCAGATCGGCTTTTTCGATACGCCGGAATTTTCCGGCGGGCAGGAGGAATTGCCCGCTGCCGAGGAATTCTCGCACGACGATCTGATGGCGATGGAAAAAGATGTCACCGGCCTCTATCTCTCCGGCCATCCGCTGGAGCCCTATGTCAAGTGGTATGACCGGGCGGATATCGCCCACACCGACCGCATCCTCACCGCGTTTGAGGAGCAGAACGGCGAATACCGCGACGACGACACCGTCACGGTGATGGGATTGCTCTCGCCGCTGCGCACCAAGCAGACCCGCCGCAACGAGACGATGGCATATGCCGCGGTGGAGGACCTGTTCGGCTCGCTGCCGGTGCTGCTGTTCCCCAAAACGCTGGCGCGCTTCGGCAATCTGCTGCAGGGAGAGCGCCCGCTGCTGGTCACCGGCCGCCTGAATGGCGGCGAGGACGAGCCGCCCACCATGCTCGTCGAGCGGGTGGCCGAATTGGATGCCGCGCCCGCTGTCCCGGTGCCGTCTGCGCCCGAAAAGACACCGGCCAAGGCGTCCGCCGCCCGTCCGGGACTTTACCTGCGCGTGGCCGGCGAACAGGATCCGCGCTATCGGCAGGCCTGCCGCCTCATGGCGGTGTTCGACGGTCCCTTCCCGGTCTATGTCCGCTTTCTCGATACCGGCCGCATGCTGCGCCTGCCGCAAAGCCGCTGGGTGCAGCCCAATGCGGTGCTCACGGCGGAGCTGAAGGCCGTGTTGGGAGCGGAAAACGTGGCGGAAGTGGGAGAATAGTGGTAATAATGCATTAAGTTTTGCGAAAAATGGCGGTATTTGTTGGCAATATGTCAACTTGATATTTGCAATGGGTCTGTAGTATAATAGTCATGTTTGCAAAGTCCAATCGGCAAAAGGAGAGAGTGTCATGGCAATCAAGAAGATCGCAGTACTGACCAGCGGCGGGGATGCGCCCGGCATGAATGCGGCCGTCCGCAGCGTGGTACGTACAGCTCTTTATAAGGGGATAGAAGTATACGGTGTCTATCGTGGGTATAACGGCCTCATCAACGGGGATCTGCTTCCCATGAATCTGCGCACCGTGTCGGATATCATCCATCGCGGCGGCACGATGCTCTATACGGCCCGCAGTGATGAATTCCGCACGCTGGAAGGGCAGCAGAAAGCGGCCGAGACCTGCCGCGCTAACGGGATCGACGGCGTGGTCGTCATCGGCGGCGACGGTTCCTTCCGCGGCGCACAGGATCTCACCCGTCAAGGCATTCCCTGCATCGGCATCCCCGGCACCATCGATAACGATATCGCCTGCTGTGAATACACCATCGGTTACGATACCGCTCTGAATACCTGCATGGAAATGATCGACAAGCTGCGTGACACCGCCCAGTCGCACGACCGCTGCAGCGTGGTCGAAGTCATGGGTCGCCACGCGGGATATCTGGCGCTGAACGTCGGCATCGCCGTGGGCGCCACCACCATCGTCGTGCCGGAGGTCGAGTTCAATTTCGAGCGGGATATCCTCAGCCGCATCCAGGCTACCTCCAACACCGGCAAGAAGCACTTCATCATCATCGTGGCCGAAGGTGTCGGCGGTGTGGTGGAGATGGCCAAGCGGATTCAGGACACCACCGGTATCGAGACCCGTCCCACCATTCTGGGTCATGTGCAGCGCGGCGGTTCTCCCACGGTGCGCGACCGTGTGCTCGCCAGCCATATGGGCAATGCGGCAGTGGAACTGCTCACCCAGGGCAAGAGCAACCGCGTGGTGGCACTGCAGAACAACACGATCGTCGATTTCGACATTGAGGAAGCCCTGCACATGAAAAAGCCGTTTGACTTTGAAATGTTCAAAATGGCTCACGAGATCTCCATCTGAACAGACACAACAAAAAGCCCCCCGGGCAGTGCTCTGAAGGGTAGTTCTATGTAAAAAACGGTGCAATTCGTTTGGATTGCACCGTTTTTCTTGGTTTTATGACAAGAGGGCTTTATTGACAATTGAAATTATTTATGCTATCGTTTAATATAGATTTATGGACAATGTAAATACGGTGGTATTTACGCGCTTTTGCCGTTCGGGCTTGTGATCATCGCCATAGCGTTTACACAAAGATAATTTAGGGGAGGCAATTATGGAAAACAAAATCAAGACAGGTTTTTTCTCCGCTTTGATCAATGAAGTGAAAAGTCTTCTGAAAAATCCCAAAAAGCTGATCCCGACCTTCGTACTTTGTGCGGTCTGGCTCATGTTCTCGCTGATGTCGGGCTTTGGTGCCAATATCCCCGTGCTGCGGTTTTTCTATACGCTTACATACGCGAACGGCGGAATGTTCGGCGGATTTTTCGGCACGGTGGGCGGAATATTCGGCAAAGCCGTATTCGCCGCGGTAGTAAACACGTTCGTGCTTTCGATCTGTGAAAAGAAAAATCCCTTCTCCGGCCTCGGAAAAGGACTGAAGGGCACTTTCGCCGGCGGACTTTATGCCGTTGCCCCCCTCTTTATCGGCGGCGGACTCGGCGTACTGCTTTACTGGTTCTTCAATATTACGTCAAGCCCCGTGAACTGTGCCGTTGCCGTTGTTGCGGCTGTCGGAGCACTTTCGGCCATAGGCAAAAAGAACGGGCTTCTGTTCTCGCTGATCTTCGGCGCCATGAGCAGGTTTTCCGGTGGAAAAACGCCGTCTATGACGACCGTCAACCGTGTGATCACGGGATTCTCGCTCGGATTCGCACTGAGTTTTCCGATCACATTCGTGCGCTATCCGCTGGTCCTTTTCCTCGTGGGGCTTGCGCTTCTCATTGCCGGGATCGTGCTTGTGATCATCGGTAAAAACGGAACAAAGAGAATAGCCGCCGCATCAGCCCTCGTTCTGATGATCGGTGCGTCGCTGTTGCCTGTATTCACGGTGAACGTTTCCGCTGCCGAGCTTCCCAAAGGATTTATCGCCCCGGAAGAAATCGAAGGCTTTACACTTGTAAATCAAATCGGTGCTCTCGGCAATTACAGCGGATTTTATCTTGAACCGGAGGTCATTACGTCCGGCTTCAAAAATCACATTCTGAACGGTGACTATTATTATGCCTGCATTTTACAGACCGACCCGGTCACAATCAGCGCAGATACACTGACATTGAATAGGGCAGGTTCGAACGGCTCTTATCACTTTATCGGCAGCTATTCATGTACGGCAAACGGATACAAGGGCGATATGATCGACTATTCAAAATACACTTATTCCATCGAATACTCCGTTGAGGGTACCATTTCAAACATCCGTTTTGACAACAACCGTATTATCGCGGATTTTGCGGCGACGGAAACCGTTACCTATTCCACCGATCAGCCGGATACCGAATCGGGGACCAAAACAAATACGATTTCGGGAACAAGTACAAGGGACGACTGTGACTGGCGATCAGAAAATGGTGCCCATTATCTTGTCCTCTATTCTCCCAATCACATGACGAGCAACGAAAAAAGCTCACTTGGCATCAAATTCCGCCTTGCCGGATTGCTTGAAGGCAACTCATCCGGTGCGACGCCCGTTCCGTCCGGATCCGGATCGGAGGAAGAGGTCGGCGATTCCGATTATATCCCCTATCGCGGTCGGCTCACGTACCACAACGGAGGAACGAACAAATACGGTCAGCCCTTCCCGGATCTGATGGACTTCGATATGGACGGCGACATCGACTACGCTGACCGTGTGCTGCAGCATGAACTCGTGCACAATCCCGATTATCTCGATCAGCCGGGCTCGCCTGCGGCGATCGCTGTGATCGCAATCCTGACAATGCTTCTCGGTGGTGGCGGGGCTATCGCAGGAACCGCGGTGGCAAGCGTTGTCGGTTCGGCTGCGGCCGAGGCTCTCGGCAGTACCGCTGCCGAAGCGATGGGAGAGACCGTCGGAAGCGCCGTATCCGGGTTCGATGATCTCGGCCCGCATATCAGCCGCGATTCAGACGGCGATCTGAACGTTACCGATCCGGCAACGGGCGAAAAACGGCTCTATAAGAATAACGGTGACGGTACCTATACCAATCCGCTTACCGGAGCGACCTATACCGAATCCGAACTGAAATCTTCGCTTGAAAGCCGAGCGGAAAACGCCGGCACGATCCGTCAGGATGCGGCAGCGGCGCAAGAAGCGATAGCATCCCAGCGTAATGACAATCAGGGACTTTCCGACTATGCGAAGGAATACGCAGCGGAAAAGGCGAAGCAAGCGGCGCGCAATGAATATGTCGAAAAGCTCGGTGAAAAATACGGTGTCCATTCCGGCGATGAAGAGGATATCCGCGCGAAGATCGGCTATGAGCAGGGAAAAGCCGAGATCGAATCTTACGAGTATCAGGAGCTCGAAGGCGAGATCAAAAATAAGCAGGAATACGTGGAGACGGTGGAGAAGGTCGCCGACACCTCCATTGACGTGCTGGCGGACGTTACCGGACGCAAGGATATCAAGGCGGCATATACGATGGCAAAGAACACGGCGGCACGGACCTCCGAGGCGATCGCCTACGATAAAAACGTAGCGGTCGGCATTGCGCAGGGCGCGATCGAAGGTACGATCGACGTTGTTAAGGACAACGTAGACGGCGCGGGCAACAAGCTTGTGGCAAACGTTGTGGGCGAAACCTATAAGGAAGCTATGGATGCTACCATCAACGGTAAGGATATGACCGAGGCCGTGACTGGCGGCATCGGAAAAGGACTCGTCAATACCGGTGTTGACGTGGGAATGGATTTGGTCGGCGATGGCGTGAAGGGCGTGATGGGCGATGCGGCAGAGGACGCATTTAAAAACGCGCTGACCGAGGGTGCCGAAGTGACCAAAGGCTCAATTGCCGACGGTGTCAAGACGCTGACGGGCGATCTCGTAAAGGACGGCCTTGACGAATCTTTCAAGACCCCCGGCGAAGAATGATCCGCAGGACTGAAGCGAATGTTTCGTTTGCAAAAGGCACATAGATACACGAACACGGCGGCAGGGATCACTCCCCGCCGCCGTGTATTCTTTAGAACACCCCGCCGTTACGGGTGTTTTTTTATAGCGCGCCGGCGGCCGCCAGCCCGATCACGACCCCCGCGGTCAGTCCCAGTGCCGCCCAGAAGATGCGGCGCAGGCGCTGTCGCCGCCGGTTGCGGATCAGCGCGGAGTAGCCGCCGGCCGCCAGCAGCACCCGCCGCGCCTCCTCCTGCAGGTGGGCGGCATCGGCGTCGGCACAGTCGGGGCGCAGCACGAAAAAGGCACGGTCAAAATAGGGGCTGTCGGTCTCTGTCAACTCGATCATCTGGTGATTTATCCCTTTGAGCATGGCGGTCAACTCCTTCATTTTCACACCATCAGTATGGCCGCGCGCAAGGGCAAGTATGCACCGTTTTGCAGTCGCTTGCAGGGGGATTGTAAAGGTAGGATTACTTATTGTAATACGTCGAAAACCCGCGTTTTTCACACCGCGCTGTGGAAAACAAGGTGGAAAATGTGGATAAATCCCGATATTACACGTGTCTTTCGCGCGATAAAGCGTGGAAAACCGGGATTTTTCGTCGGAGACTGTCGAAAATTTGTTACTGCCCGTAGAATTTGGTAAACGAAAATTTTGCAAGAGAACGGCCTCTCTTGCAAAAAAACTCCGCGCCGAAAAAGCGCGGAGCAGACGTGTTTTTATGTGCAGTTTGACCGTTATCGCCACCAGGCCTCGGGCAGCGTCATCTGCCCGGCGCAGGGGTCGCAGTCGGCGCGGGAATAGACACGCTTGACCAGCTCACAGCAGGCCGCCGCGTCCACCACCCGCACGGTGGCATCGCCCAGTCGGCCGGCGGTCTGGGCACCAGTGGCGATCAGCCCTTCCTCAAAGTTGCCGAAGAATTCATGCACGCCGCCGATGTGGCTATAAAAGGGGTGATGGGTCTCACGGCCGTCTCGGTCGATGATCGTGACCTCCCACGGTTCCTCGCGCAGACGGTTCGGCACATCGGCCAGCTCGTCCACCGCGTGGATGAAGGTGTTGCGGTTGTGTGCCACGCCGATCAGCAGGATCTTCGCGCCGATCTCGCCCAGCCGCGCCCAGCAGGAGCCGGCCGGCCCGGGGGTCTCACAGAATTCCTCCCCCTGCACGAATGCCGCCGCATCGGTGCCGTGTGCCCAGATGGAGTGGGTCGGGTGCAGCGAGCGTATCCCGTCGGGACGAAAAGCCGCCGTGCGGGGGATCAGCCCGATGCAGGGGACGCTCTCCGTCACACGGTAGACCGGCTGCGCGGCGTTCACGCAGGCCCATGTGTGGGTGGGCACCAGGAACAGGCCGTCGTGAAGATATTCGCAAAACGCGTCCAGAAAGCCGTCGGGCCCGCCCTCCACGTCGCCCACCGCCTTGAAAGAGGTGTGGATGAGCACGCGGTCGTCGGGGCGCAACCCCATGGCCGCCATCTGCGCTTTCAACTGTTCTTTGGAATACATTTAAACGCCTCCGTTATCGATCGTTCACAGGAATATCATATCATGCGTCCGCTTTTTTTGCAAGCAAAAAAATTTTAAAAAAACTTGTCATAATGCCTTGACAAACCGCTTGAAATGTGGTAAAGTATACACCGTCGCCAATAGGCGATACAATTTGGGGGTATAGCTCAGCTGGGAGAGCGCTTGAATGGCATTCAAGAGGTCAGCGGTTCGATCCCGCTTATCTCCACCAAACAAAAAAGGCACAAGCCGTGAGGCTTGTGCCTTTATTTGTTTCTATCGGGCGAAAAGCACAGTCATCGCCAAAAATACCACAGCGCCACTGCCGCGGCGGCTTCCAGAATGAGGATGGCGGGGATGCCCCACATGAATTTCTTTTTCTGCGTCTTGTGCCGGATGAGGTGCATGGTCACATACATGGCCACACCGCCGCCCAAAGCCGACAGGATCAGCAGCGTGCGCTCCGGCACGCGCCAGCGGTGCAGGCGTGCCGCCCGTTTGTCCGCGCAGGTGACGATCACGCTCACAAGGCTGATGCATAAAAGATAAATACAGACGATTTTGATTGTCATGGTGACCCCTACCTTTTTTCAGTGTAGTATCATCATACCGCTTTTTCAGGATTTTTGCAACCTTTTTTGGCGTGACCGATATCATCAAACCGTTGCCGATAATACTTGATTTTTTGTTTCACCTGTGATATTATAATAATATCCCATATATTGTGTAAGGAGCGATGCAACATGGATATCAAAGCAAAAGTGGAAGAGATCGTGAAAAAGATCAAGAGTGATAAGTCCCTGGCCGCGAATTTCCAGAGCGACCCGATCAAAAAGGTGGAGGGCCTCATCGGCGTGGATCTGCCGGACGATCAGGTCAAACAGATTGTGGAAGCGGTCAAAGCCAAGATCAATGTCAACTCTCTCGTCGGTAAACTCGGTGGTCTGTTC